>NZ_DASPHO010000780.1:0-12713 GCF_035629615.1 Hyalangium sp. | reverse complement strand
CGCCAGATCACGCACTGGGCCGCTTCGCAACCCGCAACTGCCTCATTCGGTAGGTAAGCAAGAGGTCTACCTGACGGGTTGAGATGTGGGGTATCCTGAGCCGTCGGCTGACGGGTCCTCCCGCGCCGGCCGTCCCGCTCTGCCAGGGTCGCTGTGAGTTCAACCGCTGCGAGGCTCCCCGCTGGCGCACTCTTGCCAAACCTGTCTGGTTGTCTGACAGGTTCGGCCGATGCGCTGGCGGCAGGCCCGTGAGTCCCCCTGCTGCCCACCGAGGTGGGTGCGTTACGCCAGCACGGGCAGGGGCGGTGTCAGAGGGATGCCACCACAGCACAGGTGGATCATCGCCGTGAGCGCCTTGGCGCTGTGGAAGCCGAAGGCGCTGCGGGTGATGAGGCGAATCTTGTTGTTGAGCCCTTCGACGAGGCCGTTGCTCAGGCCGGTGGAGATGTAGGCCAGAATGCAGTGCTTGAAGCGGCGGAGGGTTTTGCTGAGCTTGACGAAGGGCTTGAGCTTGGAGCGCGAGGCCCATTGGGCCCAGCCGTCCAGGTGCTGCTCGGCCCGCAGGGGCTGGTGGTAGGACAGCCCTTTGGCCAGGCTCTCCTTGAGGAGCCAGGCGCGGTAGAGGCGGCGGTTGGTGCGCGCCACCTCGGACAGCTTCTGTCCCTGGCGTTGGGTGAGGTTCCAGGGGTTCTTCAGCAGCGCCCAGCGGCTCCTCTTGAGGGCCTGGCCCTCGGCCGTGCCGCCCAGCAGGCCCGCCTCCTGTCGGCGCACCGTGTCCAGCGCCTCGTTGGCCAGTTTCTGCACGTGGAACCTGTCGAACACCTTCTGAGCCTGAGGAGCTCGCGCCTCCACGGCGGCCCGGTAGGCGGCGCCCAAGTCCATGGTGACGTGGGTGAGCGCCTGCGAGCGCTCCTTTCCCAGCTCATCGAAGAACTGCTGCAGCGTCTTCTCCCCCTTGCCCTCGCCCACCCACACCACTCGTTTCTTCAGGTGGTCCACCACCACCGTGACGTACTCGTGGTGGCGCCGGAAGGACAGCTCGTCTACGCCGATGACGTACAGCTCCTCCAGCCGGGCCGGGTCCAACCGCGCGGTGACCAGGCGCTGGACGAGGGTGCCTACGGTGCGCCAGTTGATGCCCATGAGCCTGCAGGTAGCAGTCTTGTCCATGCGCTGGGCCAGCCAGGCCGTCATCTTCTCGAACTCGCGGGTGAAGTGCGAGTCGTGGGCGGCCCAGGGCACTCGCTCGACTCTCACCCCGTGCTCGCGGCACTGCACCCGGCGCGGCGCGTAGCGCAGCCAGAACACCGTACGCCCCAGCGACAGGTGCCGCCACAGCCGGCTGGCCGCCGTGTCGTAGCCGGGGCAAGGACGACCGCATTCTCCACACCGGGCGCGGCGCTGGCGGGGGCGGACCTCTACCTCCACCCCATGAGACTCGAAGCGCGCCCCACGCACCACCAACCCCTTCACCCCCACCAGTCGCCTCAGCAACTCCTCCATCCCCACCCGCGCCCCCGCCCCTCTCCTCCGGCCAGCCTGGCCCTGCCGCCTCCGCCAACCTCGCCGTGGGGCCAACTGCAAGGCGGCTGCCAGCTTCAGTCGCTGGCGCTACACTCGGGGCTCCCTCTGAATCAGTCTCCCGCTCCGGACTCGATCGTCGAATCGATCTCCTCCTCACAGATGTGGGCCTTCCGGGAGGGTTGAACGGCAGGCAGGTGGCGGATGCCGCCCGGGTCACTCGCCCTCAGCTAAAGGTACTGTTCATCACCGGCTATGCCGAGAACGCCGCCGTAGGTAATGGCTTTCTGGAGCAAGGGATGCAGCAGCGGATACCCATCTACAACTGTAGTACTAGGCCAAGGCCCTCGGGGACATGCCAAGGACTGGATTGAGGGCTTGCGGCGGAACCGGAAATTGGGCAGGGTTGAATGGCACGGCTTGGTCCTTGGGAAAAAGGTATTGGGACCTCCTTCCAGCCAGGCTGAGCCGTGGCTTGTTAACCTCTCAATCAACCCAATACTTAAGTAGGTGTTTCATGAAAAAACTGATCTTTTTTTCCGGCATTGCAATTCTATTGTTGAATGCCTGCAGTTGCAAAGGGGACAACAATAATAATGACAGCATAGACCTTGACAGTTTGCCACGCACAGAAATTCCCGCAGGTCTAGAAGGAGACTGGGCAAACGGTTATACTTCCTATGTTAACGTAGTGGATAGTTATACTGGAAAGTTTCTGCAATCCGCCTGGCAAAGTGGCAAATTCTTTCGCTTTAAAGCAGGCGGAGATGCCGAAATGTATTATATGGCGGAAGGCTATACTATCAACGCAGCAACCAAGGCTGAAGGCACCGTAGCATTTGATCCAGGCTCAACTGCCCAAAGTGGCTCTTTTACTTTTTATGCTGGCAGAGCTCATTACAATGGATGGAACAATGGGTCAAAGAATGTCGATCGCGATGCGACAGCAACGGAATGCAAAGAGAATTTAACTACGAAATATTACTACGTTAACTACGAGCCTGGGGATGGCAAGAGATGGCTGCGAATTGAGCCAGGGGATGCTCCAACGCAATACACAGCCAGCTTCAAAAAAGTAGATTAGACAAAGGTATGTGAAGGCGGATGCCCATGTGACCTATTCATCACGAAGCCTCCGCCAACCTCACTCAGGCTCAATTCAAAGTCCGACTCAGCGTGGCCGCCGCGCGATCCAGGAAGTGAGCCGTGAACGCCTCCATGGCTGCCTCACCGTACGCACACATCAGCTCGACGCGACTACAAGCCAGGTCCGAGAGCGGATCGCCCACGGCCGCGTCCTCCCAGTCGATGACTGCCGCGATCCGGTCCTCCTGCCAGAGGATGTTTCCCGGCCAGAAGTCCCCGTGCAGCACCGACCCCGTCAACCGCGGCTCCTGGCCGGCCTCTCGCTGCTCGAGCAGGTGCCTGAGGGCCTCGAGCTCGGTGGATGTGACCCCTTCTTCCAGAGGCTTCCAGCTTGCCGCGCCGTGTTGTCGAACCACCACCCGAGCCGTCGTGCCGTCAGGCAGGATCAGCTCGAGGGCCTGGACCTTGGCGGAGACCCCGCCGTGAAGCGTCCACCGCCGGGTGAGTCGCCCTCCGAGGCGTTGGGCGAGCGTCGCGTAGGGGTCGGCCGGGCTGGTCGGCATCTCGGGAGGCTATCACCCTTGCAAGCGCCAGAGTCGCCACCAGCGCCGCGGCCAGATCCTTCACGAGGCGGATGACCGGACTCGCACCCAGGTCATCGAAACGGTCCGCGCCGCTTTTGATCTCTATGTGCACGGAGCGGAAGTCCGCTTTACCGCTCTCCGGTGCTCAGCGGGGCCTGCCGAAGGCCTGCGTCCAGCTGTTGGGAGAGCCTCTCCGGGCTCCGAACCTCCAGAGGGCCACGAGCAGCAGCGCGAGCGGAGCGCCCCCCGTGGCGCCACAGCCGCACCCACCCGAGTCCTCTTCATCCCCGCCGCCAGGAGCTCCCGTGCCCGCGTCCGGATTGCTCGGCCCGGTTCCACCGTCCCCGCCGCTCGTGCCAAAGCCATAGGCTCCCATGTCGAGCGCACTGCCCTGGGGACGAGCCTCGCTCGAGCGGTGCTTCACGTACTGACGCTGCAGCAGGTGGGCGCTCGTCCCTGATGGAGGCGCGACGGCCACGCCGCGCAGCGGTGAGGAGGCGAGGAGGTGGAAGTCCTGGCCCGAAGCGTCCACGAACCCGGGATCGGTTCCCGTGACATTGCCGCCCGTATCCGTCACCGAGCCCGTCACGGTCCCGAAGGAGGACACATAGCCGGGCTCGTACCAGTTGCCGCCGTGGTGCAGCGCGCCCGCTGCGTCGGTGAGCGAGAGGGTGGTGCCGTCCGCTGCGCTGAGGAACACCCCGTTGCCCGTCACGTGCGCCGTCTGGGCGTTGCTGGACAGGCGCAGCAGCGTCGTTCGGTCGGTGCGGCTGGAGACGATCGTGTTGTTCCAGAAGTAGAGCGTGCCCCGGTAGTTCGGCTCGGTGCCGTTGTCCCCACCAAAGTGGACGATCTGCCGGTTGCCCGCGCCCTCGGGCTCCAGCAGCACGTTGCCGTAGACGAAGGTGCGCAGGTATGACGGATCAGCTCGGAACGAAGCGTTGCCCGACTCCACCAGATCGAGCTGCCGGTTGCCGCCCTCGATCCAGTTGTACCGGATGACGGTGCCCGCCGAGCGATCCTTGAGGTTGTTGCCCAGGCAGTTGGCACACAGCGGGCCGAACCGGTTGTACTGGTACACGATGCCGAGCGCCTCGGTGTACGCGTTGTGCTCCAGGATGCTGCCCGGGTTGCCATTGCCGTGGAGGTAGCTGCCCTCGATGAGCACATCCGACGCATTGGGCGCGATGAACAGCCCGTTGCCGCTGTCCTCGAAGATGCAGTTGCGGATGATGATGTGCTCGCCCTTCTCCAGGTAGATGCCGGAGGCGTTGGTGGCATAGGTGGAGGCGCCGTTGCGGCCGGTGAAGGCGCCACGGGCCCGGCGCAGGTGCAGCCCCTCGATGACAATGTAGGAGGGCAAGGTGTCCGGCGGGCTGTTGGAGGCTCCGATCTTGATGATGCCGCGCTGCTCGCTGGGGAAGTTGAGCTGCGCGCGCGTGGTGGCGCCCTCTCCATGGATGATGGGCAGGTTGCCCTGTGCGTCCGGTACGCCGCGCACGGCGATGGGTGCCGCCTGCGTCCCGTTGCGGCCAATCACCCACTTCTCCGTGTAGGGCATGGGTCGCGCATGGATGAGGACGACGTCCCCTGGACCCAGCGCTTCCCAGGGGACCTCGCCGATCGCGGTATAGGTCTGCCCGGGGCCGACGCGGTACTCCGCGGCCTGGGCGAGCAGGGGCAACGCAAGCAGGGCAAGGACTGTACGGAGCGCGCGCATGCGCGGAGTATGGATCAACTCCCGGGGGAGAGGCCCAGGCTCAACCGCACCGGTTGGTGATCCGGTGAAAGAACGCCTTGGTGCGCCCCGCGGCCGCTGTGGCAGTATCCCGCATCAGCCATGGTGACCACAGTCGAGGACTGCCTGCCCGCCCATCTGAAAGGCCCTTCTACCACCATCACGCCAATCGCGGATGGGCTGTCCGGGGCGAGGGTGTACGCGGTCGAGGCTGAGGGGCGATCGTTCGTGCTCAAGATCGCCGCGCCCGATGAAGACGACGCCGATTGGGCCCGTGCCGTCCACCTGCAGCGGCTGGCCGCCGAGGCGGGGATCGCGCCGCCGGTTGTCCACGTCGATGAGGCTCGGCGCGCGTTCGTGTCGGCCTTCGTCGTCGACCAGTCGTTCATGCGCCACTATCTCGATCCGCGCACGCACGAAGCCGCGCTCACTGAGCTTGGCCAGCTCATCCGGCGGATCCATGCGCTCCCCGTTCCCGTCGGCGCGGTCGCAACCGATCGCCGCCAAGTCCTCAGGCAAATGTGGGCGGAATTGCGGACCGATTGCGCGCTGCCGGACTTCGTGGGCGCGGCGGTCGAGCGCGTCCTCGCCGAAGCTCCTCCGCTCAGCGACCGCGCGCCGGTGCTTGGCCACAACGACGTCAACCCCAGCAACATCGCCTACGACGGCGAAGCGATCCTCATGCTCGACTGGGCCTTGGCCGGACCGGCGGACCCGCTCTACGATCTCGCGGCCATCTCCGTCTTCTTGCGCATGGACGAGGACGCCTGCTTGCGCTTGCTCTCGGCCTACGATGGCGAAACCGCGACGGCAATCCCGGCCCGACTGAGCTACACCCGCCGGCTGGTGGCCGCATTCGTCGGTACGGTGCAATTGTGCATCGCACGTCAAATGAACCATCCCGGCGCCAGCGGCACGGAGACGCTCGCCGCCACGCTCTCATTCGCCGAGTTCGTAGAGAAGCTGTTGACCGGCGAGGTGAAGTTCGGCACACCTGACGGCCAGTGGGCCTTCGGTCTTGCCCTTCTCAAGGAAAGCCTAGCGCTCTGAACGGTGCGCTCGCCGGCGACAGGGCGCTGCGAGGGCTCCGTCCGGGCGATGACCGCGTATACCAGCCTACAGCCCTACCTGGAGCAGGAGGGCGAGCCGCGAGAAGGTGTCCGAGCCTTCCCGCAGCCGGGGATGGTGGTCCCAGCTGAGCGCGGCTCCCACCGGACCGAAGTGCAGGTCTACGAGCAACCGCAAGCCCGGCCTGGCTTCGGGAAGCACCTGCACCGGCACGCCCACCCCGAGGCCGAGACTCGGGATGATGAAGATCTGCGGCGTTGCGTACTGTGTGAGCGGCGTGAGGACGAGCTGCTCGCGAAAGTCCGTCTCCACCGAGAGCGAGTGCAGGAAGGACTCGGGCGCGGCGAGCTGGTAGCCGAGCCGCGCCATGAAGCGGGAACCGTCCCCGAGCCGAGCACCCACTCCCAACTGTACGCCGCCCGGAATCCACCACGGCTTGCGCTGCGTGAGCGCGATGTTGAGCCACTCCGGCGCGCTCGCCGCCTCAAGGCGCCGCTCCGCCACCGCCTGCGAGCCCTCGCGCCGGACCTGCCAACCCGTAGCCTCCGGCCGCGTGCGCGCGTATGCGTCCGGGCTGCTACCCACCTCCCACGCCGAGGGGATGCGCACCGTGACGTGGAGTTCGGGGCTGCCCGCCCACGTGCGGATGGGCCCCAGCAGGTAGTCGATGTCCCAGTGCGTGGCCCGCCGCGCTTCGGAGGACAGCAGCACGTGGCGCGCCTGCACCGCGGGCCACTCATACCCCGAGGGCAGGAAGCGCCGCTCGAGCCGCACCACGCCGCGCACCACCAGCTCGCCTCCCTTCTCCGGCGGCAGCGTGAGGGTGAAACCGAAACGCTCCACCGAGGTGCGCGCGAGCCGCCCGAGCGCCTCCTCGGGGGAGGGTGGGGCCTGTGCGGCATCGCCGGTGCCCGGGGCGGACTCAGGTGGGTCCACCTGTCGCTCCGCCACCGGGAGCTGCTCCCCGTTGAACTCCACGCTCACCTCGCGCACACGGATACCCAGAAAGGCTGCGTCGATGACCTCCGCCTCGGAGGTACCGTTGCGCAGCAGGTAGCGCGCCTCGAAGCGACAGGCCTCCTCGCGCTCTGCCCCCGAGCAGTCGAAGGAAAGCTTCTCGCCGAGCACCTCCGAGCGCGTGCGCGCGGTCCCCGGAGACAGGGTGAAAGCCGCCGGCGTGCGCGTGGATGCGGCCACGTTGGCGGCGGCGGGCACAGCAACGAGGAGGCAGAAGAAGGAAGCGAGGCGAGCCGTCATGGGGTCACGTTCATGGAAGCTGGGGAGCGATTGCGCGGAGGGAGGCATCACTGCCCAGGGCAATGAAGGGAGCCCAGTAGTGGGGATGGGGCCGGGAGAGGCGCAAGGAGCGCATGGCTTCTCGAAGGGCGGAGGCGCGGCCCTGGCCGGCCAGGAGGTTGCGGTAGTACGCCTCCATGAGCTGGCTCGTGGAGGCGTCGTTGACCTTCCACAGGCTCATGACGACGGTCTCAGCGCCGGCGACGACGAGGGAGCGGCGAAGGCCGTAGACACCCTGGCCGAGTTTGACATCCCCGCGGCCGGTGTCGCAGGCGGAGAGGACGACGAGCTGGGTACCCCAGAGATCGAGCCCCGCCAGCTCGAGGGCGGTGACGAGGGCGGCGTCGGGTCTGGGCACGGAAGGCGAGGAGGAGACAGGAGGCAGGGAGCGTGCACCCGCGAGGGCAAGGCCGGAGCGCAGGAGAGGTTCCTGGGGGCGCGGGGCACGGGGGTTGTCGCCCAGAGCACCGAAGGAACCCACGGCGCGGGAGCCTGAGAGGGCGGGAGAATCCTCGAGGAAGAAGCCGTGGGTGGCGAGGTGGAGGATGCCCGGGGTGGACAGGGAGAGCAGGCGCTCCTTGGAGGCGTCGGGGCCGAGGAAGAGCTCCGCTTGGGGAAGGAGGCGTTGAATGCTCTCGGCCTCCTGGCGAGTGCCCGGCAGTGGAACCCACGAGCTGGCGCCGAGGTCGGAGCGTGCGGTGGAGAAGAAGCGCGTGAGGGAGGCGGAGGGCTCGACCGGCGTGGGCAGAGGGCCGGAGGCGGAGGCAGCGGCTGGGGGTGAGGCCGTGAAATCCGGGTCGGCGAGGACGAAGACAGAGGACGCGAGGGGAATGTCCTGGGGACGCGGGAGCAGATCCCTGCCCGAGGTGAGGTAGATGAAGTCGAAGGAGTCGAGGAGGAAACGGCGGCCGTCGTGGAGGGCGGAGAAGGGAACGAGGCCCAGCTGCCCGTCGGGAGACAGGAAGAGGCGGCGGGTCTTGCCCAGAAGGGGCAGCAGGGGCTGGAAGGCGAGCCGGTAGAGGGCCCGGGCGGAGGTTTGGAACTGAGCGTCGTTGCGTGCGAGGGCCGCGCGCAGGCGGGAGGCGGCGAGATCGATGGGAGCAGCGGGGCCGAGATCCAAGGCCCGGGTGGAGCCATCGGGGAAGAGCACCAGCGCCAGGTAGCGGAGCTGCGTGGGAATCTTCGCGCGGGCCGTGCCGGGTTTGGGGACGAGGGGGCTGTGACTGTAGGCGACGAGCTCGACGAGGGCGGAGTCCTTGGGGAGGGAGGCGGCGACGCGGTCGACGATGGCGTCGGGAGGAGGCAGTGCGGTGAGGGAGCGGAGGGGTGCGGAGCGGATGGCCAGGTCTGCCTCGAGGGAGTCGCCGTCCTCCGCCAGCGACTTGAGGCGCTGCTGGTAGACCTCAGGAGTGAGGGAGCCGGGACCCGCGAGAGAGAGAGTGGCCAGCCGGGTGCGAAGGCCACGAAGCCGCTCGAAGGTGTCGAGGTCCTCGGCCCCGAGGCGCCGGTAGAGGGTGCGGGAGATGTGGGCCGTCTCCTCGATGGAGCGGCCCTTGAGCAGGAGGACGGCGCTGAAGGCCAGGCGCTGCGCGCGGGCGTCCTGTGGGTACGCGCGAAGCAGTGAGTAGAGCGCCTGCTCATCCGCGCGCAGATATTGGAGGAAGCCGGCGAGGCGCGACTCGGAGAAGTCGAGCGCCTCCTGGCGCAGGCGCTGCTCGGAGATGGAGAAGGCGCGTGTGAAGAGCGGCAGGGCGTCGGCGAGGCGCTGCTGGGCCAGGCGATGCCGTCCGAAGTCGGTGAGCGTCTGGGCGACGTTGCGGTGGCTGTTGCCGAGGACCGCCTCTTGAATGGCGAGGGCGCGCTGGAAGAGGGGCTCGGCCCGGCCGTACAACCCCTGGTTCCTGTAGAGGACGGCGAGGCTGTTGAGCGTCTGGGCGACTTGGGGGTGGTTCTTGCCGAGGACCGCCTCTTCGATGGCGAGCGCCCGTTGGAAGAGGGGCTCGGCCCGCCCGTACAACCCCTGGTCCGCGTAAACGATGGCAAGGCTGGAGAGCGAGCCAGCGAGCTCGGGGCTCCTCTTGCCGAGGGCGGCCTCCTTGATGGTGATGGCGCGCTGGAGGAGGGGCTCGGCCCGGTCGTACAAGTCCTGGTACAGGTAGACGAGGGCGAGGTTGCTGAGCGAGACGGCGACGTCGGGGTGCTCCTTGCCGAAGGCCGCCTCTTGAATGGCGAGCGCGCGCTGGAAGAGGGCCTCGGCCCGGTCGTACAAGCCCTGGTACAGGTAGAGGAGGGCGAGGTTCTGGAGCACGGAGGCGACGGTGAAGTGGCCCTTGCCGACGGTGGCCTCCTTGATGGCGAGGGCACGCTGGAAGAGGGGCTCGGCCTGGCCGTACAACCCCCGGCTCAAGTAGAGGAGAGCGAGGTTGTGCAGCGAGGAGGCGACGTCGGGGTGGTCTTTGCCGAGAGCTGCCTCGCGGATGGCGAGGGCGCGCTGGTAGATCGGCTCAGCCCGGCCGTACAACCCCTGGTACATGTAGCTGACGGCGAGGTTGTTGAGCGTCTGGGCCACGTCGGGATGGTTCTTGCCGAGGGCCGCCTCGCGGACCGCGAGCGAGCGCTGGTAGAACGGCTCGGCCTGGCCGTACAACCCCTGGACCGCGTAGAGGTTGGCGAGGTTGTTGAGGGATTGGGCGACCTCGGGGTGGTTCTTGCCGAGAGCCGCTTCGCGGATGGCGAGCGCGCGCTGGTAGAGCGGCTCGGCCCGGTCGTACAAGCTCTGGTCCCAGTAGAGGGCGGCGAGGCTGTTGAGCGAGGAGGCGACACGGGGGTGGCCCTTGCCGAGAGCCGCCTCGCGGATGGCGAGCCCGCGCTGGAAGAGGGGCTCGGCCTGGGCATACGACCCTTGGGCCTTATAGACGATGGCGAGGAGGTGGAGCGCATCCGCGACGTCGGGGTGGTTCTTGCCGAGGACTGCCTCGCGGATGGCGATGGCGCGCTGGAGGAGAGGCTCGGCCCGGCCGTACTGCCCCTGTCCCTCGTAGAGGGCTGCGAGGGTGTAGAGCGTTTGGGCGACGTCGACGTGGTTGTTGCCGAGAGCCGCCTCGCGGATGGCGAGCGCGCGTTGAAGCAAGGGCTCGGCGTGGGTCAGGGGGTTCGGTTGCCGCCGATAAAGATCACCCATCAGGTTCAGACAGCTCGCGACCTCGAGATGCGTGCCTCCGAGCACGGCCTCCCGGAGGGCGAGCGCCTGCTCGGCCCGTTTCAGGGCCTCGGCATACTTGCCTGCCTCATGGAGCTTCGTTGCCTCATCAAAGGCTGCCTTTGCCTCCAGCAGCCGCGAGTCTGGCTTCTCCGCGCTGGCGCCCGCTCCTGCCGCACCGCAGACAACCACCACCATCATCCATCCGAAAACCTGACGCATCTCTTCTCCTGGTCTGGCACCGGTACCACCGGGCGCTGAGCGCGTCACTTCGTTTTCGAGGCTCGCCGCAATTCATCGCAGGCAGGGCGGAGCCCCCCGACTGGGCGGTCGGCAGGCGAAGCAACGTCGAGGGCATGCGGCATGAGCACATGGTCCAACCCAGAAGAGTGGTCCAAGCTGTACCGCGGCGAGTCCTGCGTCATCTGTCTGCAGGGACGCCCGCTGCACACCCTCACCGAGCTCGGCTGGCTCGCTGGAGGCCTCGGCTAGGGCTCAGGCTTCACCGCTGCGATTGACGGGTAGGCAGGGTGAGCGCGCAATGGGAAGGGGACACGCCCCGTGCTGAGTTCGAAGACATCCCGTGGCGCACTGTCGACCACGTCGCGGATCATGGAGACGAGCGAACTCCGCTGCCAGTCACCGCCATAGCGACGCGTGACAGGGTTGTATGTGTTTGGGCCGTATCGAGCGTAGAGATCCTCGCCCTCGATGTACCAGCCCCCGGGAACGGCTCTCTTGTTACGCGGATACCATAGGTACAACCAGCCACTCGGGTCGTAGTACTCAATCTGATTGCCGTGCGCTGTATTGTAGTAGAGCACGGTCCTGCCGGAGAACCACTGCGTCGCAAGCGCACTCAGCTCCTCGGTGGGTATCTGCTCCGGTGAATCCGGGAGTTCGATCCGGTCGCG
The DNA here is from genome assembly GCF_035629615.1 of Hyalangium sp. Lineage (GTDB taxonomy): Bacteria > Myxococcota > Myxococcia > Myxococcales > Myxococcaceae > Hyalangium. The sequence goes on along the minus strand of NZ_DASPHO010000780.1, from coordinate 1,307 downwards.
TTCCTTCAGATTGACACCCTCGAGGAGCGTGGCGAGCTGACCGCCCAGGCGGATGACGGCTCGCCGCAAGCCTGTTCCGTCGAGTTCGAGCCCACTCCATGGCCCGAGGGTGGCGCAGCAAGCGTGTCCCATCATGAGGGTCTCCAACACACGAGGTCATCACCGTACCAGCGGCAGGGCGTACAACGGACCGACTCCACTTTCCAGTCTCCCGCGCTGCATCAAGGGGGGTGCGCGCCATGCTGGGGCCCTGATGAGACAGCCATCCTGCTTCCCCCGCAGCCGCGCGACGAGCTGCGTGAAGCGCTTCTGAAGCTCCCTGTTGCGCACCGCAATCCCCAGCGCCTTCTTGCTTCCCACCAGCACCACCAGCTTCTTGCCTCGTGTCACGGCGGTGTAGACCACTTGAGCGGCGACACGGCGGAGGCGCAGCGGAGGCGGGCGAGGGTGGCGCTCCAGCAGCTCGATCGCAGCGGGGTGAAGGATCCAGCTTCACACTCTCCCTGCCGCTGAATCGCTGAGGACCTACGGCTGGATGGACTGGGGCAGCTTTGGAGGAGGGTAGCTGGGCACGTAGCAGCCACCTTTGTACTCGTAGCCCAGGTTCAGCATGAGGCAAGTCCTGGAACGAGAGAGTGCGCGCCACGGCTCCTTCCGATGACCCTACCCTATAGGTCGTAATTCGCGCACCATCTCACTGCATACCCGCCGGGTGCCCAGAGCGAGAGGGCGCTACCGCTGCGACAACGCTGGTTCTGGTCAACCGGAAGTGACGAGCTGGTTCCGGTCAACCGGAAGTGACCGGACGACTCCGACCTCTGCAACAGCAGGACACCGTCTCACGGCGTGGACGGGTGTCTCTGTGCTGAGACGGTTTGTGCAGTTCAAGTCCTTGAAATCATTTGCGCCCAGGGTCTTCTCCTCATTGGCCCGCCTCCTGGTAACCCCAACATTCACTTCACGCTCAATGAGAGGGCTCCATTCAGCGACCGTCTCTCCGACTCAGCGTGGCCGCCGCGCGATCCAGGAAGACTCGTGTCTTCGAGCGCCTCGCGGCCTCCAACCGCGGCTCGAGCCCCCAGCGGTCCATCAATGCCAGGGCCGCCGAGCTCACGAGGAGCTCCCAGAGCGCGAGCTCCTCCGAATCGACGGCCTGGCCTCGAGCGCGTAGGTAGTGAGCCGTGAACGCCTCCATGGCTGCCTCACCGTACGCACACATCAGCTCGACGCGACTACAAGCCAGGTCCGAGAGCGGATCGCCCACGGCCGCGTCCTCCCAGTCGATGACTGCCGCGATCCGGTCCTCC
>NZ_DASPHO010000779.1:0-3780 GCF_035629615.1 Hyalangium sp. | reverse complement strand
GAGCGACGACGTTCGCGTGTTCGTGGAGCTGCTCTGCCGGTGGGCTCAGGAGCTACCTCGAACGAAGTACCAGCTGGCCATGACGCTGGGCGGAGCGCTCATCGGAACGTGCGGGGTTCGGAAGGACTCCCCGGACCGAGAGGATGCGGAGTGGGGCTGTGAGCTGGATCCGGCGCAGTGGGGCCAGGGTTACGCCCACGAGGCCTCGCGGGCGATCATCGCCTTCGGTTTCGAGACGCTGCAGCTTCGGCGGATCTGGGCGCGAACGTCACCCGAGAACGCCCGGGCCGTGCGACTGGCCGAGGACCTGGGCCTTCGTCGAGTCTCGGCGGGGCTCTACGAGGCATTGAGCGTCTCGACGGAGCGAGGCTAGGCAAGGGAGAGCTGGATCAGCTGACGTTGTATTTCCCTGCCTGCCTGTGCTTTGGAGACCGGATGTTCAGCAGTCTCGACCGCATCGACATTGTCACGCAGGACAAGACCTCGGGACAGAAGCACTTCGTCCAGACTGACCATCGCTCCGCCGCGGAGATCCAGCAGGAGGAGGAGGTCTCCATCCTCTTCGCGCTCACCCGGGTCCTGAATGCGCGGCTGATGGGCGAGCAGGAGGGGGGCGTGCGGGTGTTCTACGTCTGCTCCGAGCGGCCCCCGGACTTCCTCCAGCGCGCCGTGGTGGCGGCCGGCGGCCGGATCCAGATCAACGATCAGGATCACATCTACGAGGGAGTGCTGGGCACACCCGGGGAACTGGCGGAGGAGGCCTTCCGCAGGCTGGCGAGGAGGGTGCTCCGCCAGCGCGATCTGCCGTTGGAGGAGCGCGCCCTGGCCGAGCTGGAGCAGGAGCACCTCCATGCTCCGGGGCCGGAGGATGACGAGATGGGACACTGGTCCCGGGTGGTCGAGCTGGCCGCTGTCGCCGGGGAGCTCCTGCGGGGCAAGTGCGGAGGCCGGTGGATGGAAGGGTCGGGCATGGCGACGCTCCCCTTCATCTTCCACCTGGCTCCGGGAGGAGATGAGAGCCCGCGCATCAACGCGGTGGGGCGGGCCGAGCGGTTCCTGCAGAACGGCGAGCGCGACAGCCTGGTGCACCTGCTGCGCATGGCCGATGACCATGTGAACCGGCAGGCCCAGCCGACGTGGGTGCTGCTCACGCTCAAGTCTCCAGGCTGGGCTGGCCAGGAGAAGACGGTGTGCCGGCCAGTGCTGGACGCGGAGAAGACCGCCGCCGAGGTGCCCTGGGTGGCCTATGGCGAGGACATGCCGAACTCCTTCGCCATCTTCGTCAAGGACGGCACGCGCGAGCACGAGGTGGACGCGCTGCACGCGCAGGCGGTCGAGAACCTGAAGGCGGTGGAGGTCGAGGTCGAGGAGATCGGCGAGAGCGAGGGGAAGATGCTCGTGGTGTCGGGCAGCTACTTCGCCGCCGAGAAGCTGCTGGATGGAGACTTCATGCGCGGCATGCACGAGCGTTTCCAGAGCCCGCTGCTCGTCGCGGGAGTGCCGCGCAAGGGCCTGCTGTTCATCGCGGATGTGCGCTCGCCCCCGCACGTGATGAGCGGACTGATGGACATCCTGGCCACCGAGCACTCGAAGAACGGCTCCGAGCCCATCTCCCCCACGCCGCTGATCGTCTCGGACGGGAAGATCTGCGGGGTCGTCCGGGCCGTCGAAAAGAACCAGGAGGCCTCAGCCGCCGCTCCCCAGGAGGAGGAGCCCCGGGAGGGGTTCTTCAGCCGGCTCTTCGGGCGCCGCAAGAGCTGAGGCGCCGTGGGCTCACGGGGCCGTGGACACGCCCAAGGCCCCGGGGCTGCTCAGCGCGGGGCTTCCTTCGAGCCGACGACGGTCAGGTTCATGCCGATCTGCACCGACAGCAGCTTGCCGTCGACGGTGACGGTCGTCTTGCCGTTGATGTACCAGCCGAACGAGCCGGTGGAGAACGCCTTCACCTCGGCGAGCATCTCCTGGCCGTTGATGATGACCTTCAGCGGCTCAGCCTTCTCTTGGAACTGGGGCAGCGACAGGGGGCAGGGGGACTTGGCCATGGCGCGCGCACCCTACCACCGGCGGGCCGAGCCGAACCACTTTGGAGGGCCAAGACCTTGTTTCCAGGGCGGTGGAGGCCCCTCTGGGGGTGTGGCGCGCTCCTACTGGGAGCGTGAACGTCAGACCCCTGCATTAGAAATGAAGGCATCAGCACGGAGGTCTCCATGCAGGGTGAGATGGTTCGCAGCGAAACAGTGGTGCCGGCTCCCCGCCGCGCGCAGCTCTCGGCCGAGCTGCTGAAGGAGGAGCGTGAGCAGCACCAGTTCCTCGCGCAGTATGTGAGGCAGTGCATGGCCGAGGGCACCGACTTCGGCCGCATCCCCGGCACGGACAAGCCAACCCTGCTCAAGCCCGGCGCGGAGAAGCTGATCGATCTGTTCAGCTGCACCCCGGAGTTCACCCTGGTGCCGGAGTTCTGCCACGAGGACTTCGAGACCGGCTTCTTCAAGTACACCTTCCGCTGCCGCATCATCAGCCGGGAGCTCGGCGCGGTGCTTGCGGAGGGCTACGGCTCGGCCAACAGCCGGGAGAGCCGGTTCCGCTGGCGCCTGGCGCACCGCAAGTGCCCCGCCTGCGGCAAGGACACGATCATCCAGGGCAAGAGCGAGTACGGCGGCGGGTGGATCTGCTTCAAGAAGAAGGGCGGCTGCGGAGAGAAGTACGTCGCCGGGGATGAGCGGATCACCAGCCAGACCGTGGGCCGCGTGCTGAACGAGGACATCGCGGATCTGGACAACACCATCATGAAGATGGCGAAGAAGCGTGCCCAGGTGGATGGTGCCATCGCGCTCGCGCGCTGCTCGGACATGTTCACCCAGGACGTGGAGGACTTCTCGCTGCCGGAGCTGGGCGGGGCCTCGGCGAGCCCTCCTCGCGCGGAGGGTGCTGGGGAGGCTGGCAGCCTGGATGCCTCTGCCTCTCCGATCCTGGCCGTGGCCGAGCCGGGGCCCACGTTCGACTTCGGGCCGGGCCGGAGCGAGCCGCTGACTGCCCCCGTGCCGCTCACCTGGGGCGAGGGCAGCAACCTGGCCCGAGGCATTGCCGGAGCAAGGGATGCCCGGTCGCTCCGCAAGGTGGGGATGTGCATCAAGGAGGCTCGCGCGGCCGGGCGCATCAACGACCAGGAGCGGAGCGATCTGGAGAAGCTCTACCGCGCCAAGCAGCTGGAGCTGACGAACTCGGCCCGTCCTTCCATCCGGCGGGCCTCCTGAGCCGCGGGGTGGGGTGAGCGTGGAGGCGCACCGCTACAGCCCCAGGTGCTTGCGCAGCTCGGCGTAGGCCTGCCCCGCGGCGGAGGTGCGCAGCTTCTCGTCGATCGGCATCTCGGCGAGCGTCCGTGTCTCTCCTTGGGGGATGAAGACGGGATCCCAGTGGAAGCCTTGGGTGCCTCGGGGTGAGAGCGCGATCACGCCTTTGACTTCGCGGAGGATGACCTCGCGCTTGCGCCCGTTGCAGTAGGAGAGCGCGCTCAGGGCCCTGCCCGTGCGTTGCTCCCCGGGCGGGACGAGCAGGCAGATCCGCTCCCCGAGCGCCATCCACGTCGGCTTCACGAGCGCGCCGGGCATGCCGTTGAGGAAGTCGATGCAGAGCGCTCCATGCTCGACGATGACGGGGACGCGGAGGGCCCGGTAGGCCTCGGCCGCCTTGGCGCGCACCACCTGCTCGAGGTTCGTCTCGAGGATCTCGGTGACGGCGTAGCGTAGGATCCCCAGCCGCTGGGAGCCGCCAGAGACGTGG
>NZ_DASPHO010000778.1:0-8505 GCF_035629615.1 Hyalangium sp. | reverse complement strand
CGAGGAGGCAGAGGCTCCAGGATCATTTCTCCACCTCCAGCAGGCGCACGCGCACCTGTGGGGCGCGGGGATGGCGCGAGGCAGCTTCACCCAGCTCCGCCGTCAGTCGGCTGAGATCGAGCGCCACGCCGCTGCGTTTCTGGTCGACCATGGCCCGCGCCAGCACGGCCAAGCGGTCACCCGCAACCGCGGGCGGAGTGCCGCGCGGGTGGATGTTCGACATCATGTTCCGGTCACCGTCCGTATTGCCGACCTTGGGGTTGTACACCAGGTAGGCCGAGAGGCCGTCCCCCGTGCCGAGACCGGGGCGCTCGCCCAGAAGAATTGCCGCCACCTTGGCGCCGACCGTCTGACCGATCTCGTCCTCCAGCCAGACGCGTGCGTAGCGCGCGCAGACGGGGATGCCCACGGTGAGCCCGCGGGCCTGGCAGGCCTTTGTGAAAGACTCGAGGAGCGCGAGCCCGCTCTGCATACAGGCCACGGCCGACAACCCATCGGCGAGGATGGGCTGCACGTCGACCCCGTGTCGGGCCTCCTTCTTGAGGAGCGCCAGGGACGGCTCGTCCAGCAGGCGCCCCAGATCGGGCCGCAGCAGGAACTCGCGGTGGTTGCTCACGCGGCTGCGCAGGCCCAGAAGGCCGTTCTGGGCAGGCCAATCCTCGGGCAGCTCGGTGCCAACGGCCTCGTGTGCCACGGCCAGCTCCGCCTGGAACTGAAGCACGACGTCCGTCGCATAACGCGTGCCCACCTGGCCAATGCCTAGGACTGCCGTGGTGTGGGCAGCGGTCTCGCGGGCATACCGGGTGCCCTCACTGCGGCGCGGAAACACACGAACGGGGGGTTCGGGAACGCGAGGCAGGGGCGGCGGGGGCGGCTCCGGGGCGGACCCGCCGAGCTGCTCTCGGAGCGCATCGATGAGTTGGCGCGTGCGACTCATGTAGGCAGGATCGCCTCGGGTCGGCCGAACGCAGGGCCCGGCACATTCTGTTCATAGTCCCACAGGCCCCGCTCGACCATCCAGGCGTCGAACTCGGGTGTGGGCCGCTTGTTCAGCAGCCTCCGGACGGACGGGATGTCGTGGTACGAGGTGCTCTGGTAGTTCAGCATGATGTCGTCCCCTACGGGCAACGACATCAGGTAGGTGCAACCGGCGGCGCCGAGCAGCACCTTCAGGCTCTCCAGCTCGTCCTGACTCATGCGCGCGTGATACGTGAAGCACGCATCGCAGCCCATGGGCAGGCCCAGCAGCTTGCCCATGAAGTGGTCTTCCAAACCGGCGCGGGTGATCTGCGGCCCATCCTCGAGGTACTCGGGGCCGATGAAGCCGACCACGGTATTGACCAGGAACGGCTTGTAGCGCCGCGCGAAGCCATAGGCGCGCGCCTCCAGGGTGACTTGATCGGCTCCGTGGTGGGCCGCCGAAGACAGCGCCGAGCCCTGCCCCGTCTCGAAGTACATGCTGTTGGGTCCGCGGGCCGTGCCCTTCTCCTTCATCTTCTCCCAGGCTTCGTCCATCAGAGAAAGGGAGATGCCGAACGCCTTGTTGGCGGCCTCGGAGCCGGCAAGGGACTGGAACATCAGGTCCATCGGACAGCCCAGGTCCAGCGCGCGCATCTGCACGGTGACGTGCGACAGAACACAGTGCTGCGTGGGGCAGTCGTTCTTCTTCAGCACCTTGTCGATGGCCGTGAGGATCTCCGCCGTGCTCTCGGCGGTGTCCGTGGAGGGATTGACGCCGATGACCGCGTCACCGCACCCGTAGGACAGCCCCTCGCGCATGCTGTACAGGATGCCTTGGACGTCATCCGTCGGGTGATTGGGCTGCACTCGGGACGAGAGCCGCCCAGGAAGCCCCAGGGTATTGTTGGCCCTGACGACGACCTGGCACTTCGAGGCCACGGTCATCAGGTCCATATTGGACATGAGCTTGCATACCGCCGCGGCCATCTCCGGTGTCAGCCCCGCGGAGACCGAGCGGATCTTCAGGCCGTCCGTCTCGCTCTCCAGGAGCCACTCACGAAACTGCCCCACGGTCAGGTGGGAGACGGCCTTGAAGGCCCCTTCGTCGAGCGTGTGCTCGACCATGCGCGTCAGCTCGTCTTTTTCGTAGGGCACGACGGGATGCTGGCGCAGCTCATGCAGCGTAAGGTTGGCCAGCACCGCACGCGCGGCAACGCGCTCGACGGCACTGCGGGCCGAGATGCCGGCCAGATCATCCCCGGACTTGGGAGGATTGGCCCGGGCAAGGACCTCGCGGACGGAGTCGAACCGATGGACGACGTTGCGGATGGTGGCGGCCAGATGCATGAGCGCTCACGATGACCTATGCGCGTGGCGTGGGACAACGGCCAAGTGACGCTGGGCGACCATTCAAGAGGCCGACCTTGCAGACACCGTGCCCACAGGCGCATGACGCCCACCTTGCTGCACAGGCACCTTCGACGGATCGGGTGGGGACTGGGTGTGGTGACTCCGGCCGCTGTCCGCGCCTCCCGCCAGGTTGACGGAGACTGGGACGGGGCGATAGGGCAAGGCAGTCTCACCGTCTCTCGAAAGGCCTCTGCTCCCATGCGCCTCGCCGCCGCTCTCCTCGCCCTTGTCGCCAGCGCTGCCCTCGCCCAGGGCACTCCTCCCGCGCAGGCCAAGCCCCCTGACGCCAAGCCGGCCGAGACCCAGCCGGCAGAGGTCAAGTCCGGAGAGAACTCCACCCTCACCGTGCGCTGCATGGATGACTGCAGCGTGCGAGTGGACGGCAAGGCGGGCCTGCGCAAGGCCCCGAACATCTGGGAGTTCAAGGATGTGTCCCCCGGCCAGCGCCGCATCGAGGCCAACGGCGGCTTTCTCAACCGCCCCCTCTACAACGGCTACGCGGAAGTGCCCGGCGGCATGCAGGTGACGGCGCAGGTCGACAGCAACAAGCGCCTGACCATCACCGACCGCATCCCGCTCGGGGAGGTGAAGGAGGCGAAGGCTGCCGCTGGGGGGCCCTCCGTGCTCACCATTCGCTGCACCAAGAACTGCACTGTGTCCTTGGACGGGGCCCGCAAGGGAGCCAGCCAGGCTCAGCTCGTCGTCATCCGGGATGTCCCCCCAGGCGATCGCAACATCGAGGTCAAGTTCGTGCTCGGCACCAAGGTGGTGCGCTCGCTGCTCGCCATCCCCGCCGACAGCGAGGTGTTCGTCACCGCCACCGAGAGCGGCCTCAACATCACCAACAGCAAGCCCCTGGCGAAGTAGGCCTCAGGAACAAGCAAGGGGCCTCAGCCCCGGCACGGCTTACATCATGCGCGTCCAGGGGCCCATGGGATCCCCCGGGACTCCGCCCAACGCCCGCGCCTTGCTGGCAGGAGACTGGGCCGCCACCATGGCCCGCCGCTCGTTGGGCGGGCTGAAGTGCACGACGCGCGGCAGCTTGGGCCCAGGCTGCAGGCTCAGGTTGGGCGCCCCCGGGCGAAGGATGCGCCGCGGGAGAACCTCCTGCCCTGCCTGATCGAGCTCCGAGTCGAACACCCGCTTCGCCCACATCGCGCGAGCCCCGGCAGACACCGCCACCATCAGCTCCGCGCACAGCGTCTCGCCGCGCTGGGGCCGGGCCTCGGGCAGCTTGCTCATGAGCCGCAGGATGATGGCCCCCAGCGGCTTGGGCACCCGGGGGTTCACCTCCCAGGGTGGCAGCGGCGCTCGCAGCTCGATGGCCGTGTGGAGCTGCTCGGGCGACAGGCTCGGCGAGAAGGGCGGGTGCCCCGTCACCAGCCAGTAGGCGGTGGCCCCCAGGGCATACAGATCGTCCGTGGCCAGGTAGCGGTAGCTGGCGTGAGGGCGCCCCCAGTTCGTCCGCAGGAAGCGCAGCATCTCCGGACTGCGGAACACCTGCAGCTCGTGGGCAAGCGGCGTCTTCAGGAGCGTGTCCAGCCCCTCGTTGCCGCCGTCTCGCAGGTCCAGCAGCACCGGCTCCGCGTCACCCTCGCGCACCTGGATGTTGTGCGGGTGCATGTCCCGCTGCCACGTGTCGCGCGAGTGCACGTCATCAATCACCGAGCCCAACCGGCTCAGCAGCGCGGCGACCTGCAGGTACGTGGGGTTGGCCGTCTCCACCCAGGCCGGCAGCGACAGGCCACGCACGTCCTCGCGCACACAATAGAAGAAGTCGCCACCCGGCAGCGGCCAGCGCCCATAGGCATGGAGCCGCGCCATGTTCGGATGCTTCGCCAGGAGCCGCGCCGCCCGATCCGCGAAGCGGCCCTCGCCCGGGCGCAGGGAGATCTTCATCACGAGGGGCTCGGTCGGACGCCGCACCTCTTCCACACGGTAGAGCGCGCCGTGCCCTCGCTGCTCCAGGCTCTCGAGGATGCGCCAGTGCTCGACCAGCGCTCCTGGAGTCAACACCTCTGGACGTATCGAGCAAGACTTCATGTCCATTGTCGAGGACTCCAAATCACCTGACCGATGTATCGTAGCAGACCTGTCAGGTGGACCCAAATCGATCTGCTCTACCAGGGCAGATGACGAGTTCTCGTCACTCCCAGGTCGCTGTATCCTCAATGGGTTATACCTTCTCCGCAAAGTCTTCAAGTCCCGTGAGATGGGCCTTCTCTGCAGAACATTTCGAGACTGAAAAACAGGTCATTACCCTGTTTTGTTTTTTCAGAAATGAAAGGCAATGCTTTCAAAAGTGAAATAAAGAATGTCTCAAAGGGAGGGGAGCGTGTGTTCCGTTCCATGGTGAACGGCCTCCCCAGCGAGCCCCCCTCTCCCCGTTGGAGCCCCTCACCCCGGGGAGCCTCACCCACCCTGCTGAGAGCCCAGTCGCAGCAGCTCGATAGAGCGGGCCAGCAGCGGGGCAATGGACACCACCTCCACCTGGAAGGGAGGCCGCACGGGCAACGGGACGCTGTCCGTGGTGAGGAGCCGGCGGAGGGGGAGCCGGTGGAGCCTGTCGAGCGCGGGGCCCACCAACAGCGCGTGGGTCGCCACCACCGTCACCCCCGGCTCGCAGCCGGCCTCTATCAGGGCGTTCACCGCCGCCTCAATGGTGCCAGCGGTGGAGATCATGTCGTCCACCAGGATGGGGGTGCAGCCCTTCACGTCACCGGTGATGTTGCGGGCCTGCACCTGAGAGCCGCTCGTGCGGTACTTGTGGACCACTGCCACCGGGAGCTTCAGCGGCGCTGCAAACCGCTCCGCGCGCTTCACCGCGCCGAGATCGGGCGAGACGACGACAGAGCCGGGTGTGGCGGTGCGCTGCAGGTGGTCGGCCAGCAGCGGCAAGGCACTCAGGTGCTCCACGGGGATGTTGAAGCAGCCCTCCACGGCCGGGCTGTGCAGATCCACCGCGACGAGCCGATCCACGCCCGCGGCCCGGATCATGTCCGCCACCAGCCGAGCGCCCAGCGGCTCTCGCCCCGTCTCCCGGCGGTCATGCCGAGCATAGGCCAGGTAGGGCACCACCGCCGTCACCCGCGCGGCCCCGCGCCGCCGGCACGCATCCACCATCAGGAGCAGCTCCATGAGGTGCGAGTCCACGGGCGGCCCGAGCGTCTGGAGCAGGTAGACGTCGCAGCCCCTCACCTCTTCGGCGACCTCGACGTGGTGCTCTCCGTCCGGGAAGCGATCGACGGTGCACCGCCCCAGCTCCAGGTTGAGGACCTTCGCGACGGCCGCTCCCAGCGCGGGGTGGGACGAGCCGGACATCAGGACGACACGCATGGAGGGCTCCCAGTGCAGGACAATCTGCCCGGGATTGTGCCGCCTTGGCGCGGCGCGATCACGTTCTCAGGCGCTCAAGGCGTGCCCCCCGGGACGCCCCCATCGCTGGCAGTGGACATTCCCAGGGGAGCCCGGCGCAGCGTCTCGATGTCCGCGAGGACGGCACTCACATAGGCTTCCATCACGCGCTTGCCCTTGGCACGGGTCGCGAGCGTCGCGTCCCCGAACACCCCGCTCGGCGAGTAGATCCCCCCATCCGTGGGGGTGCGCGTCAACGGGCCCTTGCCGGGGTGGTAGTCCTTGACGGCCTTGGACATGTCCACGGTCTTGGGGGCAATGTAGAGCATCATCGAGGTCTCGATCTCATCGGCGTGCGTCCCCCCCTCTTGCTTCGACACCTCCTTCTCCACTTCGCCGAGGGCACTCAGCAGATCGGTGTAGTGCAGGAGGATGCCCTCGGCCGCGAGCAGCTCTGCCGCCGGCCGCAGCGGCCGCACCGTGGAGATGCCGGTGTTGAGCACGTAGAAGCGGCGGGGCCCGTGCCGGGCGAGACTGCGGCAGATGTCGACAATCATGTCCCGGGCCGTCTCCATGCGCAGCGTCGTGGAGCCCGGGTACTCCAGGAACGCGGGGTAGAACGAGTAGTTGATCGTCGGGGCGATCACGACGTCGGCGGACTGGTGCACGCGCTGCTTCAGGTACTCGGCAATGTTCCAGTCATTGGCGAGCGGCAGGTGCGGGCCATGCGCCTTGGCCTGCGCGCCCAGCGGGATGACGACGACGGTGCCGCGGGTGAGGAGCTTCTCGGCCTGCTGCCAGGTGAGCTGCTCCAGGAGCACCCCCTTGGGAGCAGCCGAGCGCCCGCCGGACTGGGCCGCGGCAAGCACCGAGCACACGAGAAGCGGACCACACAGCACCACCAGGGGAATGCGTTGGAGTCTCGTCACGGCGTCCTCCATATCATTGCGAGCGCCTCTGCTGCGGCGGACAACAAGCTCCGCGAAACGTGGGACCTTGGGCTAGGGTTCCCGGTCGGTCGTTTCGCGGAGGGTTCATGCACCATCGGCTGCCGCTGTTCGCGTCGTTACTCGTCATCGGACTGTGGAGCGTTGCTTGTGGCGACGACCCGGCTCCCAGCAACAAGATCCACGTCGTCACCGGTCCGTTCGTCCAGTCGTCGGATGTCACGTCTGGAACCCAGGTCGCGCTGTCCCTGGAGGCCACGGACGCGGATGGGGACGCGCTCACCTACGAATGGGTGCAGACGCCCGCGACTCCGGCCGGCACCTTCAGCGATCCCGCCATCGCCAATCCGACCTGGACGGCGCCGCAGGTGACGGCGGCCACGAACTTCCAGTTGGGCATCACCGTCTCGGATGGCAAGGAGCTGGGGACGGTCCGCCGCTCCGTCACCGTGCTGGTACGCCCCCCACCGCCGATCAATCGGCCTCCCGTCATCAGCACCGGCACGCCCGGCGCCTCTCCCTCGTCCGCGACGGGCGCCATCCCCATCCAGCTCTCCCTCTCCGCATCGGATCCGGACGGCGACACGCTCACCTACTCGTGGACGCAGGAGCCCGCCACGCCCGTGGGCTCCTTCAGTAGCCTCTTCACCTCCAGCCCCACCTGGACCTCGCCCGTGGTCACCAGCGCCACGACCTTCACCCTGAAGGTGACGGTCTCGGATGGCCGGGGTGGCACCGTCCAGGGACAGGTCAACGTGGCCGTGGCGCCGCCGTCCACCACGAACACCCCGCCCACCCTGACGTCGGGCCCTTCCACCTCCGCGGCGACCATCAACTCGCAGCAGTCCGTCAACCTCTCTGTCAGCGCCATGGACTCGGACGGTGACACGCTCACCTATTCCTGGTCGCAGACGCCCTCCTCTCCCGCAGGCACCTTCGGCAACGCCTCCACGGCCACTCCCTCGTGGACAGCGCCGGCGGTGACGGCGGACACGGCCTTCCAGCTGCGCGTGACGGTGACGGACGGAAAGGGCGGCTCCGTGAGCGGCACGGTGACCGTGAACGTGCGCGCTCCCCCCGTCAACCGTCCTCCCACGCTCACGACTCCGACGGCCACGCCCACCTCTGTGACTGGCGCTGCTCCCGTCCAGCTCTCGGTCACCGCCACGGACGCGGATGGCGACACACTCACCTACGCCTGGACGCAGGAGCCCGCCAGCCCGGGGGGCTCCTTCAACAACGCCTCCGTCTCCAACCCCACCTGGACCTCGCCGGTAGTCGCCAGCAACACGACCTTCACCCTCAGGGTGACGGTCACGGACGGACGGGGTGGCTCCGTCTCGGGACAGGTGAGCGTGGCCGTGGCACCGCCCATCCCCCAGAACAACCCCCCGACGCTGACGGGCCCCACCGCCAACCCACCCACCCTGAACTACCAGCAGCAGACCACCCTCTCGCTCACGGCGTCCGATCCCGACTCCGACCCGATCACCTACGCGTGGACGCAGGAGCCCGCCATGCCCGCCGGCTCCTTCAGCAGCACCACCGCGGCCAACCCCACGTGGACAGCGCCCCGAGTGACGTCCAATACGGTCTACCAGATCCGCGTCACGGTGTCGGACGACCGGGGCGGTTCGACCAACGGCTCGGTCTTGGTCACGGTGAACGCCTTCGTGAACTCCCCGCCCACCCTGACGGGCCCCACGGCCTCCGCCACCACGATCTTCGAGCAGACCTCCATCACCCTCGGTGTCACCGCGACCGATCCGGACTCCGACCCGCTCACCTATACCTGGACCCAGACGGCCCCCACCTCTCCCTTGGGGACCTTCAG
>NZ_DASPHO010000777.1:0-27702 GCF_035629615.1 Hyalangium sp. | reverse complement strand
TCCGAGCCGTTGCCGTAGGCCGCGAGGATCTGCAGGTGCAGGGCCTCGAACTCCGTGTACAGGTAGGCCTGGGCTTGGGGGTAGCTGAGCGCGATGGCGTCATCGGCGGCGTAGGCGCCGTACTCCTGCAAGTCCATCACCGCCGCGTCCGCCTGGGTGAGGGTGGGCTGGCTCGCGTACGGCCACGCGATCCGTCCAGGGTGAGGCGGAAGCATAAGAAGGATAGGAGGCCTGTTGAAGGCGAGGGCTAGAGCGGGAGGGGCGAGAAGGGCCGCTGAGAGGGCCGTCCGAGTTGTGCGCCCGGCCTGTGGACAGGCCGCGCAGCCTCCTGGGTGTACACGCCTGCCCAGGCCGCGCTCCCATCAGGTGCGCGACAGGGGCCTGGGCCTCTTGGCTGTCTTGAGCGCCTCAACACCACGCGGCCTGGGGTGGCCCTCGCGCCGGGGCTAACCTCGCACCTGCCGTGGGCAAGCCTAAACGGGCGCTCAAGATTCTCGATCGCCCTCGGAGGAACCCAGCTGGTTGCTCCCTCAGAAGCTCTCCGTCCTGAGCGCCGGCCCCGTCCGAGAATCGCGATCGGGCGTTTAGCTCTTCGCGTAGCAGTACCAGCCCTCGATTCGCCCAGCGGTGCGGAGGACCAGCTTGGAGTTTCCGCCAGGGGTCTTCGCAAGCTCAAGCACGTCCTCCAGGCGCCGTGCGCGGCGCGCGAGTGCGAGGAACGTATCGATCGCGCTCATGTGGGTGTCGGACGCGAGAGAGAAAACCTGCGGGCCTAACGACGTCGAGAACCGGAACGACAGGTATTTGGTGCGGTTCCCCACCGGCCCCGGGCTCCCGTCAAGCTGATAAGCGTGGGGAGCGCGCCTTCGGGCTTCTTCAAGAGTCCGAACCAATTCGGCGAGACCAGTCACTTCGATCGGCATTACCGCTCCTCCTGAGTCGTACGTCGACACCGCGATTCGAGATTACCGTGCCCCCGGTCCGCCAGCGAGGCCACCGCCGAGGCCCTGGAGGGACTGGGCGGGCGGGTAGTGCTGCACTTCCTGCCGGCATGCTGCCCCAGGCCAACCGCACCGAGCGCACCTGGCTGGATGTCCACGCCAACGTCACCCGCAACCACCGCTGCCGCACCATGACGAGGCTGATAGAGCGCGTGCATGACTACCTCTCCGCGCGCAACGCCCAGCGCCATGCTAGCCCATACCTGCGCCGAGCCGACCTCAGGCGCGCCGCCGGACAGCGTGCGAGAATCGTGATCGGTAGTTTAGGTGCTCCACAATCGCGCGCACCCCTCGTGCTCCCTTCACGGACGCCAGCACCCTGCGCCTGCCTCCACACCTCACGCAGGCCAACACGTCGAAGTCGAACGTCCTGCGCAGCAACTCTGCCCAGTCCACTCGCGACGTCCTCTCCGTCATCAGTTCCTTCCGGGTCGCTGCCTCATGCGCCACCCTCTCCTCCTCCGCACCTGCTTGGGGACGCTCTCCGCTGAGCCCGCGGCCACTACCTCTGCGGGAGTACGCTTCGGCAACGGCGCGCAGCGCTGTGTGCCGCAGCTTCGACGCGCGAGAGACGAGTGGACGATCTCTGTTCCCGGATGAGGCGCGCTCGCCAGAGGAGAACTTTCCGAAGGCGGCGCTCGCCGTGGCGAAGGCGCCTGGTGCCAGGTAGGGAGGTGCCAACACGCTACAGCGGTCATACCTGCCCAACTCGCGCTGGCTCCTTGCCGATTCCAACGTCGGGAACATCCCGGCGGCAAAGGAGGCCTATCAGCGCTTCCTGGCCGGAGGAGTCACGGAGGCCCAGCGCAAGTACGTGGAGCGGGAGCTGCGAAAGCTCGAAGAGCACTCGAACCCGTAGCGGGGGACGCGTGGAAGCCGGCCACCTCGCTCCTGCTCCGCGGACTACCCGCCGAGCACCTGGAGGGCGCGGAGGGTGGCCCTTCATCGCTTCGCGCTGTTGTTGCCGGTCAAACTTTCTTGGCCCTTGGTTTCCATGGCGGGCCCAGGGGCATTTCTCCGAGAATCCCCCACGTCGCGCCTAGGAGGATCCCATGAAGCGCTTGCTGATGACCCTGGTGCTTGCTGCTGGCACGGTGAGTGCCGCCCCCCCGAGCACACCGCCTGCGCCCTCCGACATGGAGCAACAGCGCACGTTGGAGTCACTCGCGGCGCTCGATCCGCTGGAGGTACTCGAGCGCCTGGCCCAGCTCCGCCAGCGCGCCTTCCAGGCCGAGCCCGTCCCCATCCCCGTCATCACCCTGCACTTGCGTAGCGGCCGGGATCTCACCGGCCGAGTGCTCTCGCTCGCGGCCCCCAAGGGAGGCGAGCGTGCGCTGCTCTGCGAGGTGACCGAGGGCGATCGCCCTTCGACGACGGTTGCCGCGGTCTACGTGCCCGTCTCCGCCATCGAGGCGGTCCGCGTACACGAGGTAAACCGCGTCGCCCAGGCGGCAGGGCTCGCACGCCCCTCCGCACCCGTTACCCGGATCGAGGTGGAGCGCTCGGCCAGCGAACTCGCGCGCGCGGTGAGCAGCGCGGCGGGGAAGCCGGTGGCCTTCGAGGTGGATTGGAAGTCGCTGCCAGACACCCCCGAGGCCCGACGCACCGTGCTGCAGGCCATGCACTCTGCAGCGCTCGCGCTGCGCACCCTGGCCCAGGAGGAGGTCGGCAAGACGGCCTTGTCCGCCCGGCTGCGCAAGGTGTCCTTCACGCAAGCCCGCCGTGCCGAGACCCAGCTGTCAGGGTCCACCCTGACCGTGGGGTTCGATGTGCGCACGAGCGCCGCGCCCACGGAAGTTCGGTTCCCGCTGGCGAGGTTGATGTCTGGAGCGTGCGTTGAGGGGAGACGCGTCTAGGCGGCGACGGGGGTCACACGAGCCAGCAGCGCGCCGAGCTCCACCGGAGGCTTCTGCTCGATACGCCGGTATCGACGGCCGTCCTGTGTCCGGTCGACGAGGCCGGCCTCGAACAGCGCCCGGCGCAGCACGGCGTGATCGCCGAACACATGCCAGAGGTTCAACAGGTCGCTGATCTCGCGCTCGGTGAGGACGCGGCCGCTCGGAATGCGCGCCCAGAGCACCCACAGGCAGAGTTCCAGATGAGGGGCCTTGGCCGGCCAGCGCAGCAGGCGGCCCTCCCCGTCGAAATGTCGCGCGACTTTTTCGACAAGCTGATGGTCGGGGACGGGCTTCACTTCCTGCGCTGCGGCAAGGCGTTGTCTGGCCTCTGCGTCGGCGCGGAAATGCTGGTAGTTCCGGAATCCTGCCGAGCGGCACAGCATGTTGAGCAGCTCAACATGGCTCGGCTTGTGCTCGAGCTTGTCGAGCTGGTCGCGAAGCGAGCGGGCGAACGCCGAAAGGTCGGCGACCTCGAATGGGAGGGCGAGTCGGGACATGGCTTATCCTCATATGCGCCGTTCCAGAAAGGATGTCGGTGGTCGCCGTCTTCCGACTCGGCACGGGGATAAGTGCGTGTCACATGAAGGTGCAGGTTTAGCTCCCCTTTCGGGGCGGCGACGCCTCGGTGAGCTGCAGACCGTTGGCTGTTTATAACACACGCGGCGCAGCGCTCAACGGCTCCGAACCTGCGCCTGGCCCTGGCTCCACCCCGCGCGCCGCAGCCGGTACAGCACGTGGCGGCGGAGCGGGTGCCCTTCGGGCAGGCGCGGGTGTTCGAAGTCCTCGGCGGGCGCGTGGTGCATGCCCAACCGCTCCATGACTCGCCGCGAGCGCACGTTGGAGGGGACCGTGAAGGAGACCACCTCGGCGAGGCCCAGCTCGCCGAAGGCCACGCCGAGCGCCACGCGGGCCCCCTCGGTGGCGTAGCCGGAGCCCCAGTGCGCCGGGGCCAGACGCCAGCCCACCTCCACCGCCGGGGTGAAGGGGGCGGTGAACGACACCGTGCTCAGCCCCACGAAGCCGATGAAGGGTGCCACGCCTGGCACCTCCAGGGCCCACAGCCCCCAGCCGTGCTCAGCGAAGTGCGCCCGGATGCGGGCCACCTGGGCCTCCGTCTCCTGCCGTGACAGGAGCGCGGGGAAGTGCTCCATCACCCGCGGGTCTGCGTTCATCGCGGCGAAGGGTTCCACGTCCTCGTCCCTCCAAGACCGCAGCCACAGCCGTTCGGTGCGCACATCGAGCAGGGAAGCCATCACTCCCATCCCTCTGCCAGCTCATCGGGGTTGAGTCTTTTCAGGGGAAGTATCGCCGCTCACCCGCCCAGTGGGCACAGCGGGTTGCACCCGCCGGTAGCGGAACTCCTGCGGCTTGCCGCCCTTCTCGAGGATCACCACCAGCGTCTCCTCATCGGAACGTCGATAGGTCAAGCGGGACGTGCCCTGCCCCGAGGCCTCCGGCCCCTCGAAGACGGCCTCGCGCGGCCCCGAGCGGATGATGGGCCAGGCCAGCGGCCGATCCTTCTCCTCTCGCGCGACGAGCTTCGGATCGAAGTGGCGAAACCGGAGCACCAGCTTCCCTTCCTCGGCCTTGATTGCCAGCAGCTCGAAGATGCGCACCTTCCCGTCCTGGGCCCACCGCCACATGCCCATGACGGAGTCACCGGAAGGAGCGGTCCAGATCTCCTCGGACAGGCTGCCGCCGGAATCATCACGCCAGTGGCCCTCGAGCCAGGCGAGCTCGTCCAGCCGGTTCGTCGCAGCAGGCTGCGGTGCCGAAGAGCCCTGCTTCGGAGCCGCGGGAACAGGCGGCTCCGCGTGCAGGGACGTCCCAGCGAGGAGCATCCCCACGAGAGCCACAGGGAGTGCCGAGGCAGGTGAAACCCGACCAAGGGGTGAGGGGCGCTTCATGGCCTACCTCCAGGGGAGTCTTCGATGAGGCGGTGATGCTTGCGCAGGACGTCGCGCAGCCGGTCGTGAGGGAGCGCCATCACGGTGACGCCGTTGATGCCAGTCAGGGTCTCCGCCGCCACCAGGGCGTTGATGACGCACTCCTCGGTGGCCTGCACCGTGGCCTCGAACAGCGGCGTCATCCGGTCGTTCGGGAGCATGGTGAGGGGAACGACACCCTGGGCCCTGCCCGCCTCGGGGTTCGCCGTGGAGAACGCGATGAAGAGATCCCCCGAGCCATTGCCCGCCACGCTGCCGTTGCGCGCCAGCCCCATCGTCGCGCGGCGGGCCAGACGCTCGAGCTGATGCGGCAGCAGCGGCGCATCCGTCGCCACCACGATGATGATGGAGCCGCTCTCCTGCTTCACGAGCAGGTGCTCACGCAGCTCCTGGCCGACGGGCACCCCTGCCACCCGAAGCTGGTGCCGCAACCCATAGTTGCACTGCGCCAGCACCCCCACCGTATAGCCGCCGTCCTTCGCCGCCAGCCTCCGGGACGCCGTCCCGATTCCGCCCTTGAACTCGTGGCACGTCATTCCCGTGCCACCGCCCACATTGCCCTCGGGCACGGGCCCCGGGCGCGCCGAGTCGAGCGCCTCGAGCGCGTGCCGGGGCTTCACGTGGAAGCCGTTGATGTCGTTGAGCAGGCCGTCATACGTCTCGGCCACCACCGGCAGCGCCCACCAGTCTTTGAGATCCTTGCGCTGGCTTGCCATCCAGCCCACCACCGCGTCCCGAACCACACCCACGCTGTGCGTGTTCGTCACCATCACCGGACCCGCGAGCAACCCGGACTCCTCCACCCACGCCATCCCCGTCATCTCGCCGTTGCCGTTGAGCGAGAAGTACCCCGCGAAGACCGGTGCCGCATCCTTCCGGCCCCGAGGGAGGATGGCCGTGACTCCCGTCCGCACCGGTCCCTTCCCTACCCCCTGTCGGCCCTTGCCGGAGATGAGGGTGCAGTGCCCCACCTCCACGCCTCGCACGTCGGTGATGGCATTCAGCGGCCCTGGGTTCCCGTCGAACGGAACTCCGAGCTCCCTCGCTCGCGGCTTGCTCACCGCTGGCCTCACAGGACTGCGCTTGCCCATATCCACCTCTCGCTTCTGAGACCCGATGACGAAGCCCTGGCGCCGACCGCAAATGTCCTACGGAGGGGCTCTTCGCTGGCTCGTGCCCGGTACTTTATGCTCCGGGCATGATTCGCGCGTGCCTCATGGCGTCCCTGCTCTGTGCCCTGCGCCCATTCCAGGTGTTCGCCCAGGCCTCGTCGTCCCCTCCCCTGGTCCCCGCTCCCTCAGAGACCCATCAGGGCGTCAGCGCGGCGGTACCTGACGCTCCGCTGCCCGGCCAGCGCCTGCCTCCGTGCAAGAAACCCCAAGTCGAGATCAATGGCAGCTGCTGGACCCTGGTGGGAGATGAGGTCCCCCCCTGCTCCGACGTCACCTACGAATGGAGAAAGCGGTGCTACGCGCCCGCGTTGGGGCCCTCACGCCCATTCAACACGCGGGAGAAGTAGAAGGCAGTGGTGGCACGCCCCACCGCAGGCAGGCGTCCCATGGCGTGGACGGTGAGTCCACGGAGCGAGCCTGCCGCCGGGCTGTCCAGAGCGCTCTGCCCGCACGCGGGCGTTGGCCCGAAGTGTGCTCATGGACAGTGCCGTATGTCTGGCCCCCATGATCGCTTCGTCCGCTACACGCTCGGCCACCCTGCGCGCGCCGCCGCCGAGCTGCGCGCCGCACTGCCCGCCAACCTCGTCGCCCAGGTGGACTGGAGCACCCTGCGCCGCGAGCCCAGCAACGTCGTGGATGCGCAGCTGCGCGAAACCCAGAGCGATCTGCTGTTCTCTGCCCAGTTGACCGGCGGGGAGCCCGTGTTGATCTTCGTGCTCATCGAGCACCAGGTGGATGCCAAGACCCGGAGGCGCATCCTGTCCTGTACCGACACGCGCCTGCTCGATCAGTGGTTTGACCGAGCCCTGAACGCCTCGAGCCTCGCGGAGGTGCTGGGAGAATCGTCCTAGGGGTGGCCGAAATACCCCTGGAGACGCACACAAGACGCCCCATCCGGGCCTTCCTGGTGTTATCTGTCTTGGGTCATGGCCCAGCCCCTCTTCGCTACGATCCCCAACGAGATCGACTTCCCCGCGGACGAGCGCCGCATCCTCTCCTTCTGGAAAGAGCGCCGGATCTTCGAGCAGACACTCGAGGGCCGGGACGCTGCCCCGCCCTTCATCTTCTATGAGGGCCCGCCCACCGCCAACGGCCTCCCCCACAACGGCCACGTCCTCACCCGCGTCATCAAGGACCTCTTCCCGCGCTACAAGACCATGCGCGGCTTCCGCGTCCCCCGTAAAGCCGGCTGGGACACCCACGGCCTCCCCGTCGAAGTGGAGGTCGAGAAGGAGCTCCGCATCCACGGCAAGGCCGAGATCGAGCGCTACGGCGTCGAGCCCTTCACCCAGCGCTGCATCGAGTCCGTCTTCCGCTACACCAGCGAGTGGGAGCGCCTCACCGAGCGCATCGGCTTCTGGGTCGATCTCCCCGACGCCTACGTCACCTACCACCGCAGCTACGTCGAGAGCGTCTGGTGGGCCCTCGCCGAGCTGTTCCGCAAGGGCCTCCTCTACCGTGGCCACAAGATCGTCTGGTGGTGGCCCCAGGGCGGCACCGCTCTCAGCTCCGGCGAAGTCGGCATGGGCTACCGCACCGTCGATGATCCCAGCGCCTATGTCGCCTTCCCCCTGAGGGGCTCGCCCGACACCGCGCTCCTCATCTGGACCACCACGCCCTGGACGCTCCCGTCCAACATGTATGCCGCCGTCAACCCCACGGTCGACTACGTCACCGTGGATGCTGGCGAGCGCAAGCTCATCATCGCCGCCGCCCTCCGCGACGAGCTCGCCAAGAAGCTCAAGAAGGATCTGCCCATCCTCGAGACCCAGAAGGGCAGCGAGCTCGTGGGCCGCCGCTACTTCCCGCCCTTCGACGCCTACTTCCAGCGCGCTGGCTCCACCGAGCTGCCCCTCAAGGAGGGTGGCTCGGACTCGCCCGCCTGGCGCGTCATCCCCGCAGACTTCGTCACCCTCACCAGCGGCACCGGAATCGTCCACATCGCCCCCGCCTTCGGCGAGGACGACTACGAGGCCTTCCGCCACGAGCGCACCCGCTTCACCCAGCCCGAGGCCCTCGAGATGTTCTGCGCCATCCGCCCGGATGGCACCTTCTCCGAGGACCTCCCCCAGCTCACCGGCAAGTTCGTCAAGGACGCGGACAAGGAGATCGTCCGCACCCTCAAGGAGCGCGGGCTCCTGGCGCTCGTGGAGCAGTACCGCCACGAGTACCCGTTCTGCTGGCGCGCCGATGACGACCCGCTCATCCAGTTCGCCCGCCCCGCCTGGTACATCCGCACCACGTCCGTCAAGGACCAGGCCATCGCCAACAACCGCGCCGTCACCTGGGTCCCCGAGCACATCAAGGAGGGCCGCTTCGGCGACTTCCTCGCCAACAACGTCGACTGGGCCCTCTCTCGCGAGCGCTACTGGGGCACCCCGCTGCCCCTCTGGGTCCACTCGGAGACGGGCGAAGTGGAGGCCGTCCCCTCCCTCCAGGCCCTGCGCGAGAAGCCCGGCAGCAACCTCGCCGCCGTGGAGGCCGAGCTCCAGGCCTTCCTCGCCCAGAAGCCCGGCGCCACCAGCGCAGAGCACCTCATCGTCCACAAGCCTTGGATCGACAAGGTGACGTACGAGAAGCCCGGCACCCCCGGCCGCTTCTCCCGCGTGCCCGAGGTCATCGATGTATGGTTCGACTCGGGCTGCATGCCCTTCGCCCAGTGGGGCTTCCCCCATCTTCAGGGCTCGCGAGAGAAGTTCACCCAGGCCTTCCCCGCCGACTTCATCTCCGAGGCCATCGACCAGACCCGTGGCTGGTTCTACTCCCTGCTGATGATCAGCACGCTCGTCTTCGATGAGGAGACGCAGCAGCGCGAGGGCATCACCCCGCCCCGAAGCTGGCCGTACCCCTACAAGAGCTGCATCGTCCTCGGCCATGTCTCCGACAAGGAAGGCAAGAAGGAGTCCAAGTCCAAGGGCAACTACACCCCGCCCGAGATCATCCTCGACGAAGTGCGGATGGACTTCGCCGTGCTCGATGACAAGGCCGCCAGCGTCCCAGGAGTGGCCGGCGAGGCGCTCATCGCTCGCGAGGACCTCGAGGGCCTGGACCTCCAGGAAGGCGCCAAGGTGCAGGTCTTCCGCCCGGACAAGCCCGGCACTGCCCTCACCCTCACCGTGAAGGCCCACAAGAAGCTCAAGCGGCGCGTGCTGCTGCTGGCGAAGAAGGAGCTGGAGGCCCTGGGCGTCGCGCCCTCGGCCCGCGGCGCGGACGTCATGCCCGTGGAGGTGCCTCGGCTGGCTCCCTCCGAGCGCGTTGTCATCAAGGACCCTTCCACCAAGGCTCCGGGCGCGGATGCGTTCCGCTGGTTCTTCTTCGCGGCCAGCCCCACCTGGTCCAACACGCGCCACTCACTGAGCAACGTGCGGCTCCTGCAGAAAGACTTCCAGGTCAAGCTGCGCAACGTCTACTCGTTCTTCACCATCTACGCGAACATCGACGGCTTCTCGCCCGCCACCGGCAACCCGGACGCCTCCGAGGCGCCGTGGCTCGCCATCCGCAAGAGCCAGGGCTGGCGCGAGCCCAAGCTCCGCACGGTGCTCGACCGGTGGATCCTCTCCGAGGTCCAGCTCGCCCTGCGCGACGTGGCCCGCTCGCTGGACGCGTACCACGTGTATGAGGGGGCCCAGCGGCTGGTGGCGCTCGTGGATGCGCTCTCCAACTGGTACCTGCGCCGCAGCCGAGACCGCTTCTGGGCGCCCGGCCTGGAGCAGGACAAGCTCGACGCGTACTTCACCCTCTACGAGGCGCTCACCACCATCGCCGGGATGGCCGCGCCCTTCATCCCCTTCTTCGCCGACGAGATGTGGCTCAACCTCGTGCGCCGCCCCTGGCCCATGTCCCAGCCGGAGAGCGTCCACCTGGGCCGCTTCCCGGACGTCGACGAGCCCCTCATCGACGAGGGGCTCGCCGCGGAGATGGGCGCGGTGCGCGAGCTCGTCTCCCTGGGCCTCAAGGTCCGTACCGACAACCGGCTCAAGGTCCGCCAGCCCCTGTCCCGCGTCGACGTCATCCTCGCGCGCTCGGAGCTGAAAGAGCGCGTGGCCAGCTACAAGGACCTCATCGCCGACGAGCTGAACGTCCACGAGGTGAGCTTCCTCGAGGCCGGCCAGGAGACGGAGGTGGTCCGCTACAAGGTCCGCCCCAACCTGCGCGCGGTGGGCGGCCGGCTCGGCCCCAAGCTGGCGCCGGTGCGCAAGGCGTTCGACTCCGCCGACGGCCGCATCCTCCAGCGAGAGCTGGCGCTCAAGGGCATGGTGGCGATCACCATCGACGGCGAGCGCATGGCGTTCCCCGCCGAGGAGCTGGAGGTGCTCGTGGAGGCCAATCCTGGCTATGCCGCCGCGGGCGCCGGGGTGGGCGTCGTCGTGCTCTACACCGAGCTGACCGAGAAGCTGGTGGACGAGGGCCTCGTGCGCGAGCTGCTCGCCCGGGTGCAGGCGGCGCGCAAGGACATGGCGCTCGGCTACACCGACCGCATCCGCGTCTGGGTGGATGGGGACGCGCGCGTGCTCCGGGTGGCTCAGGAGTCGAAGGAGTTCATCTCCCGCGAGACGCTCGCCTCGGAGCTGAACGTGGGCCCCGAGGGCCTCACCGGCAAGGAGGAGGAGTTCAGCCTCAACGGCCTGCCCACACGCATCCGCGTCGAGCGCGCCTGACCCACTCGCGCCCGGGGCTCACGGCACCTGCCGAGCCCCGGCGCCCTCCAGCGGCAGGAGCCACGGCCTGGGCGCGAGGCCCTCCTCGTGCGCGGCCAGATCCACCGCCGGATCCACGAGGAGCCGGCGGGGCCGCCCGTTCAGCTTGACGGCCACCCAGGCGCGCACCTCCACACCGGGCCGCCCCTGGCGCCCGTACTCCGCCGACACGTGGCGCGCGAAGGCGGCCAGCATGTCCGGGTGGGTCACCATCCGGTACGCCTGCTTCTCCGTTAGGTATTGCAGCGGGTCCACCCGCCAGCGTTGCCCGGTAGCGGGATCCGTCGCCTCGAAGCGCGCGTTGGCCCGCTTCTCCATGATCTTCATGTGCCACGAGAAGAGGAACCCCTCCTCATTCCAGAGCACCGGCCCCGCGTAGAGCCGGTGCCGCAGCGGCACCAACACCTGCACGGCGAAGTGCGCGCACAGCAGCACGACGAGCCACGGCGCGGGCCGGGTGACGGCCGCGGGCTCGAGGCCTTTGGTGGCGACGGGCACCGGCACTCCACGCACCCATGCGAGCACCCGGCGCGGCCAGTCCGGCTCGAAGAACACGAGCAGCAGCAGGGCCGCCAGCCAGGGAAAGACGCCGATGTTCAGCAGCAGTCCCGTCATCAGGTGGAAGGACAGCAGCGCGGCGTACGCAGAGGGCCGTGCGCGCCGCGACAGCATGAGCGGGGGTCCCAGCAGCACCACCAGCATCCCGCCCCAGCTCGCCGCCAGCGCCAGGGCGTGCAGCGGCACCGCGGGGGCCAGCCACCGCGCCACCGGGGTGCCGTCCAGCCATTGCATCATGGGCTGGCCCTGGAGCAGCCAGTCCGGTTGCAGCTTCGCCATCCCCGAGAAGAGGTACACCACCAGGAGCTGCGCGCGCAGCGCCCACAGGCACCACGCGGGCACGGTGTCTCGCCGCAGCTCGGGGCGCCGGCGTGCATCCAGCGACCAGAGCCCCTCCAGCGGCATCAGCGCCATGAGGAAGGCCAGCAGGCACGTCAGGTAGTAGTGGTTCAGGTAATGCGTCCGGTCCAGGAGCTGGACGTACGTGAACCCCACGGCCAGCAGCAGCACGCAGGCCCGGTAGAACAGGCCCACCATCACCCCCACCGCCAGCAGCCCCAGCGCGGCGAAGAGCAGGTACATCCCCACCGCTGGCAGAGGCTTCACCCACCCGAAGCCCGGGAGCGTGAAGAAGAAGGAGGGAGCCACGTAGTAGTCGTGGATCCACCCCTTGAGGAAATAGCGCAGGAGCGTGGCGGCCATCACCGCGCCGAAGGCGATGCGGAGCGCTGCCAGTGAGGCCGCATCGACAGGCTGGAGCAGCCACCGGGGCATGCGTCAGTCGAAGTCCGAGTCCCCGCCGCCGCCGCCGCCGCTCAGGCATCCGCCTCCCTCGCTGTCGGAGGGGTCCCTACCGACGTCCTGCTCCTCGTCGTGGCGCAGCTGGAACTCGCAGATCAGCGACGTGCCGTCCTCGAAGATCAGCCTCAGCGTCGTAGACAGGCGAAGATCCACGAAGGTGAGGACCCGCTCCAGCGTGCCCTCGCGCAGTCTTGGGCGGGGCTCCTGCGTCCTGAGCTCCCAGGACTTGATCTCGGGTGAGGCCGGTTTGATGACCACCGTGCCCCCATCCGTCCCACCCATGCCTCCGTCGGCCCCACCCGTGCCGCCGCCCAGTGGGAGCTCGCTCGGCAGGTTCAGCACGTCTCCTCCCGTCAGCACCGTGGCGCGGCTCACGGTTGCCTCGATCTGGACCTTCTGGCCTCCGAAGCTGGCCCTGATGATGTTCCGGCCCTGATCGTGGTCGATGGAGTATGCGCTCTCGGCAGTGATCTCGTCCGAGATCAGCAGTCCACCGATGGCGCCCTCGCAGCGCCCGGACGAGGTGCCGCTGCCACAGTCGCAGCGGCTCGTCATCATCACCAGCGCCATGAGGGAGAGGAGCAGGAACGACCGGGAGGATTTCTTCATGTCGAGACCCTGAAACGGACGGTGGAAGAAGACTTGGAGCCAGAGCGCCCAGGAGGCTCAAGCCCCCGAGCGCAGCACCTTGAGGGCCTCGCGGAACAGGGCCTGGAACGCAGCCTCGGGGCCGAGCCGCTCCCCGGCCACCTCCGCGGCCTTCTCCGCTTGGGGCGCCTTGTAGCCCAGGTTCAACAGCGCCGAGACGAGGTCCGCCATCGGCCCTGCCGGCGGGGGCGGTATCATCGCACCCTTGGCCACGGCCTCCAGGTGCAGCGTCTTCACCTTCTCCTTGAGCTCCAGCACCAGCCGCTCGGCCGTCTTCTTGCCGATGCCGTGGATCTTGGTGAGCCGCGCCACCTCCTCCTTGGCGATCGCCACCACCAGCTCCGGCACCTCCATGCCCGAGAGCACGGTGAGCGCCAGCCGAGGCCCCACATGCGACACGGAGGTGAGCAGGAGGAACATCTCCTCCTCGCCGCGCGTGAGGAAGCCGAACAGCTCGAAGGCGTCCTCGCGCACCACCGTGCGCACGCGCACGTGCACGGGCTGGCCCTCCGCGGGCAGCTTCCCCAGCGTCAGCGTGGAGAAGGCGACGCGGTAGCTCACGCCCCCCACGTCGATGAGAGCCTCGTCCAGGCTCTTCTCCACCAGGGTCCCGCGCAGTGCTGCGATCATCTCGCCTCCGGGCGCCGGTAGGACGGGCTCAGCCGATCCGCGAGCAGCGCGGCCGCCCCCTTCCGGCTCTTGCCGGGAGAGCCACGGGTGCTGCCCGCAAGGAGGCTCGCCGCCCGTCCCTGGTTGAGGTGACAGAGCGCCACCGCGAGCGCGTCACTGGCGTCCGCCCGCTCGATGGCCTCGATCTTCAACAGAGAACACACCATGCGGGCGACCGCATCCTTCCCAGCCGCGCCGCCCGCCCCCACCGAGCGCTTCACCTTCGCCGGTGGGTACTCGTACACGGGCAGCCCCGCCTGCGCCGCGGCCAGCAGCGCCACACCCCGCGCATGCCCCAGCACCAGGGCGCTGCGCGCGTTGCGGAAGGTGAAGACACCCTCCACTGCCACCGCCTGCGGCCGGTGCTTGCGCAGCGCGCCCGTCAACTCGGCGTGCAGCACCATCAGCCGGTGGTGGAGCGGAGCCTCGGCGTCCACCTTGATGACCCCATGGGCCACGTGCACCAGCCGGCCACGCTGCTCCTCCACCACGCCATAGCCCATGAGGCGGCTACCCGGATCGATCCCAAGGACGCGCACGTTCAGCCTTGTAGTTCTTCCATCAGCGCTTCGTCGATCTCGAAGTTCGCGTGGACGTTCTGGACATCGTCGTTGTCCTCCAGCGCGTCCATCAGCTTGAGCATCTTCTTGGCGTTCTCGCCCTCGAGCCTCACCGTGGTCTGCGGGAAGTAGCTCCACTTCTGCTCGCCCAGCTTCAGCCCCGCGGCCTCCAGGCTGGAGGCCACCGGGTGCAGATCCGCCGGCGCGGTGCGCACCTCGAAGCCCTCCGCGCCCTGGTTGATGACGTCCTCGGCGCCGGCCTCGATGGCCTTCTCCATCACCTGGTCCTCGGTGGGGCCCGGCTTCACGGTGATGGCGCCCTTCTTGTGGAACATCCAGCCCACCGCGCCCTCGGCGCCCAGGTTGCCGCCGCCCTTGCCGAAGGTGGCGCGCACGTCCCCCGCGGTGCGGTTGCGGTTGTCCGTGAGGCACTCGACCAGGACGGCCACGCCGCCCGGGCCATAGCCCTCGTACATCACCTCTTCGTAGCTCTCACCCTCCAGCTCGCCCGTGCCCTTCTTGATAGCGCGCTCGATGGTGTCCTTGGGCATGTTCGCCTCTTTGGCCGCCGCGATGGCGACGCGCAGGCGAGCGTTCCCGGCCGGATCCCCTCCCCCCATCCGAGCAGAGACGGTGATCTCCTTGATGACCTTCGTGTAGAGCTTGCCCTTGGTCGCGCCCATGGCGGCCTTGTGGCGCTTGATCTTGGACCATCGGTTGTGACCGGACATGGGAGTGGCGACTTCTCCCTTAACCCTACCCGCCGAGTCAAACGTTGTCCGCGCTCAGCGGACGGGGCGGGTCTCCCCCGAGGCCAGGTGGAACACCTCGACCGGGCGGGGTCGGGCCTTCCCCTCTTCCCGGCGACGGGCCGCCGGCTTGGGGAAGCTCAGGATGGCGGGAGCGGGCAGCTGGGGCATGCGCTCCTCGGCATGGGCCTCGGCACTGGCCTCGGTGTCCAGCTCGGCCGCCACCGGGGCTTCCTTCTCGGAGACCACCTCGGAGGCCTGGACGTCGATCGGGAGCTCGAGCTCAGGGGACACTGGAGCCTCGGGCGCGCTCGCCTGGAGCATCCGCTCCTCGTGCTCCGCGGCCGCACGCTCCTCGGCCTCGCGCGCATCCACCTCTCGGGCCACCCGGGCCGCCTCGGACTCCCGCGGCTCGAAGAAGCGCGGCGCATCCAGCACACGCTCGCGCTCCTCCGCACGGCTGGCGGGCATCAGCACCCCCAGCATGAAGAGCTGCATGATGGCC
Source organism: Hyalangium sp. (assembly GCF_035629615.1). Lineage (GTDB taxonomy): Bacteria > Myxococcota > Myxococcia > Myxococcales > Myxococcaceae > Hyalangium. The sequence continues at coordinate 12,498 of NZ_DASPHO010000777.1, read as the reverse complement.
TCGAACGCCATCACCTCCGGCAGGCGGCACTCCAGCAGCACCGCGCGCACCGTGCGCCGCCCATCGAACAGGCGCACCAGGGAGATGACCTCATCCGGCAGCGAGGAGAGCTGCTCGGCCAGCCCTGGGAAGTCCACCGTCAGGCGCGCGGCCAGCGGAACCCCCACCTCGCGCAGCCGCTCGAACCGCTCCAGGGAAGGCAGCACCTCGAGACGCAGGAAGGTCACATCCATCAGCAGCGAACCGCGGTGCAGCTCGGGGCCAAACGTCACCCCATACACCCCGCTGCCGAAGGCCAGCAGGCGCCGGAAGCCCAGCACCCCCCGCTCGCCCTGGAAGGCCGCGTCCACCACGCGCCCGCTCCGGAAGGCGAAGAACCCATCACCGCCATCCTTGAGGACCACTCGCCCCGAGCGCACCCCGGTCAGCAGCGCGCGGGCGACCTCCGTCAGGGGCAGCCGGGCCGAGTGCGCCTCGTACTCCAGCTCCGCCGTGCGCCGGCCCGCCTTGAGTCGCACCAGGGCCACCACGTCCTGCACCGCCACCGGCTTGCTCAGGTAGTCGTCCGCGCCCATGCGCGCGGCCAGCTCGGGGTGGAACGGCTCCCAGCGGCTGGACAGCAGGAACACGGGCACCTGCGCCGTGCGCGGCTCGGCACGCACCTGGCCGCAGAAGGTGAAGCCGTCCATCCCCTCCAGCTCCGTCTCGGTGACGATCAGGCTCGGAAGGATCGCGGCCGCCGCCAGCTCATGCCGAGCATCCTCGGCCGAGGCCACCACCATCACCTCGAAGCCCGCCTCCGCCAGCCCCGCCCCCAGCTCGGAGCAGTACCGAGGGTCCGGCTCCACCAGGAGCACGCTGACGCGCTTGCCACGCCGGCTCCGCGGGCTGAGCCCGGAGACGGTGGAGGCAGGCTCGATGATGGTCGCGCGAGGGGAACGGGCGGCCAAGGGGGGCTCCAGGGGGAGGAGGGGACTGAGAATCGCTTATCGGCTCAAACGGTAATAATCCGGAATAGAGGAACTGATGTGCATAATGGACCATTCTCGCTCTCCAAGAAAGTCCCCGGAGCGCTTTTTTTAGGAGGAGCCCGGGGATGTCCGGAATCGGTCGGAGGCCGGAGGAAAGATCGACGGCTCCTGGCGGGGGCGTAAGGTGGGTGCATGACGCGCCCAGTCTTTCTGCTGGCCCTCGTGTTTGCCCTGCCAGCCCGCGTGGCCGCGCAGGAAGCGGGGCCTGCGCGCGAGGAGTGGTCCTTCGGAACGGTGGTGGCTCCGGCGGTGCTCCCGGACGGAGTCACCGCGCTGTATGGATATGTGGGCGTTCCCGAGATGGGGGGTGGCTTCCGGCAGGGCATCTCCGGCTTCGAGCTCGAGGCGCGGGGGCGGCTGGACTACTTCCGGCTGGCGGGGATCTTCGAGGTGGGGGCGCGCCGGGCGGTGGTGCAGGAGGGGCCGGCGACGTTCGCGCCGACGCTGAGCCTGGGGCTGGTGCTCAACTCGGGCAGCGCGTACCTGGACGCGGACAACTTCGGCGGGGTGCTGCTGCGGATCACTCCGGGGCTGGTGGTGAGCTGGCGGGTGTCGGACACGGTGGCGGTGGTGGGGTTGCTGGACGCGCCGGTGGATCTCGGGCTGGCGCCCACGGGGGCTCGGCGCTTCCAGGTGCTCACGGGTGGAGGCGCGGAGTTCTACCTGGGCTCGGGCATCACGCTGCTGATGGCGGGGCAGCTCGGCGTGGAGAGCTTCAAGGCGCCCGACGAGCCCAACCAGGTGCGGCCGGGCTACCAGGTGCGGCTGGGAATCGGCACGCGCCTGTTCTGAGTCCGAGCGCTCACGTCAGCCCGTAGCGCTCGAGCTTCTTGAGTAACCCTTGCCGTGAGAGGCCGAGGTGCTCGGCGGTATGGGTGCGGTTGCTGTGGAAGCGGCGCAGGGCCTCCTCGATCTCGCGGCGCTCCAGGGCCTCCACCTTCTGCTGGAGCGTGGTGGCGCCAGGGGCGGGCGTGCGCAGACGCTCGCTGCCGGTGAAGGAGAGATCCTCGGGCTGGAGCTCGCGCCGCTCCCCCGCGAGCACGGAGGCGCGCTGCATCTCGTGGCGCAGCTCGCGCAGGTTGCCGGGCCAGGGGTGCGCGAGGAGCGCCTCGGTGGCGGCGTCCGAGAGCTGCCGGGCGCGGCCATCCGGGCACAGGTGGGCGCACTGGTTGAGGAAGTGACGGGCGAGCAGCGACAGGTCCGCGGTGCGCTGGCGCAGGGGCGGCAGGTGGACTTCGACGCCCTTGATGCGCCAGTAGAGGTCCTCGCGGAAGGTGCCGGCCTGCTGCATGGCCCCGAGGTCCTTGTTGGTGGCGGAGAGGCAGCGCACGTCCACATGCGAGGGCCGGTCGGCGCCCACGGGGAGGATGTCTCCGGTCTCCAGGACGCGCAGCACCTTCACCTGGAGCGAGGGCGTCATGTCGCCGATCTCATCGAGGAAGAGCGTGCCGCCGTCGGCCTCGGTGAAGAGGCCACGGTGATCGCGGGTGGCGCCGGTGAAGGAGCCCTTCACGTGGCCGAAGAGGGCGCTCTCCAGGAGGTTCTCGGGGAGGGCGCCGCAATTGACGGGGATGAAGGAGCCGGCGCGGCGGCGGCTCTTGAGGTGGATGGAGCGGGCGAGCAGCTCCTTGCCGGTGCCGTTCTCTCCGGTGACGAGGACAGGCAGATCGCTGGCGGCGATGCGCTCGGCGAGCGAGACGGCGGCGAGGAACGGGGCGCTCTGCCCCACCATGGCCGTGTCGCCGCCGGCGTGGGCGAGCGAGGACTGCAGGGCCTCCACCTGCCGCTCCAGGGCGACGCGGGCCATGGCGCGCTGGACGACGACGAGGAGCACATCCGGGTCCACGGGCTTGGTGAGAAAGTCATAGGCGCCCAGGCGGATGGCCTCCAGCGAGTGGCGCGTGTCCCCGGCCCCGGAGACGACGATGAACTTGGTGCCGGGGCGGACGGCCAGCAGCGCGCCGAGCTGCTCCAGCCCGGTGGACACGCTGCCATCGGGCGGGAGCATCAAATCCAGGAGGACGAGGGGGTAGGCGCGGGCCTCCACGGCGGCGCGAGCGGAGGGACGATCCGCGGCCTCGAGGACTTCGTAGCCCGCGTCACGCAGCAGGCCGCCGTAGACCTTGCGGAAGGCGGCGTCATCGTCGACGAGGAGGAGCGGATGGGGTGTGGGGCTCATGCGCCTGGGTGAGCGTCATGCCACGGAATGACGTCTGGCAGTAGCGCTTCCGGAGAGCCATGGCCCCTCTAGGCGGCTCGTGTGAGCACCGCTGGCTCGCGCTACTCCGGGAGCGGCGCCTTGCGCGGCGTGCCCATCAGCTCCAGGGTCCTGGCGGCCACCCGCACGAGCGTCTGGGAGCAGGGCTCACAGCCTCCGCCACAGCACACGGGCCAGCGGCCCTCGGGGTCGCGCAGGAGCGGACGAACGGAGGACCGATAATAGGAGGGAAGCTGCAGTTCCTCACTGGCGCGAGCGAGCGCCAGTTCGAGCGCGGATTCGGGAGCGTCAGACACGCCCTCCCCTATAACCCGCAAGCGGCTCCTGCGCCCCTTCCCCGAAGCGGAGCAGGTGGAGACCCTGGACGAGGTCTCCACCTGTCACCTGTGTCGTGTCACTGACTCCCTGAAGCTCAGTGCTTCTGGATGCCGAGGTGCACGTGGTCGAAGTGACCCTTCACCTTCCACAGCAGCTGCAGCGAGTACTTCTGACCATCGACGTTGATGGTGTGCCGGTTGTACGTCCCGATGTTGCTCGCGGGGATGCCGTACTTCTTCGCGATGGCGCGGGCCAGCTGGTCCCCACGCGCGCCGGCGACTCCGAAGTCCGTCGCGAACGCGTTCTTGTTGCCCGTGTAGTGATCCGAGCCCGTGGTAGAGCCCACGCGCTTCGTGTCCGCGAGGTTGCGCTTCTGGCTCGTCACCGGGATGCCCATCTCCCGCGCGATGGCCTTGGCCGCATCGGCCACGCCCTCGGACCCGCCCCAGCCGCGGCCATCGTCAATGGCGCCACCGCCGGACGACTTGGCCGCCTTCTCCATGGCCGCCAGCGTCTTCGGCCCGACGGAGCCCGCGGCGTCGCCTACGTCCAGACGATGATCCTTCTGGAACGCGGCCACGGCCTTCTTGGTGTCCGGCCCGAACTTGCCGTCCGTCTCCAGGCCCAGCAGCTTCTGCAGGTGCTTCACCGAGCCGCCCTCCATGCCCTGCTGGAGGTGCTCCTTGCCGGACTTCACGTCCGCCAGCGCGGGCGCGTCCTTCCACTTGGTGGCCTTGCGGTCGAAGGAGTCGCTCTGCAGCTTCGCCTGCTCCGTGCGGGCGGCCAGCGCCTTCTCGAGGGCCGCGTGCGTCTTCGGGCCCGCGATGCCGTCCACCTCCAGGTTGTGCTTGCCCTGGAAGCGCTTCACGGCCGCCTCGGTCTTCGGGCCGAAGGCGCCATCCTGCGAGCCCAGCTCGAAGCCCAGCTTCTCGAGCTTGCTCTGCAGCGACTTCACCTCTGAGCCCTTGCTGCCCTCCCTGAGCGTCGGGGCGCTTCCGCCGGACGGCTTGCTCGGCTTCGTGCTGCCACCCGTGCCACCCGTGCCACCCGCGCTGCCCGTGCTGCCGCCGAAGTGCGGGGCCAGTTCCTGCGCGCGCGCCCACACGTCGGTGGAGTAGTCATTGCCCGTGGTGCCCTTGTCCATGTTCTTGATGGTCTGGACGTTGCCCGGGCCCGAGTTGTACGCGGCCACCGCGCCGCGCAGCTGCTGCTCGGGCGGCCAGTCGGGGTGCTTCGCCTTGATCTGGTTGTGGTACGACTTGAGGATGCCGGCCGCCTGATCGATGTGCGCGGCGCTGAACGGGCCGCCCTTCGGCGAGTGGAAGCGCTTATCGACCTGCATCAGCCCGAAGCCGTTGCCGTGATCGCCGAAGCCCCGGCTGTCCAGCGCCGAGCCGCCGCGCGACTCACGGCTGGCGATGGCGGCCAGCAGCGCTGGGGGCAGGTTGTGCTTCTTGCCCGCGGCGGCGAACTCGTCCGCGTACTTCTTCATCTTCGTCAGATCCGTGCGCGCCATCTTCTGCGAGGAGGCGACGCCGCCCGGCAGCCCATCCTGCCGCGCGGTGGCCGACGAGGCGCCCGTGGGCTGGTACTTCGAGAGGATGGCGTTCGGGTTCGACGCTGCGCGGGTAGTCGTCGATGTGGAACGGGTCGACTGCGTGCTCTGCGAGCTCTGCGAGCGGGTAGAAGAAGTGGTCGTCATGGGGGCAAGTCCCTTCAGGGCTCCGCGAGACCTCACGGCGTGAGGGCCTACGGATTCGTTCTCTAGGTTATCGCGAGAGGTGCAGGGAGAGTTTCGAGTGATCGCATCTCGTCACCCCCGTATGACGAGAATGGGCGCCCCCAAGGCCCCGTTGAATCTCAAACCCCTAGAATCACTTGATTTTTCCCGGGGTGGGGTTTGCTGGGGGTGAGCGCAGGCCTGCCGGGCTCGCAACCCTTCTGTTCATTTTGGTTTCCGCGCCCGCGGGCAGGCCGTCGCCAGGGCTGGAGTCCTGCCCTCACTTTTTCTGCATCACTTTACAACTTGCCGGCTCACCCACTCAGCACCGAGGTCCCCCCCAACCGCTCCACGTGAGCGAGTCCGAAAGAACATGCCCATCCCCCGACGTCTCCCCTTTCTCGCCGCAGTGATGCTGCTCTCCCTGGCAGCCTGCACCACTCAACCCCAGGGCTCCGCCCAGGTCTTTGCCTCCGCTCAGCAGGCCCTCTCCGCTGATGATGTCACCCGCGTCCGGGTGACGGTCTCCGCCCAGGACATGAGCTCCCTCGTTGTCGAGCTGGCCAGGTCCAACGGTTCCTGGGGTGGACTCATCGGCAACATCCCCACCGGCTCCAACCGCTCCTTCCTCGCCGAGGCCTTTGACTCCTCCGGCGCCCTGCGCTTCCAAGGCCAGGCCTCAGGGGTCACCATCACCGCCAACCAGACCACTGCCGTGGCCATCACCCTCCAAGAGGTTCCTCCCCCTCCGCCCTACGGCAATGAAGTGCCTGTCATTGACTCCCTTGTTGCCTCCGCGACCTCTGTCCCTGCGGGGGGCACTCTCTCCCTGACTGCGACGGCCCATGATCCCAACCCCGGGGACACCCTCACCTTTGCTTGGGCTTCCTCCGGCGGCACCTTCTTTGCCCCCACCGCCGCCTCCTCTTCCTGGACGGCGCCGTCCTCTGCTGGCGTCCAGATCCTCACCCTCACCGTGACGGACTCTCAGGGGGCTGCCGTCTCCGTTTCCATCGCCATCAATGTCGTCTCCGGCGTCAGCACTGGCAACGCCGCCGTCAACATCTCCTTCAACCTCTGGCCTGTGGTCTCCAAGGTCTCCGCCTCTCTCAACCGGCTCGACGCTGGACAGTCCACCACCCTCTCGGCCAATGCCTCGGATGCGGATGGAGATGCCCTCTCCTACCAGTGGATCGCGACCTGCCCCGGTACCTGGACGAATGCGACCTCCAGCGCCGCCTCCTTCGTGCCCTCCTCGGTTCCCGCCGGCACCTGTAACAACTGCCGCCTCACCGTCACGGTGCAGGATGGCCGCGGGGGGCAGACGACAGGCGCCCTCAGCCTCTGCGTCACCGGCACCGCCACCGAGTTCTTCCCGCCCCTCGTCACCAACTTCTACCAGTCCGCCCTCTCCACCTCCCCGGGGCAGACAGTGGCCTTTGACGTCACCGCCATGGACCCACAGGCCAGCTCCATGACGTTTGCCTGGACTGCCAATACCGGCTCCCTGGCCGCAGCGCAGAACACCGCTACCAACAGCCATGTCGTGTGGACGGCACCTGCGTGCACGCTGACGGGTGTCACTCCCTCCGTCACCGCTGTCGTCACCAATGCCTACGGCCTCTCGGCCTCAAAGCCCTTCTCCCTCTCCGGCCTGCCGGCGTGCGCGGCGGCCGGGTGGACAGCCGCAGGCTCCACGGGTGCGGGGCGCTCCAATTCCGCCGCCATCCTGCTCTCCTCCGGCAAGGTGCTCGTCACGGGGGGCATCATTTCTACGTCTGGCTCCCCCCCGTTGGCGGTGGTGTACGACCCGGCCACCAACTCCTGGTCCTCCGCCGGCTCCATGGCCACGGCCCGCTTGGGCCATACCGCCACCTTGCTCTCCTCCGGCAAAGTGCTGGTCACGGGGGGACAAAGAGGCACGACCTACTTCTCCTCTGCGGAGGTGTACGACCCGGCCACCAACTCCTGGTCCGCCGCCGGCTCCATGGCCACGGCCCGCGGATCCCACACCGCCACCCTGCTCGCCTCCGGCAAGGTCCTCGTCGCGGGGGGCAACGACACGACTGGCACCCTCAACTCAGCGGAGTTGTACGACCCGGCCACCAACTCCTGGTCCGCCGCCGGCTCCATGAGCACGGCTTGCAAATACCACGAGGCCACCCTGCTCTCCTCAGGCAAGGTCCTCGTCTCGGGGGGCCAAACTGGCACGACCTACTTCTCCTCTGCGGAGGTGTACGACCCGGCCACCAACTCCTGGTCCGCCGCTGGCTCCATGGCCACGGGCCGCTTCAGCCACGAAGCCACCCTGCTCGCCTCCGGCAAGGTCCTCGTCTCGGGGGGAGGCGGCACTACTGGAACCCTCAACTCCGCGGAGGTGTACGACCCGGCCACCAACTCCTGGTCCTCCGCCGGCTCCATGGCCACGGCCCGCTACTGGCACACCGCTACCCTGCTCGCCTCCGGCAAGGTCCTCGTCGCGGGGGGCGTCACTGGCACGACCTACCTCTCCTCCGCGCAGGTGTACGACCCAGCCACCAACTCCTGGTCCTCCGCCGGCTCCATGAGCACGGCCCGCACCACCCACACCGCCACCCTGCTCTCCTCCGGCCAGGTGCTCGTTGAGGGGGGCCACAATGCCGGGGTTTACCAATCCTCCGCGGAGCTCTACTCGCCCTGAGAGCGCTGCCCCTCTGTAGACACTCCGTCTGAGACGCCCGCCCCTCCGCCCATGGCACCGCGGAGGGGCGGGCGTTGCTGTTTCTCTTTGAATTCTTTCAGCCCTTCTCCCTGGTCACCACCGCCACACAGGACTGCCGCTCGCTGACGCCGCGCAGCTCGGCCTCGAAGCGCGAAGACTCCAGATGCTCGCGAGCCACGTGCTCGGCGATCTCCGGGTGCTGGAAGAGCCGCTCCAGCAGCACCACCTGCCCTCCCTTCGCCGCCCCCTGGAGCCGCGCCGCCAGGTTCACCGTGGTGCCGAACAAGTCCAGGCGCTGGTTGGCGCGCACGGCAAGGCACGGCCCCTCGTGGAGCCCGACCTTCAAGCGCAGTCCATGGTGGCTGTGGAGCTGCTCCGTCTCGCGCACCATCTCCAGGGCCGCCGAGAAGGCCACGCCTGCACGCGGGAAGGTGGCCATCACCGCGTCCCCCATCGTCTTGAGCACGGCGCCACCGTGGCGCGCGACCGCCTGCTCGACGGTGCGAAAGTGCTGCTCGATGAGGGCGAAGGCCCGCGCGTCGCCGAGCTGCTCGTACAGGGAGGTGCTGCCCGTGAGATCCGAGAACAGCACCACCATGGAGCCGATGGACAGCTCCACCCCGGTGGCAGGGGCCTCGGTCGGGAACAGATCGTGGAAGTCCGGCACAGCAAGCACGTCCCTGCCAAGCGCGGCCTCAGGGGCCCAGTCCGCGCGCTCGAGGGAGAACTCCTCCTCATACGGTGTGTCATTGCTGAGCACGAGCGACACGCCCGGCTCCCCCGCAACAGCCTCTCCGATACTCACCCCCAGCGTCCCCGACTCCAGCGTCACCTGGAGCCTGGCGCCTGGGCTCGCGGGGAGTCCGGTGCGGTAGCGCCGCATGGTCGTGCGAACGGTGTAGGCACCGTCCGGCAGCTCCAGCGACACCTCCCGCTGGCCATGCGGAGGGACGATGAAGTTCGCCATGACATGGGGCCGGAACCACGGAGAGGCCGCGCAGTAGGAGCCGGAGGCCACGAAGCGGACCGCCGGGCTCGCCGTGAAGATCGCCTCCACGTTCGCCCCGAAGTCCAGGCGGAAGGCGCGATCACAGTCAACGCAATACCCCTCGCGCTTCACCTGCTCCAGACCTGGCAGCTCCTGCACTCCCTCCCGGCACATGGGGCACTCGAGCTGCCACTGGAGCTCGTAGAGGCCGGCCCTCACCGCGTGCAGGAAGCCCCGGAGCACCTCGCGCCGCTCGAAGCCCCAGATGCGTGCCAGCGCAAACGGGCGGATCTGCCTCAGCTCGTCATCGAACCCCTCCCGAGCGAACCGGATGATCCGCTCGCGGAGCTCGGGCACGATCGGGGCGCTGGCGAAGCGCTGCGCGCGGAGCTCGAGCTCCTTGTCCTGGACGAGGCCTCGGAGACCGAACGCCGAGCCATCCGGCTCCATCCGGCCAAGGAGCTGCCGGGCCTGGATGACCGCGGGCTCCGGCCCCACCTCCAGCTCTCCCTTCATCCGCGCGCGGGTGAAGAGGCGCGCCAGGGCATCGAAATAGAGCTTCAGCGCCTGATCGAACGCCTGGAGCACCCGGCTCTCGAGCTGCGCGTCCAGCGGCTTGTCGGCTTCGACGTATGCAGTCACGGAGACCCGGGCCCCTGCCCCCACCGGAGACAGCTCCGCGCGGAAGCCGCCGAGCCGAAGAGGGCCGGACACGTACTGCCGCATGCCCTGGATGTGCTGGCCTTCTACCCACTCACCGCGCTCGAGCCACTCGGACACTCCCCAGGACTGGATGCCAAAGCCGAGACGGGCCCGTACCTGTTGGCCCTCGGCGTCGAGCGTCGTGTAGCGGTACTGCGTGGGGTTCAAGCCCACCAGTCGATCCCACCGATTGGAGTCCGCGACGAGCCCCCACACGAGCTCGGGCGGCGCGGGCAGTAGACGCTCCTGTGTCCTCGAGTACTGGATCGCCATGAGCCCAGTATAGTCCGCTCCCGGCGCCTTCCCTTGTGGAAGGGCCATGCCACGGGAGAGCACATGGACGTTCGCGCGGCGGTCGCGTTCGAGGCGGGCAAGCCCTTGCGTATCGAGACGGTGCAGCTCGAGGGGCCCAAGGCGGGAGAGGTCCTCATCGAGCTGAAGGCCACAGGCGTCTGCCACACGGACGACTACACACTGTCCGGCAAGGATCCGGAGGGCCTCTTCCCGGCGATCCTCGGCCACGAGGGCGCTGGGGTGGTGGTGGACGTGGGCCCGGGCGTCACCTCGCTGAAGAAGGGGGATCACGTCATCCCGCTCTACACGCCCGAGTGCCGGCAGTGTGAGTACTGCCTGTCTCGGAAGACGAACCTCTGTCAGGCCATCCGCGCGACACAGGGCAAGGGGTTGATGCCAGACGGGACGAGCCGGTTCCGGCTCGGGCGCGAGCCGATCCACCACTACATGGGGACCTCCACCTTTGCCCAGTTCACGGTGCTGCCGGAGATCGCCGTGGCGAAGATCCGGGAGGACGCTCCCTTCGACAAGGTCTGCTACATCGGCTGCGGGGTGACGACGGGCATCGGCGCCGTCGTCTACACGGCGAAGGTGGAGCCGGGGAGCAAGGTGGTGGTGTTCGGCCTGGGCGGCATCGGGCTGAACGTGGTGCAGGGGGCGCGCATGGTGGGGGCGGACATGATCGTCGGGGTGGACATCAACCCGCGGCGGCGAGAGCTGGCCGAGAAGCTGGGCATGACGCACTTCGTGAACCCGCGCGAGGTGGAAGGCGACCTGGTGAAGTACCTGGTGGACCTGACGAAGGGCGGCGCGGACTACAGCTTCGAGTGCATCGGGGATGTGCGGACGATGCGGCAGGCGCTGGAGTGCTGCCACAAGGGCTGGGGCGAGAGCATCATCATCGGCGTAGCGGCCGCGGGGCAGGAGATCAGCACGCGGCCGTTCCAGCTCGTCACGGGGCGCGTGTGGAAGGGCTCGGCCTTCGGCGGGGCGCGCGGGCGCACGGACGTGCCTCGCATCGTGGACTGGTACATGGAGGGGAAGATCCAGATCGACCCGATGATCACCCACATGGTGCCGCTGGAGGGCATTCAGGAGGCCTTCGACATGATGCACCGGGGCGAGTCCATCCGCAGCGTGGTGAAGTATTCATGACGGTGCCGCTGACGCTGGCCTCGGAGCATCGCTGCTTCGGGGGCACGGTGGCGTTCTACCGCCATGCCTCGGAGGCCTGCGGTGGGGAGATGCGCTTTGGCATCTACGTGCCGCCCCAGGCGGCGACGCGCAAGGTGCCGGTGCTCTACTACCTGGCGGGCCTCACCTGTACGGAGGAGACGCTCCTCATGAAGGGGGGCGCGCAGCGGGTGGCCGCGGAGCTGGGGGTGATGCTGGTGGCTCCGGACACGAGCCCCCGCGGTGCCGGCTTCCCGGGGGAGAGCGAGTCCTGGGACTTTGGCGTCGGGGCGGGCTTCTACGTGGACGCAACCCAGCCTCCCTGGTCCTCCCGCTACCGTATGTTCACGTACGTCACGCGGGAGCTGCCGGCGCTGGTGGCGGCGCACCTGCCCGCGCGGGCGGACCGGGAGGGCATCTTCGGCCACTCGATGGGCGGCCACGGGGCGCTCGTGTGCGCGCTGCGCCAGCCTGGACGCTACCGCTCCGTCTCCGCGTTCGCGCCCATCGCCGCGCCCATGCGCGCTCCGTGGGGACAGAAGGCGTTCAGCGGCTATCTGGGGCCGGAACAGCAGGCCTGGCGAGCCTGGGATGCCAGCGAGCTGGTGCGCACGCTGCGCGAGCCCCTGCCTCCGCTGCTGGTGGACCAGGGAACGAAGGACAAGTTCCTCACGGAGCAGCTGCGCCCGGAGCTCCTCCAGGAGGCCTGCGCGGCCGCGGGGCAGCCCCTCTCCCTGCGGATGCAGGAGGGCTACGACCACAGCTACTACTTTGTCTCTACCTTCATGGAGGACCACCTGCGCCACCACGCCGCGGCCCTGAACGCGTGAAGCCCCCAACCCGAGCCCTGCAGCAGCAGGAAACGGCCCTCCCCAGGGCCCGCCGAGCCGGGGCGCGTGCGTAACTGTTCGGAAATGTCGGGACTTTTGTGGCTCAAAACCCCCGACATTTCCGAACAGTTACCGTCGAAGTCCTGACAGCAGGGTACCCCTCGGGGCCATTGCGGATCTCCCTGTGGATTGCCACCTGCACAGGGGGCGGCTCCTGATTCTCGAGAGCCGGAGGGGGAAGGCGATGAGAGCCTACGGTACGGCGGCGATGGTGACTCTGGCCATCCTGATGCTCCACGCAGCGGTGATGTTCGGCCCCTCCTTCGCCGGCTTCCAAGGCGAGACGCTGATGGTCGCCACAGCGGTGGTAGCCCTGGTGGCCTGGGGAACCTTCCTCGGCCTGGCGATCCGCGCCTTGTTGCTCGCCGTGGCCGTCATGCAGGGTGATCGCTCCAAGCTCGAGGCGAGCCTCCGCTGGACGAGCGCGCTCTCGCTGGCGGCGGCGGTCCTGTCGCTCGGGACG
>NZ_DASPHO010000776.1:0-2896 GCF_035629615.1 Hyalangium sp. | reverse complement strand
AGCTTGCGGATCAACTGGTACTTGCCGAGCTGCTGCATCACGAGCCGTTTCCTCCTCGGGCACAGTCCGAGGACACCCCGAGCGACGGCGGAAGCCTACCGCCGCTCGGGCAGACGGTTGCACAGACTCGGGGTTGAGGGGAATGCGGTACTTAAGGAGCCAGGGGCCCGGTTGCCTGCCTGATCGGACCTCCCACAACATTCCATGGGGTGCGGACTTGAGAGCAGCCTTGAGCTTCCAGAGGTGCACGTTGGTGGTGGTGGGCTGGGTGATGCTTGCGGCCTGCTCGTCAGGGCGGAGCGAGGCGATGAAGCCCGGCCCTCAGGAAGTCACGGAGCGGCCCCAGGAGGAGGCTCCGCCACCCGTGGAACGCCCCCCCGAGAAGCCCTCGCCTCCACCCCCCGTGAGCCGCCCGGATGTCGGCGCGTCCCGCTGTGGCCCCGATGAGCGCGAGTGCTGCGGCGCCTGCATCCCCAGGTCCGAGAAACGCTGCCCCGAGAACATCCACTGCCCCACGGCGGCCCCCGAGAAGTGAGCTGCCGCACGAGCCCCACTCCTTCCGGTGTCAGACTGGAAGGCTACTCCTTTGTCCTGCATGACGAAGGAGGCTTCCCTGAAGTCCCCCCGCCCCGCTCTCGATGGCACTCCTCCCGTCACGGGCCAAGCCCCTGAGGACGAGGTGTGCTCCGTTCCCACGACGGAGTCCTGTGAGGTGGGTGCCAACAAGGGCTCCGAGGGCACCGCTGACCCTCATCCCCCTCCCCTCCCCGTTCCTGCTTCGCCCAGCTCCCAGGACCCCAAGCGTGAGCCCGCTCCTTCCCAGGAGGAGAGCTGCACCCGCGGCCCACGCAGCCTCGTGGATGTCCTCGACTCTCTGCTGTAGCGCAGACGGGGATCAGCCCACGTCCACCAGGCGCACCTGCACCGCGTTGTTGCCGTAGCCGAGCCGGTTCCACGGCACCGTCTCTGGCTGCGTCTCGCCGGCCTCGTCCGTCGCACGGGCTCGCAGCGTGTGCCGCCCGGGTTGTGCGTCCTCCCACGTGAAGGCCCAGCGCACCCAGGCCGAGGGCCTCGGCGGCTCCAGCAGCGTGGCTGGCTTCCACGTCTCCCCGCCGTCCACCGCCACCTCCACCTGCACCACCCGCCGCTCCCCGCTCCACGCCACGCCCTGCACCACCACCCGGCCCGGTGCCACGCGCGCGCCCTCCCCCGGCGCGATGATCAGCGACTTCACCCGTATCCGCGTCACCGGCTCCGGCGCGCGGCCATCGCCCAGGTCATAGATGTAGCGCTCGCTCTGGTAGTGGCCCCGGAAGGGCCGCGTGAGGACCGTGATTCGCCTCACCCACTTCACGCTCGCCATGCCGTACCAGCCGGGGACGATCAGCCGCACCGGCGCTCCATGGGCGCGCGACAGGGGCGCCCCGTTCATCTCCAGCGCCAGCAGCGTGTCCGGGTGCAGCGCCTTGCTCATGGGCAGGGTGCGGGCAAAGCGCTTGCTCCCCTCCCCGTCCGCGCCCTCGACCAGCACCTCCAGCACGTCCGGACGCAGGCGCGCGCGCCCAAGCACCTCCGCCAGCGGCACTCCCTTGAACACCGCCGTGCCCAGCGCGCCCTTGTCCCACGGCTCACCCTCCGGGAGGGGCGCCATCGAGGTGCGCCCGTTGCCCGCGCACTCCAGCGTCACCGTCAGCTCGCGCAGGGGCCCTCGCGCCAGCTCGGCCGGCTTCAGGGTGAGCGGCACCTCCACCGCGCCTTCCACTGCGATGCGATGTGCATCCGCCGGCAGCTCCGGCTCGGGGTGGTTGCTGCGCACGAAGAACGAGGCCGTGGGCGTGCGGGCCTGCGCCAGCGCCTCCAGGGGTGTCTCCGCGTTGAAGGGCTCCAGCTTCACCGGCACCAGCCTGGCCCGCTCCTGTTCCGCGCGCGCCTCTTCCGTGGCCTCCTCTGACTCGGCGCCTGTCTCCATCTTTCCTTCCACAGTCCACCCCCCTGAAAGGAGATAGGGGCGCACCTGCCCGAGGGACAAGGGTCCTCGTTCGCTGGCGGTCACTTGGCGACCTGGCGACTCAACCTTGCGCGGGGCAGTTGAGGACCAACGGACACGGCACCTGCTCGCTGCCCGTGGCAGTCTTCACCCATGAAGCACCGGTATGACGTCATCGTGGTGGGCCTGGGCCACGCGGGCTGCGAGGCCGCCCTCGCCTGCGCCCGCATGGGACTCGACACGCTGGGCCTCACCCTGAAGCGAGACCGTGCCGCCGTCATGAGCTGCAACCCCGCCGTGGGTGGCACCGCGAAGGGCCACCTCGTCCGCGAGCTCGATGCGCTCGGCGGGGAGATGGGCCACGCCGCGGACCGGGCCGGCACCCACTTCAAGACGCTCAATGCCTCCAAGGGCCCCGCCGTCCAGGCCACCCGCGTCCTCTGCGACCGGGACGCTTACGCGCGCATCGTCCAGTCCGCCCTCTTCTCCCAGCCTGGCCTCACCGTGCACGAGGCCGAGGTCTCCTCCGTCGTCGCCGAGGGCGGCCAGGTGCAGGGCGTGGTGCTCGGCGATGGCACCCAGCTCCAGGCGCGCGCCGTGCTGCTCACCACCGGCACCTTCCTCCAGGCCCTCATGCACGTGGGCGAGAAGAAGGAGGTGGGAGGCCGGCTTGGGGACGAGGCCGCTCGCGGGCTCTCCGAGTCGCTGCGCGCCCTGGGCTTCACGCTCGGTCGCTTCAAGACGGGCACGCCCGCGCGCCTGAAGCGAGACTCCATCCACTGGCAGGCCGTGGAGCCGCAGCCGGGTGACTTGCCGCCGCGCTTCTTCTCGTGGCGGACGCGCCAGTCGCTGGCAGGCCGTGAGCCCTCCCCGCTCCAGCCTCCGGTGACGTGCGGCATCACCTACACC
>NZ_DASPHO010000775.1:0-6328 GCF_035629615.1 Hyalangium sp. | reverse complement strand
TCTGAGCCCGGACACGCGCAGAGAAGCGGTCGGGGTTCTCGACCGGCCCTCTGCGCCCGCGTGCGACATACGTGCAACACGGATGGAGGAAGCCGCTAACCATCCGTAAAGACGTACTAAAAAAGTGGAGGCGGCGGGAATCGAACCCGCTCCGGACGGTGCGAAACCCTCAGCACAGCCCCTCTCCGTCTATGCTCCCGGAGAGAGCGGCCTGGCGCCGCAGGGGAGGCAGCCGTGAGCACCCGTATCGTACGAGAGGTCCCGCTGGAGCACCTCACGTCCCTGCCTGCCTCGTATGCCCTCGAGGGTGAGCCGCTCCTGGTGAGGGGCGCGGCGCTCGGCTGGCCCTCCCAGTCCTTCTGGACGTTCGACAACCTGCGGCGGCAGCACGGGCAAGTGCCCATCCGGATCCGGGAGACCGACGATGCCGTCGAAGACCGCCGGCGGGGGCGCCCTCGCAGGGACACGCACCTGGGAGAGTTCCTGGAGCAGGTCGCCAGCGTGCGCGCGGAGACCGAGGCGCGCGTGGGCTATTTCACCACCAGCGACTGCCCGCTGGATGCAGGGACTGACGTCCCGCAGGAGCAGTCGCCCGGGTGGCGCGAGCTGTGGCACAGCCGCTTCCGCCAGGACTTCCTCTTCCCGCGCCTCCCGGGTGCCCGCGCCATGATGCGGATCTGGGTGGGAGGAGCCGGGCAGCTCTCCACCTTGCACAACGATCGTTATGTCAGTGCGATTGCCCAGCTCGTCGGCCGGAAGCGCTGGTGGATCGCGCCACCGCAGGCCTGGGAGAGGCTGTACGCGTACCGCCATTCCGACGGTGGTTGGTACGCCGAGGTGAACCCCTACAAGCCATGGGACGCGGCGCTGCACCCTCGCTTCGGTGAGGTACAGGGGAGCGAGCTCACACTCACGGAGGGTGACCTGCTGCTGCTTCCGGCGCACTGGTGGCACGCCGTGAAAGCACTGTCAGCGAGCATCGCCGTGACGATGTTCCAGGATCTGCCGGGGCTGTCGCCGTTCCAGCCCTTGCCCGCCAGCGCTGCTCAGGTGTGACAAGTCTACTCCCTTGGTTCCTGAGTGCGTGCCACGCGCTGAGAGCCCCTGCCTGGGGACCGGCCCTGCTCCAGGCGCAAGTCCCGCCGGTGCGCATCCTTTCCGCATGGCTCACCACAGCCCGCTCATGGTCGCGGGGGAATGAGGGGGACGACGATGCGGGCGAAGAGATTCTCCTTGTACCCAGGCATCCTCATCGGGGCCCTGGTGGTCGCATGCGGCGCCGCTCCGCCTGAGTTGGATGCTCGAGTCCTGCGGGAGGCCACAGTGCTGCTGGTGCCCGGCCACTGCGCGGGCGTCGTCGTCGAGGATGGCCGCCATGTAATGACAGCGGCCCACTGTGTCGCTGGGAATCCTCAGAGCATCGAGCTCGAGTTGCACGGTGGGGAGCGGCTGAGCGGGACCTCCGTGTTCATCGACCGGAGCCGGGACGTGGCGCTGTTCCGGCTCGACGCGGTAGCACCCATCACGGCCTTGCCGCTCGCTCCACAGTTGCCACAGCCTGGGGAGGGACTCCTCTTCGCGGGGCGCTACGATCCGCCGGGCGAGCTCCAGGAAGTCTGGCTCGAGCGGCTGGGCCGCTGCCCCTCCCTACCGGGCGTACCGCAGGCGCTCTTCACCACGCTGCACGGGGAGAAGGGGGACTCCGGTGCGCCGGTGGTGGACCGCCAGCTCCGCGTCGTGGGGCTCGTCCACGGTGGCGCCACGTGCAGCATCGCGACGCCTACCGCCGCGTTCGCTCCCCTCGTGCAGCAGCTCGCAGCGGAGCTCTCCTCCACGGAAGTGGCCAGGCGGGATCTGGCTCGCGGCAGGTGAGTCCCCGCCTGGCTCCTCGCTCTGTGGCCAGGCAGCCGGGGCAGCATGAGCCGTCATTTCCAGTCACACGAGATATCCGACAATTGTGGAGAGAGTACGCACATGTAAGCAACTTTCGGCGGCTCCTGGCGACAATTTCTCAAACTCTTGGAGATCGCCCATGCCCCGGATTGAAGGTTCGCGAGCCCCTGTTCGCCTCTCCCCTCGCGCGGAGCAGAGTGTGCTCGCACAGGCTCCCCAGAAGGCTGTGGCGGCGCGGGCCTCGAGTCACTCGGGTGTGTCTTCCTTCCAGGCCGACACCCGCTCCCTCCGGGGGACGGGTGAGGTTGCGCCGAGCGGGGCCACGAAGCTGTCCCCCAACGATCTCGGCGTGTTGGCCCAGAACCAGGGCAACACCAACGCGTGCGGCACCACGTCGCTGGCCAACGTGATGACGCACTGGGGCAAGCCGACCACGCACGAGCAGATCGACCAGTCCATTCGCGCCTTCGACGTCTTCACGGCGCCCGACAAGATCGTCGACTACGCCCGCGATCACGGGATGAGGGCCGAGATCAAGACGGACGCCAGCGTGGAAGATCTCGCGAAGATGGTGGACCAGGGCGTGCCGCCGATCGTCCTCATGGACCCGGACAGCAGCTCGAACGCCAACCTGCATTACGTGACGGTGTCGGGCTACAACCGAGACGCCAGCGGGAAGATCAGCGACGTGGTGCTCGCGGACAGCGCGGGCGGCAGGCGCTACACGATGCCGGCGGAGGAGTTCCAGGGCAAGTGGGGCAACCTGAAGATGGGCGGAGTGAGCACCGGCCTCAGCAACGTGATGATCAGCACGGTGCCCGCGGATGGCCGGTCGGTGGTGGGGGGTGACGGCGTGTCGCGGAAGGCCTCGGACATCCAGCTGCCCACGAGCAGCCTCACGAGCGAGATCAAGTCGGGCTTCGCGCGCTTGGCGGCCAACGGCGTGTCCAACGTGACGCACGCCGCCGAGAAGATCGCGGATGGGGCCAAGAAGGTCTGGGATTCCATCTTCGGCTGAGCGCTCACCTCAGCGGGTTGGTCCGCCAGAGCACCGGCCACAGAATCCGCCGATGGCGTGGACCGCTCTCCCTCACCGTCTCCGGCGGCGGACTCCTCCGCTCTCGGCGGAGACAGCTCGCCTCCCCGGTAAGGCTCAACCTCTTGTTTCTCCTGGGGATCCCAGGTGGCTCGGTTCCTGCTTTTGCCACACTTGGCGGCCTCGCCAAGGGCGGGGCTGCTCTTCCATACCCCTTTCTTCAGGAGACACCGCCCCATGACCGGCCCCAACCCTCCCAGCAATCCCTTCCAGGGACTGACACAAGAACAGGCGCTCGCCACCATGCGCCAGCTCCAGGCGGATGAGGAGCCCAACCCCTTCCTCATGGGCCAGCTCTGCAACTCCGTCGCCAGCAGCCAGCTCTTGCAGGGCACTCCGTACAAGTCCGCCGCGGACTTCTTCTGTGGCCAGATACCGGGCCTCTCTCTCGCCGCCCTGCTGCGGTACGGCGCGGTGGCGCGCGAGTTCAGCCAGGAGGTGGTTGAACGCTTCGGCATCACCCGCCTCGAGCTGCTGCTCTCCTACAGGAAGGGCGCCCACCTCATGCAGAGCTCCGAGGAGCCAGGCTCCACCTTCATCCTGGTGCCCCAGGACAACGGCGATCTGCAGCCCAAGCGCTTCGTGGACTGCTCCACGAGGGAGCTACGCAAGGCCCTGGAGCACCTGGGCTCGCCCGGCAGCTACCTGCCCATCTCGCCGGCGGATCGGGCGCGCTACGACCTGCTCTGCGAGGCCATCCTCCACCACTTCCCCAAGGGCGTCCGGGTGCTGATGCGCAACCACGAGGGGACGACGCTGCTCAGCTTCGAGGGCATCCCCGTCTCGAAGGTGCCCGAACTGGCCGCAGTAGTGCGCATGCAGCTCCAGGCCATGAGCGAGAGGCCCGAGGAGGAGGAGATGCCGCAGCCCAACTGACGCTCACGTGCTCCTGTCCGCGCTCCGAGGCTCCCTGCATCCCTTGGAGAAATTAGCGCCTGGCTGGAACTGCCCCGGGTGCCAGGGTCGCGAGACCCTCACGATAGGTCGGGTAGATAGGCTGCCAGTCCAGCTCACGCCGGGCCTTGGCGTTGGACGTGGGGAACCGGCTGGTGAGCACGACGGCGGCATAGGGCGCCACCAGCCGGAAGATCCAGGCCGGCAGCCGCCAGGGGCGTGGCGCGCCGAGCACCTCTGCGAGGCGGGAGAGGTAGTCCCGCCAGGTCACGGGCTCGTCATCGACGATGTTGTAGACCTCGCCGGACCGGCCCTTCTCGAGGGCCGCTATCGTCGCCGTGGCCACGTCCTCCAGGTGGATCCACGGCCACAGCCCGCTCCCATCTCCGATCAGCGGCATCATGCGCTTCTTCACCATGCGTATGGTGAGCTGGGTCGAGCCCGCCTCGGCTCCGTAGATGAAGCCGTAGCGGAGCACCACGCCCTCGAGCCTCCCCGATCGAGCCGCTGCCAGCACCGTCTCCTCCAGCGCCAGGCCGGCATCGATCGTCGGCTGGAGCCAGGGACGTGGCGAGCTGCGAGCCACCGGGTGCTCCTCGGTCAGCGGCGCGGGACCGTGCTGGCCAAAGCCGTAGACCAGGACAATGGACTCGGCCACGAGCCGCCGCACCCCGGCTGCGATGGACGCCTCCACGAGGTTCTTCGTGCCCTCGATGCGGAGGCGGTTGGTCTGCTCCAGATCGGACGCACGCATCGGTCCCTGCTCGGGCAGGGCCGTCAGCAGGTGGACGACGGCCTCGGGGCGAGCCTCCTGGAGCACGGCCCCGAGCCGGTCGCGATCAAAGACATCCGCCACCGCCGCCGTGGCGCCCAGGCCTTCCAGGAGCGGCCGCTTCGCCTCGCTCCGGGTCAGCCCCGTGACACGGTGTCCCGCCGCGACCAGCCGCCTCACCAGCGGCACGCCCATGGCTCCCGTGGCGCCTGCGACGAAGACGTGCATGGGTCACCCGACCTTGGGCAGCTTCGCCATTGAGGCCTCGACGGCCTCGCGAGGGTACTCGAAGTCCTCGAGCTGGCCGGCGAGGTACTGATCGTAGGCCCCCAGGTCGAAGTGGCCGTGGCCGGAGAGGTTGAAGAGGATGACGCGCTGCTGGCCTTCCGCGTCGGCGCGGCGGGCCTCCTCGATGGCAGCCTTGATGGCGTGCGAGCTCTCCGGCGCGGGAAGGATGCCCTCGGCG
This sequence comes from Hyalangium sp., assembly GCF_035629615.1. GTDB lineage: Bacteria > Myxococcota > Myxococcia > Myxococcales > Myxococcaceae > Hyalangium. The sequence continues at coordinate 1,207 of NZ_DASPHO010000775.1, read as the reverse complement.
CTGGCGAAGAGCATGGCGGCCTCGAAGCAGGCGCGCTGGGCGTACGCGACGGCCTCGACCAGGCCAGCGGCCACCAGCTGGGACACCAGGGGGCTGGCGCCGTGGTAGCGCAGGCCGCCCGCGTGGATGCCCGGCGGCATGAAGTCATGCCCCAGCGTGTACATCTTCATCAGCGGCGTCATCTTCCCCGTGTCGCCGAAGTCGTAGGTGTAGACGCCGCGGGTGAGGGTAGGGCAGCTCGTGGGCTCCGCAGCCACCAGCCGTACCTGCTTGCCGTTCATCTTGTCGCGCGCGAAGGGAAAGGCGATCCCGGCGAAGTTGCTGCCGCCCCCGTGGCAGCCGATGACGACATCCGGGTACTCACCGGCCAGCTTCATCTGCGCCTGGGCCTCCTGTCCCACCACCGTCTGGTGCAGGCACACGTGGTTGAGCACCGAGCCGAGCGCGTACTTCGTGTCGTCATGGGTGGCCGCGTCCTCCACAGCCTCGGAGATGGCGATGCCCAGCGAGCCCTGGCTGTGAGGATCCTGGTCCAGGATGGCACGGCCGGAGTTCGTCTTGTCCGTGGGCGAGGCAAACACCTCGGCACCCCAGGTGCGCATGAGCGAGCGGCGGTAGGGCTTCTGCTCGTAGCTGATCTTCACCATGTACACGGTGACGGCGAGCCCGAAGAGCTGGCCCGCGAAGGCCAGCGAGCTGCCCCACTGGCCTGCGCCCGTCTCCGTGGCCAGCCGCCGCACGCCGGCCTTCGCGTTGTAGAAGGCCTGCGCCACGGCGGTGTTGGGCTTGTGACTGCCCGAGGGGGAGACGCCCTCGTACTTGTAATAGATGTGAGAGCGCGTCCCGAGCTTCTGCTCCAGCGCCATGGCCCGGAACAGCGGCGAGGGCCGCCAGCGGGCCAGCGCGAAGCGGACCTCGTCCGGGATGGGGATCTCCCGCTGGGTGCTCAGCTCCTGCTCGATGAGCGGCATGGGAAACAGCGGCGCCAGATCCTCCGGCTTCACGGGCTGGAGCGTGCCGGGGTGCAGCACCGGGGCCGGCGGCGAGGGGAGATCCGGGATGATGTTGTACCAGTGGCTGGGGATCTCGTCCTCGGACAGCAGGTACTTCAGCGGCATGAGCGGACCTCCTGGGTAGGGTGGAAGCCGGAGGAGTCTAGCTCAAGGTTCGTGATAGGCCGGCAGCAGAAGGGAGAAAGTCGTCCCCT
>NZ_DASPHO010000774.1:0-10630 GCF_035629615.1 Hyalangium sp. | reverse complement strand
GACCCGACGGGGGCGCCCGCGGGGCACTCCACGTTGTACGTGCTGGTGCCGACGCCCAACACGGCGCAGCCGGTGGACTGGGCCGCCGCCGAGCGCTCGCTGCGTGAGCGGATCCCGGACATGCTCACCAAGGTCGGGCTGAAGGATGTGCGCCGGCACCTCCGCGCGCAGCGCTACTTCACGGCGGAGACGTGGCGGGACGACTTCCACGTCTTCCGCGGGGCAGTGTTCAACCTCTCGCACACGTGGCTGCAGCTTGGCCCGCTGCGGCCGAAGGTGAAGAACCCGGATGTGGAGGGGCTCTACTGGGTCGGAGGCGGGACGCACCCGGGCAGCGGGCTGCTCACCATCATGGAGAGCGCCAACATCGCGGCGGACTACCTCACGCGGGAGGCCGGCAAGGGAGCGCTGCCGCAGTGGCCCTATGTGCCGCCGCTCGAGGGGCAGCCAGCCGCTCGGGTGAGTGCTGGCTGATGGGCACGAGGCGCCGGAGTGGGCCGTTCTCCCGTTATGCTCATCTTCCTTCCATTCACGCTCGGGGGCCTGGCGCTGACGGCGCTGGGGCTCGGGGTGAAGTGGATCCTGGAGGAGCTTCCATCGCGGCCGGCCTTCCCCGAGGGGACGCTCGCCAGAGACGCGTGGGCTCGGCACCAGGAGGCCCTGAAGGCGCTGCGCGCCGCGCGCCAGCGTGTGACGGAGCGGGCGCGTGCGTACGGTGAGCGGCAGGGGCGGGCCTGCCAGGAGACGGTGGAGCCCTTCCGCGTGCTGCTGGAGCGGCTCGAGCGCTGGGAGCACGCGCGCGCGGCGGAGGTGCTGACGCCAGCGGGCCTCGCTGCGCTGAGCGCTCTGCCCAAGGGAGCCGTGTCTCGGGCTGAGAGCCTGGACTGGCCGCTGCTGGGCGTAGGTGCTGAGGCACCGCCGTCGCTGAGGCCGGTGCTGGAGTGGCTCGACAGGGGCTGGCTGCTGCAGGGAGCGCCCCCCGTGGTGGTGGATGCCATCTCGCTCTACCCGGCGGCCACCTGCAGCCCGGAGCCCACGGACGAGGCCCAGGCAGTCCGTGCCTTCCATCGGGCCACTGGCGAGCTCCGCCGCGTCGGGGTGTTCCTCGACGCGGTCCACAGGGGGCTCGAGGCGCTTGATGCGCGAGTGGCCACGCTCCACGGCAAGGCCTCGGCGCAGCTGGCCTACCTGGACGCGGCAAGCTTCGAGGAGGGGCGCGCCGAGCCACGGGAGCGTCTGGTGCGGCTCGGCGCCCTCATGAGTGTGCTGGCCGAGGCGCTGCGCCTCCCCGTGCTGCTGGGAGACGGCACGCTCGCGCCGCTCCCGGAGCCGCTGGCGGACTGAGCCAGGTCGCTCGGAGCCCGAGGGGGCGTGCCAGGGACCGAAGCCTGTCAGCCCGTCGAAGAGTGCCCATCCTTCGTTCAGAGCGCGACACCGCGCACGACGAAGGGAGGAAGCGCCATGGGTGAGTGGACCGACAAGATGAAGGGCAAGGTCAAGGAGACTGCTGGCGTGGCGACCGGTGACCGGGAGCTCGAGGCCGAGGGCAAGGCTGACATGCTCAAGGGCAAGGTGAAGGAGAAGGTCGAGGACGCCAAGAGGGCCATCAAGGATGCGGTGGATCCTGATCGTCCGAGTCGCCGCGAGGAGCCATAACCTCAGAGCAGCGACGGGGGGACGGATGGGCCGTGGGGCCTGCAATGCCCTGCGGCCCTTCGTGTCTTCATTGAGAGTGCTCGCACCGGCAGGCCACCTCGAGGAAGGTGGTGGACTTGCCGCTGACCAGCGCCCACAGACAGCGAGCGAGGCAACTCGCGCCGAACTCCCGGTAGATGAGACCCAGGTTGGCGACCACCTCACGTCCTGTGATGACTCCGCGCATGACAGCCCCCCTTCTATGCTCTCGCTCTGTCACTCCCGGCCTTCCCAGTTGTGACGCTCATCCCTTCTGCAAAGGTCTGGCCGACTCCTCGTCTCATGCACGGCTGCGCCCTGTTGAAGAGGCGACGAGCCAAGGGAGCGATTCGACACAGGGGGATGCACGCTTGTCTGGGTGCAAGTGCGTGGAAATGCGCACAGTCCTGTAATTTCTCCCGACAGGCCGTGGACTGGAGAACGGAGCTCGGGGCTCGGCGGGCAGGCGAGCGGGGTGCTGGCGAATGAGTGGCACGCGCGCCCGGGAGTCTGAAGCTTGAGAGGTAGGAGGAAGGAGGTGTCGACATGGCGAGTACATCCCCACAGGATCTCGGGCCGCTGGTCACGCCGCCCCCGTTCCTGAAGAGGCTCATGCATGCCACGCAGAAAGGCCGGCTGACGCGGCTGATGGTGGCGACGGACTTCTCGATGAGCGCGGATCTGGCGCTGGCGCGCGCGCTGCGATTGCCGGTGGGAGAAGGGGCCTTGCTCACCCTCTTTCACGCGGTGCGGCCTGTCTCGAGGCGGGGCGTCCCGGAGGACATGTCCCTGGAGGAGCGCTGCCTGGGGCGGATTGCGGGGGCCGCGCGCCGCAGGCTCCGGACACGCGAGCCGGTGGAGGTGAGGGAGGAGATACGAGAGGGGGATGCGATCCAGGAGGCCGCGAAGGCCGCTCAGCGCCTGGAGGTGGAGCTGATGATCGCGGGCCGCCCTCACGCGCTGCGGAGTCACGAGCTGACGCAGCGAGGCGCGACGGTGCGAGGCATGGTGCGTCAGGTGGAGGCGCCGCTGCTGGTGGTGGGCGCGCACCCGCAGCGGGCGTACCAACGGCCGCTGGTGGCGGTGGATCTCTCGGAGGACTCGCGGCGGGCGCTGGAGCTGGCGCTGCGCCTGTGTCCTCCGCCGGTGAAGGTGGACGTGCTGCACGTGCCGGAGCCTTGTACTCACCCGGGGCTGTGGCACGCGGGGCTGTCATCGGTGGAGCAGTGGCTCGTGGTGCGGCAGGAGCTCGAGGCCGCGGCGCGCAAGGCGCTGAGCCGCTTCCTGGCGCCCTACCGGGAGGCAGGCCGGGAGTGCGAGATCACCATCCGCTGCAGCGAGCCGCTGGAGGAGGCGCTGCTGGCGGAGGCGGCCGAGCGGGACTCGGATCTGATGGCGCTGGGGATGCCCTCATCGGGAGAGCCGACACTGGCCGTGGGCCTGGCCGAGCAGATGGTGATGCGCGCGGACTGCGATGTGTTGGTGGCCAAGGTCCACCCCTCGTAGCGACCTGGGGTGGTGCTCGGAAGGCGAATGGAGCATCCTGAGGCCCGAGGACGTGGCTTCATGTTCACCCACATCGTGGCAGGAGTCCTGGGAGTCTGGGTGCTCGGCGGGGCGGGGGTCGAGCCCGGCTACAACTTCCTGGTGCTGGGAGGCGGCGGCGAGCCGGCGCACAACGAGATCGCCCTGGAGAAGAACGCGCTCTACTTCCAGCGCACGCTGCGGGTGTTCGGGGTGGATCCGGCGGAGGCCTCTCTCTACTTCGCCAACGGCAATGACGGGCAGGAGACGGTCCGCTACCTGGATCAGGACTCGAAGGAGCGGTTCAAGGCGCCCGAGATCCCTCACCTCAAGGGGCCCTCGACACGCACGAGCTTCCAGGAGTGGCTGAGCCGGAGCCTCCAGGAGAGGCCGCAGCGGCCGGTGTTCCTCTACTTCACGGGGCACGGCGGCCTGAACGGCTCCAACCCGGACAACAACTACCTGATGCTGTGGGACGAGCGCTCCTTGAGCGTGCGCTCCCTGTCACGGGCCTTGGATCGGCTCTCGCCCGAGACGCCCGTGGTGGCGGTGATGTCCCAGTGCTTCGCCGGCTCCTTCGCGAACTTCATCTACCCGGGCGGAGACCCGCTGGAGCCCGTGGCCGCGCAGCCACGCTGTGGCTTCTTCGCGACGGTGAAGTCACGCACCTCCGTAGGCTGTACCCCGGAGGTGGATGAGGCGGACTACCGCGACTACAGCTCCAGCTTCTTCGCCGGCTTGAGCGGGTACAGCCGGGTGGGGCAGCCCGTGGCCTCGGCGGACTATGACCGGGATGGGCGGGTCAGCTTCGCGGAGGCCCATGCCTTCGCGAAGGTGGACGCGGAGACCTCCGACTGGCCCGTCTCGACCTCGGAGGTCTGGCTGCAGCGCAAGGCGCTCGAGGCCGACGAGGAGGAGATCGTCTCCCGTCCCCTCCTCGAGCTGCTGCAGGGCGCTCGCCCGGAGCAGCGCCATGTCATCGAGTCGCTGGCCCGGCGGCTGGGGCTTGAGGTGGGGCAGTCCCTCATCCAGAGCGAGGAGCTGCTGAGCCGGGCGGTGACGTCGGAGGTGCAGTCTGCCTACGCCGTGCGCCTGTGGATGGAGCTGCTCAACCTCGGCATGGAGGCGAAGCTGCGCGGCGCGGGGGAGCAGAGCCCGCTCGAGGTGCTCGACCGTCTCCTCGCCTGCGAGCAGGGCTCCTGGCGCGCGCCGCCGGAGGTGGCCGCGTTCCCGCAGGAGGCAGAAGGCCCGCGGATGTCCAGCCTCTGTGTCTCGGGAGAGGAGGGCGGCAGCCCGCACCGCATCGCCACGAGGACGGATCGGTGGACGTTCGGGGAGGGCAAGCCGTGGACGCTCCGGTTCGAAGAGCTGTTCGCACGGGCTGGCATGAGCCTGAAGGATCCTCTGAACCTCATCTACCTCCAGGAGGATGCCGCGCCACACCCCGAGGCGTACCACCAGGAGATCTTCGATCGCCTCGAGGCCACCCTGGACGGCTGTGGCGATGAGGAGACCTGTGGCGCCGTGCTGAGGATGGCGCTCCGGCGGCTGGCGGCCGAGCTCTGCACCCCCGACACGCCCTTGAGCAGCCTGGCGAGCTGGTAGGCGGGGCGCTCGTCCGGAGCAACACCCGGGGGCTCAGGGCTCCAGCGGACCGGCGAGCTCTGGCTGGCTCCTCGCCACGAGCGACAGCTCGGCATGGCGTGCCCAGAGCTCCTCCTCCTCCCTGGCCATCCGGCTCCAGCTTCCCCGGTAATAGAGGGGCAGCGTGCCGGTGCTCACGGCCTCGATCGCGGTGCGCCTGGCGCCGAGCGCCTCCTGGAGGCGGCCCTGTCTCTCCAGGACCCGTGCCAGGCAGTCATGGGCGAGCGCGTTGTCGGGCTCGGCGGCCCGCCAGGTGGCGCAGATCTTCTCCGCCAAAGGGGTGTCCATCAGCCCAGCGGTGCTCTGGCTCGCGGCGCGGCGGCTCCAGACATCATCCCGCTCGGCGAGCAGCTTCCAGGCCCAGGGCAGGAGCCCGGCGGGCCATTGCCGCGAGAGATCGCCATAGGGCTGCGTCACCAGGCGGGACAGGGTCCGGCGGGTGAGGAAGGCGTCGCGATCAAGGGCCACCATGGTGTCGAGCACCTGAGTCACGGCCTTGAGCTCACCTGCCAGCAGCAGCGAGTCGGCGGTGACGGCGAGCAGCTCCAGCCCCTTGCCGTCGGCGGTCTTCAGCAGCTCCAGAAGCTCCGCGCGAGCGGCTTCGGGTGTGATTCCTGGCCGGCTCATGCGCTCTTCGAGCCGCTGCAGGAGGGCAAAGGGGCTGCCTGGGTAGCGCTCGAGCTCTCGCTCGACAGGGAGGGGCGTGTCGCACGCGCCCAGGTGGACGAAGGCATTGCGCACGGGCTGTCCATCCGCGCCGGAGACCGGCAGCGTGTGCTCGACGATGCGCCTGTCCTCGCGCGAGAGGATGCGCAGGTGGACGAGCGTGGCGTCCTCGGGGAGCTTCAGCTCATAGGCGAGCAGCACGCCTTGCTTGCGCATGGGCGCGATGCCCTGGGTGAAGGAGGTGTCTCCGTGGATGTCCCAGGAGATCTGGGCCTCGGGGGGATGCTGCAAGGACTGGGGTGCGTAGAAGAGCTTCACGGTCGCGCCGCGCGTGGGGCGCTCGGGGCGGATGAGGAGGGTTGGCTCCCACATGGGGCTGCTTCCGATGGGGAGGGCGGAGACGAGCTGGCTCGGCTCGGACGGCGTGGGGGGCTCCGTCTCCGCGTCGATGGCCTCGGTGAGGCGGTAGTACGTATCGACGGCGCCGATCCACCTCCGGAGGATCTTCCCATCCCGGCCGATGATGACGTGCGTGGGGAAGCCGGAGACGCCGTACGCCTCCGCGAGCTCCTCGGAGTCCGGGACGACGGCATAGCGGAACGGGTTTCTGCGGAGGAACGCCTTCAGCTCGGGGGCCTTGTCGAGCGCGGGAGCCAGGAACACCACGTCCTCGGATCCCTGGTACCGGGCGACGACGCGGTTGAGCTCTCCCCGCTCGGAGCGGCAGACGGGGCAGTTCTTGAACCAGAAGTTGAGGACGACGAGCTTCCCGGACAGTCCGGCCAGGGTGTACCGGTTGCCCGCCATGTCCTTCACGTCGAAGTCGGGAGCGCGCTGCGCGAGAGCATGGGAGGCGAGGAGGGCAACGGTCAGCGCGAGCAGGCGGGCGCACAGCATGTCAGGGGATTCTAACAGCTCGGTGGCCTCTGCCACCCAGGGGGACGGCCATTGTGACCAAGCGAGCAGGCCGCAGATGGATTAGTAACAGGGGACCGTGGCACCACCTCTGGCCCCCCCTCCCGCTTCGCTCAAGACCCGCCTGAAGAACGCGGGCAGTCTGTTCAGACAACTCCCGGGCACGTTCCGGCTCTTCTGGCAGGCGAGCCCCCGGCTGGCGGTGGTGCTGGGCCTGCTGACGCTGGTGGCGGCCGTGCTGCCGGCGGCCATCGCCTATGTGGGCAAGCTCATCGTGGACGGCGTGGTGGCGGCGGCGCAAGGCGGGGGAGGCGTGGAGCTGCGCTCGCCAGTCATGCGGTTGGTGGCGCTGGAGTTCGGGCTGATGCTGGGCTCGGCGCTGGTGGAGCGGAGCCTGTCGCTCACGCGCGAGCTGCTGCGGGCCAACCTGGGCAACCTGCTCAACGAGCGCATCCTCCAGAAGGCCCTGCAGCTGGAGCTGCGGCACTTCGAGGACTCGGAGACGTACGACAAGATGCAGAACGCGCGGCGCGAGGCGAGCAGCCGCCCGCTGTCGCTGGTCATGCAGGCGTTCTCCATTGTCCGCAACCTGGTGACGCTGTCCACCTATGCGGTGCTGCTGGTGGCGCTGTCTCCGTGGAGCGTGGTGGTGCTGGTGGTGGCCTCCATTCCGGCGTTCATCGCGGAGGCGCGGCTGGCGGCGGAGGGGTTCCGGCTGTACTCCTGGCGCGCGCCCGAGGGCCGCAAGCTGAACTACCTGGAGTGGATCCTCACGCGAGACAGCCACGTGAAGGAGGTGAAGCTCTTCGGGCTGGGCCCGCTGGTGCTGGGGCGCTACCGCACGCTCTTCCAGAAGTTCTTCCACGAGGATCGAGCGCTCGCGCTGCGGCGGATGGGGTGGGGCCTGGGCTTGGGAGTCCTGTCGCTGGCGGCGTTCTACGGCTGCTACGCCTTCGTGGCGAACCGGGCCGCGTCGGCGGCCATCACCCTGGGCGACATGGTGCTCTACCTGTCCTTGTTCCGGCAGGGGCAGGCGTCGTTCCAGGGCATCCTGTCGAGCATCGGCGCCATGTACGAGGACGCCCTCTTCATGAGCAACCTGTTCGCGTACCTGGACATCCCCACGGGCGCGGAGCAGCCCCGGGTGTTGCCGCCCGTGAAGCCGCCGCGGGGGCGCGGCAACTCCATCGAGCTGCGGGACGTGTCCTTCCGCTACCCGGGGAAGGAGGCGTGGGCGCTGCGGCACGTGAACCTCACGCTGCAGCCCGGGCAGAAGCTGGCGCTGGTGGGAGAGAACGGCGCAGGCAAGAGCACGCTGGTGAAGCTGCTCCTGCGGCTGTACGAGCCGAATGAAGGCACCATCCTCTACGGCGGCGTGGACCTGCGGGACATGGACGTGGAGGATCTGCGCAGCCGGTTCGGCGCGGTGTTCCAGGACTTCGTGCGCTACCAGTTCAACGTGGCGGAGAACATCGGCCTGGGGCACGTGCCGGCGCTGGAGGATCGCGACCGCATCGTCCGCGCGGCGGACCTGGGCGGAGCCAGCCCCGTCATCTCCGCGCTGCCGCAGCAGTACGACACGATGCTGGGCGGGTGGTTCGAGAAGGGACAGGAGCTCAGTGCTGGGCAGTGGCAGAAGCTGGCGGTGGCGCGGGCCTTCATGCGCGAGGACGCCGAGGTCCTCATCCTGGACGAGCCCACCGCGAGCATCGACGCGGAGGCCGAGCACGCCCTCTTCGAGCGCTTCCAGGCGCTGGCGGCGGACCGGATCGCCATCGTCATCTCCCACCGCTTCTCCACCGTGCGCATGGCCGACCAGATCGCCGTGCTCCACAACGGACAGGTGGAGGAGCTGGGCAGCCACGACGCGCTCATGGCCAAGGAGGGGCGCTATGCGCACCTCTTCCACCTACAGGCCCGCGGCTACCGGGACTGAAAAAGTGTAGGAGCCTGGAGGGAAGTGTATTCCAGAGTTGCCCGAAAGTTCTGTTATACGTGTAATTATTGAAAATCGTTAAAACATGAACAGAATGTTCCTGGGTGGGGACCGAATCACCTGCGTCCGCAGGGGAGAGGGAATCGATGCGGAGCCCAGGAAGACCGCGATCCATCGAGCCAGGAGAGCAGACGTCGTCCGACTCTCCCTCGGAGCGGGCGCTCCTGGAGGAGCGTCTGGAGGCCAGCCATCGGCTGATGGATGCGCTCACCCAGGTGCACGTGGATCTCGTCACCCAGGGAGATCACCGCGCGCTCTTCGGGCGGCTGCTGACGCTCATGCTCCAGGAGACGCAGAGCGAGTACGGCTTCATCGGAGAAGTCCTGCGCTCGCCGGAGGGGGTTCCGTATCTGCGGACCTACGCCATCACCAACATCGCCTGGACGGACGAGCTGCGCGCGCAGTACGCCTTGAACGCCGCGCGGGGCATGGAGTTCCGCAACCTGAAGACGCTGTTTGGCGCGGTCATCACCTCGGGGGAGCCGGTCCTCACCAATGAGCCCGTGGGGCACCCGAGCTCTGCTGGGGTACCGCCGGGCCACCCCAGCCTCCGCTCCTTCCTCGGGGTGCCCTTCAAGGTCCATGGCGAGCTGGTGGGCATGGTGGGCATGGCCAACCGGCCGGGAGGCTATGACTCGGGGCTCATCGGCTTCCTGCAGCCGCTGCTCACCACGTGCGGCATCATCTCCTACGCGTGGCGCAGCGAGGTGCGGCGGCGCGAGGCGGAGCAGGCGCTGCTGGCCCAGCAGGAGCAGATGAAGAAGCTGGCCCTGGTGGCGGCCCGCACCAGCAACGCGGTCCTCATCACCAACGCCACGGGCATCATCGAGTGGGTGAACGAGAGCTTCACCCTGACCACGGGCTACTCGCTGGAGCAGGCCCAGGGCCGCAACCCGCTCGAGCTGCTGCAGGGCTCCAACACGGATCCGCGAGGCCTCGAGGCCCTGCGCGAGGCCCTGCGCAAGGGGGAGAGCATCACCGTCGAGCTGCTCAACTACACCCGCGCGGGCCGGCCCTACTGGAACCTCGTCGAGCTGCAGCCGGTGCGCAACGAGCAGGAGCAGCTCGTCCACTTCGTGGCCATCCAGAGCGACGTCACCGGGCGGCGGCAGCTGGAGCAGCAGGTCATCCAGAGCGCGGAGCGGCTCCGGCTGGCGCTGGAGAGCGCCGAGGACGGGCTGTGGGACTGGGACATGCGGACGGGCCGGCTCACCGTCAGCCCGCGGTGGATCGGCATGCTGGGCCATGCGGAGGGGCTGCTGGAGCCCACCGCCGACTTCTGGCGCTACCACCTCTGCCACCCGGAGGATCGGCCCGAGATCGAGCAGCGGCTGCGGGACCACTGGGAGGGCCGCGCCACCATGTTCGAGTTCGAGTACCGCATGCGGCACAAGGATGGGTGGTGGGTCTGGGTGCTGGGCCGGGCGAAGGTGGTGGCCCGGGATGAGCAGGGGCGCCCGCTGCGCATGGTGGGCACCAACGTGGACATCACCTCGCGCAAGCGGGCCCAGGAGCAGATCCAGGCCTTCATCGAGGCCATCCCGGACATGATCTTCCATCTGCGGATGGACGGGAGGTGCCTGGGCTACAAGGTGTCCACGCTGGACATGCCCATCAAGGCGCCTCAGGAGGTCCTCGGGAAGAGCCTGTACGAGCAGCCGCTGCCGCAGCAGATGTTGAAGGGGCTCCGGGAGGGGCTCGAGCAGCTCGGTCAAGGCACCTCCCTGGTGGTCTTCGAATACGACATGGCGAAGGCCTCGGGGGTCGAGCACTACGAGGCCCGCCTCGTCCGCAGCGGCCCGGATGAGGCGATGGCCATCGTGCGCAACGTCACCGAGCGCAGGCTCGCGGAGGAGGAGGGGCGTCGCCAGCAAGAGCAGCTCGAGGAGCGGGTCCGCCAGGTGACGCGGGAGCTGGAGGCGCGCCAGGCCCAGCTCATCCAGGCGGAGAAGCTGGCCTCGCTGGGGCAGATGGCGGCCAGCATCGCCCACGAGCTCAACAACCCGGTGAGCTACGTCTCCAGCAACGTCTCCACGCTGGATGGGTACATCTCCGTCCTGCTCCAGCTGATCGGGCTCTACCAGCAGGTGGAGCAGCAGCTGGGCCCCGAGGCTCCCCCTGCCGTGGCGGGGCTGCTGGAGCAGGCGAAGGCCCTGCGCGAGCGGGAGCGGCTGGAGGACATCTTCCAGGACATGAAGGAGCTGCTGGGGG
>NZ_DASPHO010000773.1:0-7234 GCF_035629615.1 Hyalangium sp. | reverse complement strand
AGCAGCAGGTCAGCACCATCCAAACCCAAGAGCGCATGGGCTGATCCCAACACTCCTTTCTCTCCAACTCAACTCCCGCTCGCAGGAGTGAACAGGTTCCCACAGCCCTCGCTGGTTCAAGGTCGGCCCCCCAACGACTGGTGGGTGGGCCTCCCGAGTCTGTACCCCCCGATTCCTGAGCCAGTGCGCTATCGGGTGAACCGTTCGTCCGCGCAGCTGCACTGAGGACAGCCATTCTTGTCGCGACGCGGCGGTCCATCGCAGCTGATGCCGCACGTGGGCATCGGGAGGCACTGGACCTGGGGTGGGGCTGGCGGGGGAGTCTTGGACGGTGCCTTCATGGCCGGCGGGGCGATATCGATGAAGTCCGATCGGGCCGAGCAGGTGGTGGCGCCGCGCAGCTCGACGGTGAAGTGCACCGTGTATCTTCCGGGAGCGAGTGCCTTGTTGCAGGAACCTCCCCCCGGATCCACGCGGGCCCGCGCAAGCTCGACCACCGCATGCGGCTCGATTCGCAACGAGCGCCGCTCGGGCTGTCCCGGCGGGCAGGCCCCCATAGCACAAGCGCCATAGTAGTCGTAGGAGCCGGGCAGTCCTTCGAACCGAGCCGCCCCACCTGGGCAGGTCGCGGGCAGGGAGACGTCGATGGGTGTCGCAGCCCAGCTCTTCGCACGAGCAATGAGCTCCCAGTGGCCATCCGAGTGCTGCTCGGTGGCAGTGATCAGCTCGATCTCGCAGTCGCCCGGTGGCTGCGGCCGGGGCGCGATCGCGCCTGGAGGCATGCGGTGCTCCGGCATCATCGGCTGACGGGGTGACTCGGTCTCCGGGGCAACAGGCTTCGAGGGTGAAGGCTTCGTCCCTGGTCCGGCCGGCCCGCCTTCTGCGGCGGACATACAGGCGAGGAGAAACACGCCAAGAGCGACGGCAGGGTAGCGCATGAGCATGGCGTGGGCTGGACGGCGCGGCCTCGGACAAATTCCATCGTCCGGGCTCTGCCCAAAAAAGAATGGGCCCGGGAACAAGTCCCAGGCCCACGGAAGGGCAGTGAGAGCCAGACACTCTCACTGCCGAGCCTCTCCCTCAGGAGAGGAAGCCCACGCTACGGCGACACGGCGAAGATCAGATCGTCATGGTCCGTGTACGAACCCGCCGCGCACGTGCCCGCGCTGCCTCCGTAGCGGAAGTTCGCGCGCACCGCCTGCAGCGCACCCGCCGGCAGCGTGTACGTCGCCGACAGCGTCTGCGCTCCCGCCTTCGTCGGCGACAGCGTGGCCAGGAACACCCAGCTCGGGCTGTTCGCGTTCGCCGCGTAGTACAGGTCCAGCTTGTCCGAGGTAAAGGTGGAGTACGCCCACACCGTGGCCTCGATGCGCACCACCTTGCCCGTCCGGAACGCCGTGCCATCCGTCGTCAACACGCGGATCCGGTCGTTGGACTCGTCCGAGTGGTACACGCCCGAGGTGCCGTCCGCGCATGTGCCACCGATGGTGTTCGGCTTGTTCACCTCGGGGCCCAGGTTCGCGCGGCCATTGAGCAGCGAGGGGCCCGAGTCACACACGGTGTTCACGCTGGCGCACTTGGGCGCCCTCAGCGTCGCGTCATACACCGCCGTGGTGCTCACGTTGTTCGCCGTCACCGTCACGCTCGCGCTCGTGCCCACGTTGCCCGCCGCGTCGTACGCCTTGGCCACCAGCACCCGGCTGCCGTTCGCCGACGTCGTCGTGTCCCACGCGTAGCTGTAGGGCGACGTCGTGTCCGAGCCCTTCAGCGCGCCGTCCACAAAGAACTCCACCCGGCTCACCGCCACGTTGTCCGAGGCGTTCGCCGAGAGGGTTGTCGATCCCGTCACGATCGAGCCCGCAGACGGCGCGGTAATCGCCGCCATGGGCGGCGTGGTGTCGCTCGAGCCACCGCCCACCGTGCCCTTGGCCAGCTCCGCCACGAAGGCCGCGCCCAGCTTGGAGAACTTCAGGGCGTGCGTCGCCGTGCCCGCGCTCCGTGCCAGCGTGTCGTTCGTGGTGTGGATGGCCGAGTTGTGCTGGTTCATCAGCGCCTCGAACGGCATGGAGGCCGCGAAGCCGTTCTGGTACCACGAGGCGTGGTCCGAGCACGCGTAGCCGCACGTGGTGTTGGACCACGTGGCAATCGCGTACGTGTCGAGGACGCTCGTGACGAACGAGTTCTGCGCCGCGTTCGTGTTGTCCGTCACCATGCCGATGTCCACCGTCGAGCCGCGGTAGTTCGTCATGTCCAGCTGCAGCACACCCACCACGTTGACCAGGTTGTTCTTGTGCCAGAGGGCGATGTCCTTCGAGCCTCTCAGGCCCACCTCCTCGGCCGCGTAGCCCATGAACTTCACCGTGCGCGCCGGCCGGTAGTTGTTGACCATCATCGACCGGATGACCTCCGTGATGGACGCGATGCCCGAGGCGTCATCGTCCGCGCCAGGCGCGCTAGAGCCCGAGCTGGTGGAGTCCAGGTGGCCACCCACCACCACCACCTCGCTGGGCAGCGAGGTGCCGGTGATCGTCATGATGACGGAGGGCTGGTTGTAGCCCGTGTGAGCGAACGTGGCGACGCTCACGTCCGGACGCCCCGCCGCCAGGTTCTGCCACGTCGTCTTGATCCAGTTGGCCGAGTCCACACCCGTCTGCGAGGTGTAGTAGCGCGTGGGGTAGCTGGACAGTGTGGTGATGGTGCCGCGGATGTTCGGCTCCGCCATCGAGCCGAGGAGCGTGTTCACCGTGGCCGCGTTGTCGATGGAGTAGGAGACCAGCGACTGGACGGGGACCGGAGTGCCCGCCTTCTCCATCGCCGACAGCGCCTCCTGCTGCGAGTCATGGGCCTCGAAGCCACCGCACCGGGTGTACTTCTCGTGGATGACCTTGGAGATGAGCGGCAGCTGGGACTCGCTCACCTTCAGCGTGGCCACGCCGTTCTTCACCGGTACCGCGGTGTCATGCTGCCAGCCCGCGCCGCGCAGCTCCGCCAGCACAGGCTCCAGGATGTCCTCACCGAGGGTGATCCACTGCTCGCGATCGACGGCCGGCTGCATGATGGCCTGGATCGGCTGCGCCTGCGCCAGCACCGGGGTGGCACCCCAGAGCAACAGCGCCGCGGGAGCGAAACGCTTCATTCCCATGATGCTCCTCCAACTCAGAAAGACCTCTATTTCTTGGAACCCTAGAGGCCGCGGGCACTCTAGCCCTCAAGGAAGAGAATTCGCTCCAGGTGAAGTCCGAAAAAATGAAGGGACCCCACACCGCGGCTGCATGGCGCAGCGCGGCGGGGGTCCCTGAGAGAAGGATGGTGCTCCAACTACTGGCGGGCGTCCGTCTCAGCCACCGGGATGGGGAAGCGCGTGTGGACGAAGTGCTCCGGCTTGTCCTTGGGCAGCTGGTCGAGAGCCTCGTACCGGCGCATGTCGATCCAGCGGTGTCCACCCTCGAACAGCAGCGAATAGCGGCGCTCGTAGAGGAGCACGTCCGTGGCGTTCTCTCCCGTCAGCGTCACAGGGGGCAGCCCGCCGGCGTGCTGGCGGATGTAGTTGATGTCCAGCTCGGCGTCCGCGTCGTTGTTCAGCTGGATGTTGGCCTCGGCCCGCAGGAGGATGAGGTCCTCGTTGCGGATGATGGGCACCGGGGTCAGCTGGTCCGGGTACAGGGTGAACATGTACTGGGAGGTGAGGCCCTGGTAGGTGCGGGCCTCCACGACCTTGATCTTGTTCTTCACCCGGTTGTCCAGGCACTTGAACGGGAGCTTGGGGTCGTCGGTGCAGTCGGGCTTGCGCTCGGCGTCCGTGACGATGGAGGGGTGAGCGAAGATGTTGGGGCTGGTGAGCCCGTTGGTGGTGTCTCCCGAGCCCTTGCCGAAGACGTGGTAGTCGCCCAGTGACAGCTGCACCTCGTCATCCGGAGTGCCCCCCGGCGTCTGAGGGGTCAGGAACGACTCGCTGAGGGCCTGCAGTGCCCCCGCCCAGTTCTGCCGGTACACCTCTGCCCGGGCCTTCAGCGCGCGGTTGAACTTCAGGAAGTCCTCCGGCCTGTTCGCGCCCTGGAGGCCGGTGCTGACTGGGAAGGGCAACACGGCGTCCGGCGCCTCGAAGTGGGTCTTGGCCTCGTCCAGCAGCGTGACGACGTGCGAGAGCAGCTTCTCGCGGTTCTCGATGGGGGCCGGCGGCTCGATGTCTCCGCCCACGTCGATGGGGCCGCCATTGGTGTCGCGGGTGACGACGACGGTGAGGAAGTCCAGCGCCTGCATCGTCTTGGCGAAGCCGCGGATGCCCTCCTTCTCTCCCTCGGAGACGTCGAGCACCTTGTCGACCGCGGCCAGCAGCGTGTTGGCGTTGCGGATGTTGGCGTAGGGCTGGTTCCACAGGTTGCCACCGAACGCGGGGCTGCCCGGATCCAGTGAGGGAGAGGCCAGCATCTCAGTGACGAAGCGCGGGTCGGCCGCGTCGAACGTGTACGACTCACGCCCGAGGATGCCCAGGTGGGCCACGTAGCCGTTCTGGGCGGACTTGCCGTTGCGGCTGCCCATGACCAGGCCCGTGGAGGCGGCGAACACGGCCGAGGGCGTGGGGTTCTCCCTGAACGTGTCCAGGCTGGGGTTGTTGAGGTCCGGCACCTCGAGGCCGCACGCCCCGAGGCCCAGGGTGGAGGCGCAGAGCGCCGACAGCAGGGTCTTCTTCATGTCGCGAGTCCTCATGGCGTTAGAACCCCACATCGATGGAGGTCCAGAAGCTGCGGCTCGGCGGGAACGGAGCCACGTCGATGTTGCGGGCGATGGCCTGGTTGCCGAAGTTGCTGACCTCCGGATCCAACCCCGAGTACCCGGTGATGGTGAAGACGTTACGGGCGCTCAAGGACAGCCGCGCGCTCTTCACCTTGGGGATCTGCGTCACCCAGCTGTCCGGCAGCTGGTACGTGACGGTGATCTCTCGCAGCTTCAGGAAGCTGGCGTCCTCGATGTACACGCCGGCGCTGGTGGCCTGGTCCTTCAGGCGCTGCTCACCGGCCCCCACGAAGTCTGGCGTGTTCTGCCCCAGATCGTAGATGAAGCGGGTGAGGTTGATGACGTCGCTGCCCTGCTGCCAGTCCAGCAGGAAGGACAGGCTCCAGCCCCGGTAGCGGAAGCTGTTGGAGAAGCCCATGCGGAAGTCCGGCTCGGTGTCGCCGAGCTTCCTCACCTCGCAGCAGGTGCCGTCCGCCTTCAGCCCGGCGTTGCCGACGATCTGCGTGGCGCTGGCCCCCTTCTCGATACGGAAGGAGCCCAGGCCGTTGCCGAAGCCGCCCACGTTGAAGTCGGGCACCGGCAGATCTGTCACCTTGCTGCGGTTGACGGTGAAGGTGGTGTTGGAGACCCACTCGAACTCGCCGCCGTTGAACGGGTTGAGCTGGACCATGATCTCGACGCCCCGGTTGCGCAGGGAGCCGCCGTTGAGGAACTGGGTGGTGAAGCCGCTGGAGGGCGCCAGCGCGCGCTGCAGCAGCAGGTTGCTGATGTTGCGCTGGTAGACGGTGAGCTCGGTGACGATGTTGCCGCCCATGAAGATGGCGTCCACGCCGGCCTCCACCTCGCGCTGGCGCTCGGGGACGATGTTCTCGTCACCCAGGATGCCGCTGCCGATGAGGCCGGGGAAGCTCTCGATGTTGCCGTTGGCCAGCAGCGCGCTGAACTTCTGGCCGTACCTGGGCTGGTTGCCCGTCTCGCCGTAGGCCAGACGCACCTTGAACTCGTCCACGGAGGGGCCGAACGAGGGCACCCGGTAGGCGGTGGCAAGCTTGGGGTACAGGAACAGCTTGTTGGGGTTGCCGTTGTTGCTGCTCTGCTCGCCGCGCAGCGCGCCAATGAGGGTGAGCCGCTCATCCAGGAGGATGGCCTCCTCCTGCAGGTAGTAGCCGCGGTCGCGCACCAGCTGCCGGTTCTCCCGCACGACGACCTGCGTGCCCGCGTCCACGTTGGGCTGGCCCGCGTTGAGGTAGCGGCTGATGACGTAGAGCGAGTTCGTCGTCCGCTCCTCGAGCGAGATGCCGGCCGAGGTGTTGGAGTTGATGCCCGTGCCCTGGGGGCGCAGGTTGTACACCACGTTCAAGCCGCCGTTCAGGTTGCGCACGTCGCTGCTGCCGGCCAGCGAGGTGCCCGGCAGGCCGTCATCCACCGCCTCGAAGTTCAGCTCGGGCGGGAAGAACACGTTGTTCTTCTGCTGGAAGCGATCCACGCCGAAGTTGGCCAGCACGCGCAGCTCGCTGGTGGCGTCCTTGTGGACGTTGACGGTGGCATCACCGGAGGCCAGCAGGCGCCACACGTCCTCGTCGTTCTTCACCAGGGCCGCCGTCTGCAGCGGGTTGGCGAGGCTGCCGATGAAAGGGTTCTCCGGGTAGATGCCGTTCTCGTCCGGCTCCAGGCTGTAGAAGCTGGGCGTGAAGGGCAGCACCATGTGGTAGGTGACGCCGGCGTTGTCGTTGTTGGCCAGGCCGCGATCGCTCAGCGAGTGGACGAGGTTGGCCGAGGCGTTCACGTCGATCAGGCTGCCCAGCTTCTGGCCCAGGTTGAGGCGGAAGGACTGCTTCTCATACCCGGTGCGCCCGATGATGCCCTCGTCGTTCTTGATGAGGGCCGAGCCGAAGTAGCGCGTGTCTCCGGAGGCGCCGCTCACGCTGGCCACCGTCTCCGTGGACAGATCCCTGCGGCCGGCCAGCTCCGCCTCGTGGTCGTAGAACTTGCCCTCGCGGAAGGCCTCGCGCGCGCGCTCGCCGAACGCCGCCGCGGCCTCGTCCTCGGAGGTGAAGCGGCGCGCGCCGACCTTGTTGGCCAGCGTGTAGACGCCGAAGCGCTGGGTGATGTCGACCCGCGGCTCGCCGCTGGAGCGGCCCCGCTTGGTGTTGATGATGACGACGCCGTTGCTGGCCTTGGAGCCGTAGATGGCGGCGGCCGAGGCGCCCTTGAGGATCTCGATGCTCTCGATGTCGTTGGGGTTGATGTCCGCGACGCGGTTGACCTGGCTGTCCTGGGTCGGCTGCGGGTTGGAGCCACCCGTGGAGGCGGTGACGGCGAAGATGCCGGAGGCGATGGCCACGTCGCTGATGATGACGCCGTCGATGACGTAGAGCGGGGCCGTGTCACCGTTGATGGTGGAGACGCCGCGCAGCCGCATCTGCAAGCCGCCGCCGGGGGCGCCGGAGTTGGCCTGGATGTTGGCGCCAGCCACCTTGCCTTGGATGGCCTGGTCCAC
>NZ_DASPHO010000772.1:0-12681 GCF_035629615.1 Hyalangium sp. | reverse complement strand
CGCCGCCAGCAGGCTCCAGCCCGTGCCGAGCACCCGGCGCCACCACACCCACGTGAGCGCCACGGTGGCGGAGTTCACCACCGCGAGGCTCAGCTTGTAGGGGAAGGCGTTGCCGCGCGGCTCGCCGAGGAGCTGGTACAGCCACCCGAGGAACCCAGGGAACAGCGGCGGGTGGTACGGGAGCGTGGCCTGCGTCGGCCGGTCCCGGACCCAGTCCAGGGCGTACGTGTGGAAGAAGCGGCTGTCCCCGTAGAAGAAGATGGAGAACGGCCACGTGCGGTCCGGCGCTCCCAGCAGGTACAGCAGCCGGAGCAGCAGGCTCAGCAGGAACGTCGCGGTGACGCCCACCGCCACGGGGTGCCGCGTGCAGAGCTGTCGCGCGCTGAGGAGGAGCCGGCGCATGGGAGTGCCCGGCACCTTACATGGAAGCGTCCTCGACGATCTCCCATCCGTCCCCCCGCCGGTGCAGGACGAGCAGGGTGAGGCCGGTGGCCGATGCCTTGTCCGGGTAGGCCAGCGTCCAGCGCGCCACCACGCTCACGCCGTGCACCCTCGAGGAGAGCGCGTCTCCGAAGGCGGAGTACTCGATGCCCTTGGCCAGCCGTGTCTCCAGGAACTCGAACGAGAGCGTCCCCATGGCCTTGCGATCGGGGTAGCGCTGGCGATAGCGCGCGAGCACCTGGGCCCGCCCGCGCGTCAGGCCCGTGGGCGACACGAAGGCGGCATCCTCCGTGTACACCGCGCAGAAGGCGTCCAGGTCGCCCTGGTTCCACGCCTCGGCCTGCTTGCGCAGCAGGGCGTGGACGGCAGTCTCCGTGTCCTGACGCACCCGCTTGTCGATGAGCCGCTCCCACAGCGAGGGCCCGTGCGTACCGATGAACTCGTGGGACTCCGAGAAGAGGGGGTGGGCCAGCACCTCGTCGGCCGTGGCGAAGCGGTGGCCTGTCTGCTTGAGCCATGTGAAGAGGCGATCCCACTCGGCTACGCCCACCGCGTTGGCGTGCAGCAGGAGGATCTGGGGTGACACTCCGCCTCCCAGCTTGTCCCCTCGGGCCTCCGAGAAGCGCACCGCGGTGTGCAGGGCCTCCTGGTACTCCTCCGCCACCGGCTTGCCCTGGACGAAGGGCTGCTCGAAGGACCAGTCCTGGTTGTCGATGGTGACGGGCAGGACGCGCTGCTTCGATTCGGTGAGGTAGGCGCGGACGGCCCGCAGCTTCTCGAGCGTCTCGCCCTCTCGGAGGAAGGGGAAGCGGAAGAAGCGCACCGTCTTGCCTCGCGAGGCCAGGTGCTTCGCCAGCGCGCTCCGGCCCCGCTCGACGTCGGCGATGAAGGCCTCCGCGCTCTGCTGCGTGAGGGAGGGGTGCGAGTACGAGTGGTTGCCGAGCTCATGTCCGTCCGCGAGCCAGAGATCCAGCAGGCGGGACACCTCGGGCTCTTTCATCCGCCCCATGTTCACCAACCCCACGGCCTGGATGTGGTGCTTCTTCAGGACGGCCAGCAGCCCGCGGGTGATCCGCTCACGCTCGGCCGGATCCGTGTGGAGCGACACAGAGGCGATGGGGAGATCATCCACCGTGATGAGCAGGGGACGCCCCGCCGGTGTGGCGGGGGTGGCACTGAGTGTCAGGGCCAGCAGAAGTGAGGCGAGCATGACCCTCCGTCTATCAGGGGACTGGAGAGGGAGCCATGGCTCGCGCCACCCTGGCCCAATGGGTATGCGCAGGTGTCTGGGCAGCGCTGTGAAGGGTCGGGCAGGATGCGGCCTACCATGCCCACTCCTTCCGAGACCTTCCTGAGTGCCGCCCGTGAGCGCCTCGGCCCCACGGCCGTGGACACGACTCCTGAGACCGTGGGGCGCTATGGCGCGAACCTGCTCCCGGGAGGGGACCTGCCTCCCGCCGGTGTCCTCTACCCGGGATCGACCGAGGAGGTGCAGGCCATCGTCCGTCTGGCCAACACGCACGGCGTGGCACTCTGGCCCACGAGCACAGGTGAGAACCGGGGCCTGGGCCTCAAGTCGCCGGTGCGTCCCGGGCAGGTGGTGGTGGATCTTGGCCGGCGCATGAACCGCATCGTCGAGATCGACGAGACGCTCGCCTATGTCGTGGTGGAGCCCGGTGTCACCTACGCACAGCTCTACGAGGAACTGGGCCGGCGCGGCCACAAGCTCATGATGGACACCACCTCCGGTCCGCCGGATGGGGGCATCCTGGGCAACACGCTCGACAAGGGCGCCGGGTACACGCCTTACTTCGACCACTTCGGCATGAGCTGCGGCTACGAGGTGGTGCTGCCCACCGGCGAGGTGCTGCGCACCTCCGACGGGGCTCTGCCCGGCTCCAAGACCCAGTACCTGTCTAAGTATGGGTATGGGCCCTTCCTCGATGGCCTCTTCGTCCAGTCGAACCTGGGCATCGTCACGCGCATGGGCGTGTGGCTGATGCCGCGCCCCCCGGTGCTCCGCTCCTTCTTCTTCACCTTCCCCGACGATGAGGACCTTGGAGACATCTTCGAGCTGGTGCGCCCGCTGAAGCTCAACAACGTGGTGCCCACGCTCATCAAGGTGACGAGCGACGTCTACGCCTTTGGCACCGAGGAGACCTACCCCTTCGAGAAGACGGGGGGGAAGACGCCGCTGCCCGCCGAGGTGCGCAAGGAGCTGAGGGAGAGGCACGGGCTCGGCGCGTGGCTCGTCTCTGGGGCCTTCTACGGGCCTTCCGAGGAGGCCGTGCAGCCCCTGCTCGAGCGGGTGAAGGCCCACTTCCTCAAGTCCGGCAAGGCCCGCTACATCTCGCACGCCGAGGCGGAGAAGAGCCGAGTCCTGAAGATCCACATCGACACCTTCAGCGGCCAGCCCACGAGGGATGAGCTGGGGCTGCTCCGGTGGCGGCCCGGGAGCGGGGCCACCTGGTTCCTGCCGGCCTCGCCCATGGTGGGGAGAGTCGCCAACGAGCAGCAGGCCCTGTCGCGGCGCATCCTCACCGAGCACGGCTTCGAGTTCGTGTGCGAGTACGTCTGCGGCCCGCGCATGAGCCGGGCGCTGCACATCCTCCTCTTCAACCGCCAGGACGCCGAGGAGCGGGAGCGCGCGGGGCGCTGCTTCCGAGCCTTGCTCCAGGCCTACGCCGAGGCGGGGTATACGATCGCGCGCGCCCCGCTCGACATGCAGCAGGAGGCGATGGCGAAGCTCGAGGGGGTGCCGGAGGTGCTCTCGCGTCTCAAGAAGGCCTTGGACCCGGAGGGCATCCTGGCCCCGGGCAAGTACGGGATCTCGTAGGTAGGGGCTCCTTGACGGGTCTCCCAACCCATCGGGTAGTATGGTATCGACACAACCTGTTACCACCTCACCGGAGGAGGACTCCTCCGCAGCGACAGGAGTTTCGATGCCCCCCAACGACGAGCGGGAGTACTACGAGCGCATCTACAAGGTCGTGAACCAGATCCCCCGAGGTCAGGTGGCCACCTACGGGGACGTTGCCGCCATCGTGGGAGACGGCTGCGATGGGCGGATCGTGGGCCACGCGCTCGGAGCGCTCGGCTCCCGCTCGGTCCAGGTGGCCTGGCAGCGGGTCATCGGCCGCAACGGGCGCATCACCACGTCCGGGCTGCACCAGCCGGACAAGCTGGCCGCCGAGGGCGTCGAGTTCGATGAGCGCGGCTATGTGCTCATGGAGCGGTTCCACTGGGCCGGGCCCAGCCCGGACTGGGCGCAGGCTCACGGCTTCCAGCAGCTCCCCAAGGGGGGAGCGGCTGAGGACGCTCCGGACAACCAGCTCCGGCTCTTCTGAGTCGGAAATCCGAGGCTCCCACGGCTCGGTTCGTGGGATTCTCGGGGCATGACCGAGATCGAGACCATCGAGGCCTTCGAGCGCCAACTGCGCAGCGGGGGCTCCTTCCGCAACGTGGTGGTTCAGGGGCTCGATCTGCGAGGCTTCACCCGGGAGATCTCCTCGGCTCCGCTGGCGGGCGCCGCCTTCATGGGGTGCCAGCTCGAGCAGGAGGCCTTGCAGGCCGCGCTGTCTCACGGGGCCTTGATCTTTCCGCCCTTCCTGGGGTTGCCCTACCATCCCTATCGGAGCAACCTCTACACGCCCGAGGAGCTCTATGCGGGGTTCGATCCTGCTCGGCCCGAGAGTTACACCGGGACCCTGGATGAGCGCATCTATTCCCACTGGAACGCGCAGGGCCGGGCCAACCCGCCGTCGCTCCTCGAGACGCTGGCGCAGCGGCTCCATGATCACGCCGTCACCGATGCGATGGAGGAGCTGCTGTCCAACGGCGGCAAGCCTCGCAAGGTGGTGGCCATCATGGGCGGCCACTCCATGCTCCGAGCGCAGCCTGACTACCGGGCAGTGGCGCTGCTCGCGCGGGAGCTGACGCGGCGCGGCTTCTTCATGGTGAGCGGGGGTGGCCCCGGAGCCATGGAGGCCACCCACATGGGCGCGTGGTTTGCCCGGCGGAGCGAGGCAGAGCTGGACGCGGGGCTTGCGATGCTCGGCAAGGCCCCCAGCTACAAGGATCGCGAGTGGCTCTCCCGTGCGTTCGAGGTGCGCGCGGCGTTCCCGCTCAGCCTGGACGATCGCCTCGCCTGTGCCAGCCTGGGCATCCCCACCTGGCACTACGGCCACGAGCCGCCCAACGCCTTCGCCACCTTTATCGCCAAGTACTTCGCCAACAGCGTCCGCGAGGATGGCCTGCTCACCATCGCCACGGGCGGCATCGTCTATTCCCCGGGGAGCGCCGGCACCATCCAGGAGATCTTCCAGGACGCCTGCCAGAACCACTACAACACCGTGGGCGTCGTCAGCCCCATGATCTTCCTGGGGCACGAGTTCTGGACGCGCACCCGTCCGATCTACCCGCTGCTGGCGCAGCTCGCCCAGGGCCAGGAGTACGGGCGCTACCTGCGGATCACGGACTCGCTGGAGGAGATCATCGACGCGCTGGAGGAGTACGACCGCGCCCAGGCGGCTCGGGGGACTCCTGGCTGAGGTTCTCCGAGGGGCCGCAGGCTCCAGACATCAACCCCGCCGCCCGTTGTAGTCCGCAGCCTACAACCGGGGCGGGGACCCCTCGTCCTTTCGCGCCTTTGGCTCGGGCCCGGACCTTGCTGATGGGCCTGCCCGCGTGGCCACCACAGCCCCCCGCCATCCCGGCGGCGAGCGCATGGCAGCACGGACAAAGGGACGAGCCATGATGAAGAAGAGCCTTGGACTGCTGACGGCGCTGTGCCTCACCGCGTGCGAGCCCATCCCCGTGGTGGACTTCAAGGACAGCATGCCCAACGCCGACACGACGAAGGTGGAGCTGCCCAAGGGCTCCAGCGGCCAGGGAGGCCTGGCCACCGCCGAGCAGGCCCTGCAGGGCGAGGGGTCCGGCATGTTCGGCCTCACCCTGGCTTCCGTTCTGGTCGTCAACGGCCTCACGCTGCACGTGCTGGCCGGGCTCAGTGCGGTCGCCAGCCAGGAGCCGACCCAGGTGGAGGGTGACACCGCCACCTTTGGTCCCCACACCCCGTTCCTGAGCCAGACGACGTGGCTGCTGACCGTCACGCGCACGGCGAACAACGTCTTCGAGTACAACCCTGGAGGGCAAGCCCAAGGACTCGCCAGACAGCGCGTACGTCAACGTGCTCACCGGCGAGCACGAGGTGGCCATCAGCGAGGCGGGGAACGCCATGCGCGGCTTCGGCGAGGGCGAGTTCACCTTCCAGTGGGAGAATGTGACGCGCCTGTCCAATGAGGCGCAGCGCCGGGGCACGGTGAAGTTCCGCTACTCGCGCATGTCTCCTTCCGACGAGGTGAAGGTGGACGTGGACACGGAGGAGTTCGTCGGCAGCTCGACCACGCCGGACACCGCGCTCTACCGCTACGCCCAGGTGCCGGGTGGCAAGGGCTCCTTCCAGTTCGGCGTGGACACCAACGTGCACTGGTTCGATCCCAACCGCACCGCGAACGAGCGCCTGAGCATCAAGAGCCGCTGGATCGAGTCCGGCGAGGGCCGCTCGGACGTGCGCCTGAGCGGCGGCGATCTGGGCTCCGCGGAGACGCTCAACGAGTGCTGGGACAACCGCTTCCGCAGCACCTTCCTGGATCGCACCGACAGCCTCGAGAGCTGGGGCACCGAGTCTCAGGGCTGCGTCTTCACGTCGGCCGAGTACTCGAACTGAGCGGCCGGCGCGGCACCGCTCGCCGCGCATGTTTTCCCCGGAGGTCCCCAGGTATGCTGCAGGTGTGGCGGAGCTCCGTGAGCAGCGAAACGAGCGGGCGGCGATCCTCGTGGGTTGCCGCCCGCGGTCTGGTGGGGTGGCCCGGCGCCATGGCGCACGCGGCTGACCTGGGGACGCTCGGCCGGTACCGGCTGCTCTCCCGCCTGGCCCGCGGCGGGATGGCGGAGCTGTTCCTCGCGGTGCTCCCGGGCCCCGAGGGCTTCGAGAAGCCCGTGGTCATCAAGCGCATGCTGCCGGAGCTGGCCACCCAGGAGAGCTACCGGCAGATGTTCGCCCAGGAGGCCCGGTTGATGGCCACGTTCGGCCACGGGCACGTCGTCTCCGCGCTGGACTATGGGGTGGAGCAGGGCAGCCCCTATCTGGTGCT
This sequence comes from Hyalangium sp., assembly GCF_035629615.1. Taxonomy (GTDB): domain Bacteria; phylum Myxococcota; class Myxococcia; order Myxococcales; family Myxococcaceae; genus Hyalangium. The sequence goes on along the minus strand of NZ_DASPHO010000772.1, from coordinate 6,085 downwards.
CGAGTACGTGGACGGCGTGGATCTGGGGCGAGTGCTGGCCGTGAGGAGCGTGCTGCCACTCCCGCTGGTCCGCCATGTGGGACTGTGCCTGCTGCGTGCGCTGGAGCACGTGCATGGTCTGCGCGATGCTCGGGGCGAGCTGCTGGGCATCGTCCACCGGGACATCAGCCCGGCCAACGTGCTGCTGGGCCGCACCGGGGACGTGAAGCTCGCGGACTTCGGGATCGCCAAGGGGCTGCGGACGCCCTCTCGCACCGCGCCGGGCAGCACCCGCGGCCGGCTCCGGTACATGTCCCCTGAGCAGGTCCGCGGGGGGCCGCTGGATGGGCGCGCGGATCTCTTCTCTCTCTCGGTGCTGCTCTACGAGGCCGTGGTGGGCCACAGCCCTTTTGCTGCCACCACGGACGCCCAGCTCCTGCTTGCCGTGAGGGGTGCGCGGCTGGCTCCCGCGGGGGCGCTGCAGCGCGCGGCGGGCCCGGCCATGGCGGAGGTGCTGCTGCGCGCGCTGAGACCGCACCCCTCCGAGCGCTACCCCTCTGCTGGCGACATGGCGCGAGCCCTGGCAGCGGTGGAGGGGGCAGGCGAGGCCGAGCAGCCCTGGCGCATGGCGGGCCTGGTGGCGGAGACGATGGCCCCGGAGCCCTCGGCGCCCGGCCCTGCACGCGGGGCCAGGGAGCGCAGCCCCTTCTCCGCGGCACTGTTGGAGACGCGTGAGGACGAGGATTCATGAGGACGCGCGGCATGGCGGGTGGTGGGAGCCCGTGGAAGCAGGCTTGCGCAGGGGCTGCCTGTCGGCGGCGCATGTCACGAACCTGTATGACAAGCAGACAGGTTGGGAGACCCGCGACGGAGAGGACCTACCCAGGTGCGCCCCTCCCTGGCGCTGAGGTGAAGATGGACCTGGGGTGGGGCTGCCTGCCGCCGTCGCCCGGCGCGAACCTGTATGACAAGCAGACAGGTTTTCGGCGGCCGCGTCCGGGAGGCTCCGCTGCCAGGCGCCTTGAGGCCGACTCGTGCGACACCCTCGCGGTGGTATGAGCCAGGACATGTCAGGGCACACCGAGGTCATCTCCACGCAGGACAAGGCCGGCGGGCTCTCCGTCAGGCGGGTGCGGCTCCAGGTCTCTTCGGGCCCGGACCAGGGCGCCGAGGCATCCTCTTCCGCCGAGAAGCTCACCCTCGGCAGCGCGCCGGGGAACGACCTGGTGCTCAGCGATCCCACCGTGTCTCGCTTCCACGCTGATCTGGTGCGCGAGCGGGGAGGGTACCGGCTGCGCGATCTGGACAGCACCAACGGCACGAAGGTGGACCACGTGCGCGTGACGGAGGCCTTCGTGGAGGACGGCTCTACGCTGGTCTTTGGCAACACCTCCGTGCGCTTCTCCCTGGTGGCCGAGCAGGACGTGGTGCCGCTTCACCCCGAGCCGCACTTCGGCCGGCTGGTGGGAGAGAGCGCGGTGATGCGCGCGTTGTTCGCCCGGCTCGCGCGGCTGGCCGCCACGGACGCTACCGTGCTCATCGAGGGCGAGAGCGGCACCGGCAAGGAGCTGGTGGCCGAGGCGCTTCACCAGCAGAGCGGGCGCGCCTCGGGGCCCTTCGTGGTCGTGGACTGGTGGTTCCATCCCCGGCGAGCTGGTGGAGAGCGAGCTGTTCGGCCACGAGCGGGGAGCCTTCACGGGCGCCACCCATGAGCGGCGCGGCGCCTTCGAGGCCGCCCACGGGGGCACGCTCTTCCTCGATGAGATGGGCGAGCTGCCGCTGGCCGTGCAGCCCCGCCTGCTGCGCGCCTTGGAGCGCCGCCAGGTCAAGCGCGTGGGCTCGGATGCCTTCCGCTCCGTGGACGTGCGCTTCGTGGCCGCCACCCATCGGGATCTGCGCGGCGCCGTGAACCGCGGGGAGTTCCGCGAGGATCTGTACTTCCGGCTCGCCGTGGGCATGGTGCGTGTGCCGCCGCTGCGCGCCCACCTGGAGGATCTGTCGCACCTGCTCCAGCACCTGTGGGAGGAGACGTTCCGGGCGCTCGGGCTGCCGCCGCGGCCCTATACCTCGCCGAGCGCGGAGGCGCTGCGCCAGCTCTCTTCACTGCCCTGGCGCGGCAACGTGCGCGAGCTGCGCAACTTCGTGGAGCGCAGCGTCGCTATGTCCGGCGCGCTGGATACCTCGTTCGCTCAGGGCACGGCGCAGGATTCCACTCCGGGCATGCCCGCGGTGCGCGTGGACCTTCCTTATAAGGAGGCCAAGGAAGCGTGGCTGGATCACTTCGAGGCGACCTACCTGCGCCACCGCTTGAACACCGCTGGCGGCAACGTGAGCCAGATGGCGCGCGAGGCCGAGGTGGACCGCGCCCACGTCATCAAGCTGTTGCGCAAGCACGCAGTGCGCTGAGCCACGGCCTCCGTTCTCCCCGTGCTACCCTCTCGCTCCACCATGCCGCGGTGCCCAACGTGCCAGAGCGAGTACGGCGAGGGGATCGTGTACTGCCCCCAGGACGGTCAGGCGCTGTTGCCCATGATCCTCGAGGGGCACTACCGGCTCCTGTCCCCGGTGGGCTCAGGCGGGATGGGGATGGTCTACCTGGCCGAGCACATCGGGCTGGGCAAGCGGGTGGCGGTGAAGGTGCTGCGGGGAGAGCTGTCGCGCGATGCCACCTTCTCCCGGCGCTTCGAGCTGGAGGCCATCGCCGCCAGCCAGATCGGGCACGAGAACATCGTCGACGTGACGGACCTGGGGCGCACCCCCAGCGGCGAGCTGTTCTACGTGACGGAGCTGCTGGAGGGCCGCAGCCTGGGCGCGGTGCTGCTGCGCGAGCGCTTCCTGCCGGTGGCGCGAAATGTGCCGCGCGTTCATCCCCTACAGCGATACGTACTGCCAGGATGGGCCGGTGCGTCGAGCGGAAGGGCTCAGGCCTCTCCTGCACGGACAACGTGGAGTGCAAGCTGAAGTTCCTCTGTGTGAGGACGCAGCCAGCCCAGGAGGACAGCTCCCCCAAGGAATGCCGTGAGGCGAAAGCCCTGGGTGTGCCGTGCGAGCCCGGGGCAGGGGAGTGCGCGGCGTTCTCTTATTGCGAGGCCGGGACTCGCACGTGCCGCTCCTGGCCTGGGCCCGGCGAGCGCTGCGCCGACGTGGAAGGCACGGGGGAGGGCGCCTTGTGTCTGGAGAGCCGGTGCGAGTTCTTCGGCTTCCCCGCGGTCTGCCTGCCCTACCGCCCCGCCGGAGGAGGCTGTCTGACAAGCCTGGACTGTGGACCTGCGGGAGCCTGTCGGAAGCTTCGCTGCACGCCCATCTGGTGCCCACCCGCGTGAGGAGCGGCTATGGTGCGCCGCCATGCCAACTCCCCATATCTCCGCCCAGCCCGGAGACTTCGCCGACGTGGTGCTGATGCCCGGCGATCCGCTGCGGGCACGCTACATCGCTGAGCGCTTCCTCGAGGGCGCCCGCGAGGTGACCGCGGTGCGCAACATGTACGGCTACACGGGCACCTTCCGTGGCCGGAGGCTCTCGGTGATGGGCCATGGGATGGGCATCCCCTCCCTGTCCATCTACGCCACCGAGCTCGTGAAGGAGTACGGCGCCCGGGTGCTCATCCGCGTGGGGAGCTGCGGGGCCATCCGGAAGGACGTGCCCACGCGCAGTGTCATCGTCGCGCTCGGGGCCGGCACCGACTCGAAGGTCAACCGCATGCGGTTGATGGACCATGACTTTCCCGCGGTGGCGGACTTCGCCCTGGCCCGGCGGGCCGCGGAGGCGGCGGAGCGCCGAGGCCGCAAGGTGTACGTGGGCTCCGTCTTCTCCACGGACTTCTTCTACCACCCGCAGACCCAGCTGCTGGACATGCTCGAGCGCATGGGCATGCTGGCCGTGGAGATGGAGGTCGCGGGCCTCTACGGCGTGGCCGCGGAGTTCGGGGCCCGGGCGCTCGCGCTGCTCACCGTGTCGGATCAGCTCCGCCTCGGCGAGCACCTCTCGCCCGCCGAGCGCCAGACGACCTTCGACGAGATGATCGAAGTCGCCCTGGAGGTCGCCGCCGCCGAGACTGGCGCCTGAGCGCTCAGGAGGGCTCCTCCTCCTGCGCCGACTCGTTCCCGGCGTAGGAGGGTGGCTCGGGGGCGTCCCGGCCCCAGGCCCCCGGCTCCTTCAGCACCCACCGCCGAGCCAGCTCCTCTCCCGCGCGGCGCAGGAGCCGGTCCGCTCGGGCGTAGTCCGGGTGCTCCGGCAGGGGGCTCGTGTCGCGTGCCGCCTCCAGCTCGGGAGCGAGCGCCTCGGCGTCCCGGAGGACCTCCTCCAGCGCCACTCGGCCGTGCTTGATGTCGAGCAGCCGTTCGCGGAGCGCGCCCGTGGCCTCGAAGGTGGGCGTACCGTCCCGCAGCCAGCCGGTGGCCAGCGCGATGAGCCGCAGGAGGTTGTAGGCGTTCTTGGGCCGCAGCTCGCGCGCGTCCGGGGGACGCCGGCCTCCGCCGCGCGCATAGCGGGTGAGCGCCGCGAAGTCGTTGGCCTCGATGAGCCCCTGGTCCGACAGCGAGCGGTAGAGCTGCTTGATGTACGTCTTCGCCGCGAGGATCCCATCCTCGGGCGTGGGCGCCTGCCGCGGGGAGTGCTTCGCCAGCCGGCGGGCCACCTCGTCCAGATCCGGCGTGGGCTCCTCGCACAGCCAGTCGAGGACGAGATCGCGGTGCTCGGCCAGCCGCTGCGAGCTGGACAGCTTGTGGAGCTGGCTCAGCGCGTAGCGGCCGAAGCTGCCGAAGATGTTGCGGGACACGAAGGCGTCACGCTCGGCCAGCAGCCACTCGCCCAGGACGTCCTTGGCGCGGGCCGAGGGGACGAAGAGCAGCTCCAGGGTGTTGGGATCCGCGCGCAGCGCCTGGTCCATGGCCTTGCGGTACTCCCAATAGGTGGAGCTTCCATCCGCGCTGACGAGATCCCTCGGCGCCTCCCCCAGCCCCCACGTCCAAGGCAGGGGCAGGGCGAAGGCGCCGCGCAGATCCGTGTCCGAGCCCTCGTGGGCCAGGCCCCAGGCCCGTGAGCCCACGGTGGCCTCGAGCACGACACACGGCTGGAGCGCCTCCCAGGCGGCGGCGCGGCGCAAGGCGAACTGCACCTGGCCCGGCTTGCGAGGCACCAGCTCCTCGCGTGCGTACCAGAGCTCGCCCACGCCGGTGATCTGTACGTCCAGGCCACCGTCCCGCGCGCGGACGACGCGTCCCACCATGCCCTGGGGAACCCGGCGCTCTCCCGCCATGCGCGCGACACGGGTGATGACCTCCGTGCCGTGCGGCAGGGGAACGGAGAGGGGATCGACGCTCTCGAGCCCCTTGATGCGGTGCTGGCCCTGGCTCATGGCGGCTCAGTTGTTGGGAGCGCCCGCGAGGATCCACGAGCGCACGCGGATGACCAGCCCCCGGTTGTTGTCGAAGAAGCTCGGATTGCCTTGGGGCATCCGATTGCCGCTACCGCAGGAGGTGCCCTCCATCTTGAGGATGAGCGCCGAGTTGTCCGGGTCATTGGGCAGGACGCGCGCGGTGGGGCTGCACGAGCCTGCGGCGGAGACATTGACCAGGTTGGCATAGCTGCTCGCCCCGAGGTTGAGACCCCCACTGCCTCCATGGCAGCCCGTGCAGCCACCGGAGCTCCACACTGCTCGGACGTCCACGCTGTAGTTGGGCACCGTGACGGGGAAGGTGATGGTGCGCCCCACGGGAGGGTCCCCGCCGCCATCACTGACGTACACGTTCAGGCTGAACGAGGTCTGCGTGCCTATGGCCGATGAGAACCACTGCACGCTGGAGCTGTTGGTGTTGCCCACAAAGGTGCCCTGCGCGCCGTCATTAGACCAGGAGTAGTTGAGGGTGTCGCCATCCGGATCACTCGCGGTGATGGAGAAGGTGCCGGTGGTCCCCGCAAGCAGCGTGGTCGGGCCGGAGATGGTGGCGCCCACGGTGGGCGGCTGGTTCACCCTCTCGACGGTGATGTTGATGGTGCCCTGCGCACTGCCCCCCTGTCCGTCCGAGACGACGACGCGCAGCGTATAGGTCCCGTCTTCCGTCACATTCGGGGCCGTCCAGGAGGGATTGGCGATGGAGGCGTTGCT
>NZ_DASPHO010000771.1:0-10770 GCF_035629615.1 Hyalangium sp. | reverse complement strand
CAGCAGAAGGGAGAAAGTCGTCCCCTGTCCCACCTGGCTGGTCGCCCGCAGCTCGCCGCCCATCTTCTGGACGATGGAGTGGCTGATGGAGAGGCCGAGCCCCGTGCCCACGCCGGCCGGCTTGGTGGTGAAGAAGGGATCGAAGATGTGGGGCAGGGCCTCGTGGGGGATGCCGTGGCCAGTGTCCGAGATGTCGATGCGCACCTGGGGGCCGTCAAGCCACGTGCGCACCCGCAGCCGGTTGGAGCTCGGCGGGCCGGGCTGCATGGCATGCACGGCGTTGACGATGAGGTTGAGGAACACCTGGCCCAGCCTCCCCTCGTTGCCGAGGATCAGGGGCAGCTCCGGGGCGTACTCCTTCTCCAGCCTCGCCGTGTGCTTCAGCTCTCCATGAGAGATGTGCAGCACCGAGTCCAGGATGGAGTGGATGTCCAGGACGGTGAGCTCCTCGGAGTGGCCCTGGTGGGACAGGTGGCGCATGCCTCGGACGATGTCGTGGATGCGCGAGCACCCCTCGATACAGTCGGCCAGGGACTGGCGGGCTTCGCTGAGCCCCAGCTGGAGCGCCTCCGGGAGTGTGGGCAGGGGCTTGAGGTGATGCTCCAGCTCCTCGAGCCACTGCCGCAAGAAGTCGAGGTTGGAGAGCACGTAGGCGGTGGGGTTGTTGATCTCGTGGGCGATGCCTGCCGCCAGCACCCCCATGGCCGCCAGGCGATCGTTCTGGATGCTCTGCTGCTCCAGGCGCCGCTGCTCGGTGAGATCGTGCCCGATGATGAGCAGACGCCGGGTGTCTCCCACGTCCTGGAGCGAGCCGAGCAGCTGGACCGCCAGCCGGTGGCCCTTGGTGGAGCGCAGGCCCTGATCCTCCAGACGCATCGTCCCGCGCGTGAGCAGATCGCCCAGCGCTCGGCGCAGCGAGAGCCGCTCCGCCTCAGGGGCGAGCGAGTCGAAGGGCAGGCCCAGCAGCTGAGCCCCCTGGAGCCCCAGCAGCTGGCAGGCCACCGGGTTGACCTCGAGCACGCAGCCCACGCTGTCCAGGACGAAGACGGCGTCCAGGGAGGCCTCCATGAGCCGGCGGGTGCGCTCGCGCGCCTCGTGCACCAGGATCTCCAGGCGCGAGGCATGGCGCTCCACCTGGAGGAGGGCCTCCTGGAGCTGGTCCCCCTGGCGGCGCTGCTCGGTGATGTCCGCGAAGATCCCCAGCACGGACCAGACGTTCCCATCCGGATCCAGCAGCGGCACCTTGCTCGTCAGCAGCCAGCGATCCTTTCCATCCGGTCCCCGGAAGGGCTCCTCGATGCCGAGGATGGGCTTGCCGCTGTTGACCACCTCCAGATCATCCCGGCGGAAGTCCCGGAGCTGCTCGGGAGGGAAGCCGAAGTCGGGATCACTGTGGCCGATGATCTCCTGGGGGGCGGCCAGGCTGAGCTGGCGCGCAAACGCGTCATTGCAGCCCAGGAAGACACCCTCGCGATCCTTCCAGAACACCGAGTGGGGGATGTGGCTGAGGATGGTGTTCAGCAGCTCCCGCTGGGAGCGCAGATCCCGCTCGACCCGGTGGCGCTCGTGGATCTCGACCTGGAGGTGCTCGTTGAGCGCGTTCAGGCGCTCCCGCGCCAGCTCCAGCTCCTCGTTGCGCTCCCGGGCCTGGCGCAGCTCGAGGCGCAGGCGGAAGTGCGTCTCCAGCTGCCTGCCGAGCTGCTCCAAGGCGCGGAGCTGGAGCATGCCCAGCCGGCGGGGGACGTGATCGATGACGCAGAGCATGCCGATCTGGAAGCCATCCTCCGTCCGCAGTGGCGTCCCAGCGTAGAACCGGATGTGGGGCGTGCTCTGGACGCGCGGGTTGTCCCGGAAGCGGGCGTCCTCGAGCGCATCCTCGATGACGAAGAGCCCCTCGTGCTCGATCGCGGTCGTGCAGAACGAGCCCTGGCGCACCGTCTGGACGATCCCGGGGAAGCCCACCTTGGCCTTGAACCAGAGGCGATTGCGGTCCACCAGGCTGAGCAGCGCGATGGGGGCCTCGCAGAAGTCCGCGGCGAGCTGGACGATCGCGTCGTACTCAGGGTTGGGCTCTCGATCGAGCAACCCAAGGCGGTGAAGTGCCCTGAGGCGCTCCTCCTCCTCATCATCGGGTTTCTGCCTGCCTTCCTGAGTCTGCTGCTGCGGCATCGAGGCCCTCGAAGATCTGCATCTGCTTAATAGCTATAAATGGGAAATTCAGGAAAATGCGTTCAGATTTGACGCGACGAGTCGAAATCCTGCCCCGACCCGTCACATCCAGGGAGGCGTGGATCAGCCTGAGGGCCAACACACGGGTGCCCCCGCGGGCGTTGTGGCAATCCCGGAGGAGTCCTAGGTTCGCCCGCCTCGCGGTGCCGCCGCGTGTCTTCACAGAGGAGCGAAAGCCATGAAGGCCGTTGCCCTGAAGCGCTACCTGCCCAGCTCGGATCCCGAGTCGCTGCTCGATGTGGAGCTGCCCGATCCCAAGCCCCAGGGGCGGGATCTGGTGGTGCGAGTCCATGCCATCTCGGTCAACCCGGTGGATGTGAAGGTCCGGTCCCCCAAGGACAAGATCGAGGAAACGCCGCGCGTGCTCGGCTGGGATGTCGCGGGGGTGGTGGAGGCCACGGGGCCGGACTGCACGCTCTTCAAGGTGGGAGACGCCGTCTTCTACGCGGGGAGCGTGACCCGGCCCGGGTGCAACAGCGAGCTGCACGCCGTGGACGAGCGGATTGTCGGGCCCAAGCCGCGCTCATTGGACTTCGCGCAGGCGGCCGCGCTGCCGCTCACCGCGGTCACCGCCTACGAGGGCCTGTTCGATCGGCTCTCCATCGACGTGGGCGGGCGGCACGCGGGGCGGACGCTGTTGGTCATCAACGGGGCGGGAGGCGTGGGCTCCATCGCGATCCAGCTGGCGAAGCTGGCGGGGCTGCGCGTGATCGCCACCTCCTCGCGGCCCGAGTCGCAGCAGTGGTGCCGCACCCTGGGCGCGGACCACGTCATCAACCACCGGGAGGACATCCCCAAGCAGCTCAAGGAGCTGGGGATCGCGGAGGTGGACTACCTCTTCAACACGGTGAACACCGCGGCCTACTGGGACACCATGGTGGAGGTCATCAAGCCGTTCGGGCGCATCGTCTCCATCGTCGAGTCGGATCAGCCGGTGAAGTTGGGAGCGCTGATGCGCAAGAGCGTGAGCTTCGCGTGGGAGCTCATGTTTACCCGGGCGATCTTCCAGACGGAGGACATGGTAGAGCAGCACCGCATCCTGAAGCAGGTGGCCGAGTGGATCGACGCTGGCCGGCTGAAGACGACGCTGACGGAGAAGCTGACGCCGATCTCCGCGGCGAACCTGCGAGCGGCGCACGCGAAGGTCGAGTCCGGGAAGATGGTGGGCAAGCTCGTGCTCGAGGGCTGGCGCTGACGTCAGACAGGCCCCGCGCCAGGTGCTCGCGCGGGGCCTGAAGGGCAGGGGCTCGGGGGTTGGCAGGGGCTACGGGTTGCCAGTGGCATACGCCCAGAGCTCGATGGGCGTGGCGTAGTAGATCCAGCCGAAGAAGCCGCCCACGGCGGAGTGGGCGGGGGGCCGGAAGTAGGCCTTCTGCCGCACGCCGATCAGCTTCAGGAGCCCGCCCAGGGTGATCGTCCACAGCACCTGCAGGGTGAAGGTGATCACGTAGGAGGCGCCCACGAAGGGCAGGTAGAGGGGGCCGAAGATGCGGGCCTGGAGCAGGTGCATCTTCTCGTGCTGGCCCGCGCCGCCAATGTTCACCGTGCCCAGCGTCTGGAGGACGGTCCGGCCGAAGGAGCTGCCCGGGCGCGGCATGAAGACGATCCACCCCTGGCCGTCGGAGTTGCTGCGCGAGAGGTTGCCGAACCAGACATAGGTGAGGTTGCCGATGAGGAACCCGAACACCGTGTTGGGCAGGCTCCAGGTGAGATCCACGATGAGCCCCACCCAGCCCACGCCGGTGGACAAGTCATAGCTGCGCAGCAGGCCCGCCTCCAGGCCATAGCCGAGGCCAAACACGCCGCCAGCGATCAGCGCCACGCCCGGTGCGAGAGCCCCGCCGCTCGCCAGGCTGACCCCGAGCAGCACCAGGGGCGGTACCCCGAGCGAGACGAGAACGGTCAGGAACGACTGCAATCCCTTCGACATGGCGACTACCTCCAGAGGAGCAATGGATCAGCTGCCCCTATGGAGTGTCACTCTGGGAGTTGTGACGCGCTCGGGCCCTCAGAGGCCTTACAGCCAGGCGTGCGCTACAGCCCCAGCCCCAGCCGCTGCCGCAGCCGGAAGAAGTCATCGGACAGCGAGAAGCCCATCAGATCCCGCAGATCGGAGCGCTGCCTCAGCGCCTGGAGCACCGGATCCATCGTGTCCACCTTCGTGTTCACCATGGAGGGATCCTCGCGGAGGACCAGCCCCAGGCCCACCGCGATGTCGCCGCACATCAGCATGCCGGCCCGATCCGCCGACAGCTGGAGCCCCTCCGTCATCTGCTTCAGGTCCAGCTTCTGCGCGTCCCCGAGCGCCTGGGACGGCGTCTCCAGCGCCTTGATCGCCTTGCGTGAGAACGCCTTGCGCAGCTGCTTCACCGCGTCATCGTTCTTCCGGCCTAGCGCGGAGAACTGGGGAACGGCGATGCGGATCGAGCTGCCGAACAGATCCGCCGTCTCGCCCTGGGAGAGCTTCGAGAGCACCGCCGTCTTGTTGAGCAGGCCCAGCACGGCGCGGCCAATGAGGAACTTCTGCTCGCGGGCGTTGAACTTGCGCACCACGTCCGCGCCGACGCACACCGACAGCGGCTCGGTGGTCTCCAGTGTCATCAGCCCGCGGCGGGCCATGTACACCTCGAACTCCTCCACGCCGAACACCTGCGCCACGGAGCGGATCGCCTTGTACACCGCCGAGTCCGGCTTGAGCCGGTCCGCCTTTCTGTCCACCCCCAGCCCCTCGAACTGGGGCGGGTGCAGCTTGCCGAGCTGATCGCCCATGGCCCGCAGCACCTCCAGCAGCGGCCCGCGAGCGGACGGGTGCAGCAGCAGGCTGTCCAGATCCGCCAGCGCCAGCTTGTCCTGAGCGTCCTGCGCCAGCCGCCCCTTGGCCTCGTTGTAGAAGACGACCTCCACCTCGTTGGCCGAGCGCATGAACATCAGCGCCGCCGCCGCGCAGAAGGCCTTGTCGAGCTGCTTCAGGCCCTCCCACAGCTTGAAGAGGGCGTGGAGGCTCTCCACCCGCGTCGGCTCCAGCTTGAGCAGCTGCCGGTGCTCTTCGATCGCCATCGCCGTGGCCGCGCTGTCACGCATATAGAGATCCGCCAGCGCCGCGCGAGCCGGGATGTTCGTGGGCTCCTGGTCCAGCGCCTGGCGGTAGACGGCGATGGCGCGCGCCGGCTGCTCAAGGGAGCGGGTGTACAGCTCCGCAAGCCGCAGGCGCACGGACTGGGCCCGCTTCTGATCGATGGCCGCCAGCGTCCCCACCTGCGCCTCCAGCATCTGCGCCAGCTCCGGCAGGTTGTGGGCGCGCTCGTACAGGGTGACGAGCCGATCCACGAGCTCCGAGTCCCCGGGGCTCAGCTCCAGCGCCTTGCGGTACAGCGCGGAGGCGCCTGCGGTGTCACCGAGGCCCTCGTCGTGGATGCGCGCCAGCTCCACCATGTGGCGGGCCCGATCCACCGTCGTGAGATCCAGCTCCAGCAGGCGCTTGAGGCAGTCCACCGCGCCAGACCAGTTGCGCGCCTGGGAGTGCAGCGTGGCCAGGCGCTCCAGGGCCTCCTCGTTCTTCGGCATGGCGGCCAGCGCCGTCTGCAGGTGCGCCGAGGCCCGGCTCGGCTCGTTGAGGTGCGTCTGGTACAGGCCACCGAGGGTGAGGTGGAGTTGGGCCAGCAGGCGCGGATCACCGCCCAGCTGAACGCGCTGGGACAGGGCCGCGGCGGCCTCGGCGTACTTCTGCGTGTCCAGCAGCAGCCGGCCCTTCATCTCCAGGCCGTCCGGGTGGCTGGGCTGCGCGGCGAGCGCCCGCTCCACCAGCGCCATGGCCTTGGAGCGGTCGCTCAGCGCGGCGACGTACAGCTTCGCCCCGCTGATGAAGGCGGCGGCGGCGGCATTGGGATCGCGCTGGGCGAGCTTCGCCTCGCCGCGGCGCTCGTGCAGGGCCGCCAGATCCGAGGTTCCGCCGCGCTGGGCCAACAGATCCTCCAGGCCGGTGGTGGCGGTGGGGTTGAGCGGATCCTTCTCCAGAGCCTGCCGGTAGAGGGTGGCGGCGCCATCCAGATCGTTCAGCCGTGTGGAGGCGAGCTTCGCGGCGGCGATGAAGGCCTCCACGGCGCTGCGCGGATCGCGGCTGATGCGGGCCTCGGTCTCCAGGGTGGCGCGCGCGGCGGCGGCGTTGCCCTGCTTGAGCTGCACACGGCGGCTGCCCATGAGGGCCGGCAGGCACTGCGGCTGGGCCTCCAGCGCGGCGAGGTAGAGCTGGCCGGCGCGATCCAGATCGCCCAGCTTGTGCTCGGCCAGATCAGCGCTGCGCAGCAGGAGCTCCACGCGCTCGATGGGCTCCGTCACCACCTCCAGGCGGCGGCTGTAGAGCCACGCCAGGCCCGAGGCGTCACCGGCCTGCCGCATCGCACGCTCCAGCGCGAAGGCCACGCGCACGTCCGCGGGGTCCTCCTGGAAGGCCAGCTTGTACTCTTCGAGCGCGGCCTCATTGGAGCCCTTGTCCTGATCGGCCGCGGCGGCCAGGCGCAGCGCGGTGCGCAGGCGCGCGTCCGGCACGCGCTCGGAGAGGCGGAAGCGCAGCTCGGCGCGGCGTGGCTTGTCCGCGGCGCGGATGCGCTCGAGCATCTTCAGCGCGGTGAAGTTGCCCGCATCCAGCTGGAGCACGGCCTCGCAGCACTGCGCGGAGCGGGCGGGCTCCTGGAAGCGATCCAGGTACAGGCGCGCCAGCTTCAGGTAGGCGGCCACCTTGCCGCCCGGCGTCTGGCCCACCTGCGTCTCGCGATCCAGGATGGCCACCACCTCCTTGGTGTTGTCCTGGGTGGTGTAGAGCCGCTCCAGGGCCCGCAGGCTCGGGGCGTGGCCCGGCGACACCTTCAGCACCTCCTGGTAACCCTCGATGGCCAGCTCCGGGCGCTGCAGCTGATCCTCCCAGATGGCGGCGGCCTGGAAGAGGGCGTTGGCGCGCTCCACCGGATCGATGCGGTTGGCGGCCTCGGCGCGCAGGACTTCAATGAGCTTCTCCCAGTGGCCGTTGGCCCGGTAGATGCGGGCCAGCGCGCGCAGGGCGGGGAAGTAGCTGGGCGCCAGCGTCAGCGCCTCCTCGTAGGCGGGGACGGCGTCGTTCTGGCTCTTGAGCCGGTGCTCGTACAGCTCACCGATCTTGAACTGGAGCGTGGCGGCCTGCTCGGTGGAGGGGGAGATCTCTGCCTCCGCCCGGTACATCTTGATCAGCTCGTTCCAGCGGCCCTCCTGCGCGTACAGCCGCCCCAGCGCCTTGAGCGCGGGCAGGTACGAGGGGGACAGCGACAGCACGCGCTCGTACACGGCGATGGAGCCGGGGCGATCCTTGAGGTGCTCGTCCAGGATCTCCGCGTTGCGGTGGTAGAGCGAGAGCACCTGCTTGGTGTCTCCCGAGAACGAGGCCTCCAGCTCCTGCGTCTCGATCAGCTCGCGGTAGCGCCCGGCGCGCTCGTACAGCCGCGCCAGGTTGCGGATGGTGGGCAGGTGATCCGACGCCAGATCGAGGATGCGCTTCATGCACTCGATGGCGTGCTCCAGATCGCCGAGGCGATCCTCGTAGATGACCGCCATCTTGTTGAGCGTGGTGATGAGCTGATCGCGATCGGAGGTCTGCAGCAGATCCTGCTCGTACATGGCGACCAGCTCGGCGAAGCGGCCCTGGCGCTCGTAGAGGCGCGAGAGGGCCTTCTGCGCGGGCAGGTAGCCGGGCTGGAGCTGGAGGCAGGTGTTGTAGCGGGTGATCGCGTCCTCTTGCCGCCCGAGCTTCTCCTCGAGGATCTCGGCCGCCTTGTACATGCGGGCGGCCTTCTGGCGGGCGTCCTCGGCGGCGGTGATCTCCGCGTCGAACACGGAGACGAGCCCCTCCCAGTTGCCCATGCGGTGGTAGAGCTTGCCCAGGCCGGCCAGCGCGGGGCCGTGGCCGGGGATGCGCGAGAGGATGGCCTGGTAGCGGGAGATGGCATCCTGCTCGCGCTTGAGATCCTCCTCGCAGAGCGCGGCCAGGCGCAGGTTGATGGCGACCAGCTCGCCCTCGTCGTTGATGGAGTCCACCCACGTGAGGAGCACGTCCGCCAGCTCCTCGTAGCGGCCCTGCGTCTCGTAGATGCCGGCGAGCTCGGAGAGGACCAGCGGCTCGGTGGGGGTGACGCGGCGTGCGGCGAGCAGGGCGGCCAGGGCATCATCCTTGCGCCCCATGCGCTCGTAGACCTTGGCGATCTGGAGGTACGCGGGCGTGGCCTGGGTGCCCAGCACGTGGGCCTCGGCGGCCAGCGCGGCCAGCAGCTCGTCGGCGCGGCCCTCGCGCTCGGCCAGGCGCTTCATGGCCGACAGCAGCAGCAGATCCGAGCGATCCAGCCCGAAGGCCTCGCGGAAGTACACGGCGGCGGCTTCACGCTGCCGGAGGCGCTCCTCCAGCACGAGGCCCGCGGAGGTGAGGAAGTGGGCGCGGAGCGAGGGGTTCTCCAGCGCGCCCGCGAGCAGCCGGTAGACTTCGATGAGGGACTCGTAGTCGTTGCGGGCGGCGTAGTGCGCCTCGAGCTGGGTGAGGAGCCCGATCTCGCTGGGCTTCAGCTCCAGGCACTGGCGCCAGGCGGCCTTGGCCTCCTCGTCTCGGGACAGGCGCTCCTCGAGGATGGTGGCCTTCTCGAAGAGGAGGGTGGCCTTCTGGCGAGGCTCCTCGGTGCCAGTGAGCTCGGCATCCAGGAGCTGGATGACCATGAGCCAGTTGCCCACGTCCGCGAAGAGGCGGCGGGCGGCGCGGATGTTGACGAGGAACTTGGGGGCGAGCTTGTAGGCGTTCTGGAAGGCGACGGCAGCGTTGCGCGGGTTCTTGAGCGTCTCCTCCCAGACGAGGCCGAGCTCATGAAAGAGCAGGGCAGCGGCCTGGGGATCGGCGGAGCTCAGGGCGCGGGCCTCGCGCTCCAGGGCGGCGATGCGCTCGCGGGCTTCTTCTTCGGGTGTGGTGGCAGCGGGCATGGCGCTCAGGTTCTGGGCGAGGACCTCCGTTGCGGGCTTCGTGGGAGGCCCACCCGGCACGGGGATGGAGGCAGAGGACGCAGTCCTCGTGAGATCATTCTGCTCGCTCATGGAGAGGCGGCTCCGGCAGGGGTCAGTCGCGGCGTACGGTTAGGGCCGTCGCGGTCGTACCACGCGGCTGGGTAACCTCTCAAGTTCCCGACTTCCTTGATGAAATGGATGGCTGCCGACCTAGGAGGCAGGGAGGCATGGGCTTGAGGCCTGAGGCCATCCCGAGTGGGGCTGATCGGCTACGGCCTGGCAGGCGCGAGCCTACATGATCCATTGCTCTCCATGAAGGCAGCCTTTCGCCTGAGTGCCTATACCACTCTAGGCGGGGTCTAGAGCCCAGGTGCCTTCCTCCCAGCGCTGCAAGGCTTGCTGCGCCTCGAATGGAACCATCCCCTCGCCCTTGGCGGCTTCCTCCAGGACCGCCTTGGCCTCTGCCGTTCGATGCCGGAGGAGAACCGCTGCCGCAGCCACCCGGACATCCATCCTGGGGTGCGTGAAGAGTGCTGCGAGTGCATCGCGCCCGGCATCGCCGTGGGCCCGGAGCTTGTCGAACGCGGCGCCGTACTTCCGGGCGTGCTTGTTCCCTGTCTTGGCGTCTCCCCTCCAGATGGCGTCGGTCTGCGCGGCCACGTTCTCAGCGAACTGTTCGACGAGCTTCTCCAACTTCATTACCAGATCCCCTTCGTGACGTTCTCCCTCGCCAGAAGCCCGAACTGGCGCTGGGCCTCGTACGACTGCGTGCTCAACCACTGGCGCACGGTCAGATTTTTCGAGCCGGTGATATGCCATCGAATGGACGAGTAGAGCGCGCTGATGCGGGTGTGCAGCGCTTGCTCCAGGGGGATGACGTTCTCGGTGTTGTGAAGCGCATGGGGCCCGAACCTCGCCACGTTGCCCGGTGATTGCTCCACCACGTGGTGCCACTGCTTGCCCTCTCCCGCCGAGCCCAGGGCACTCTTAAGGCCGCTGAACGAGCCCCAGGACCTGAAGCCGCTAGCACTGCCCCCGACTGCGGCTCCTCCTCCCATACCCTCGGCCGCCATGGCAATCGCCGCTGCAGGCAAGGAGATGACGATGGTGCTTCCTACCACCGCCACCGCGCTCACCTGTCCCACGTTCGCAAGGTGGATACCCATCTGTGAGGCCCCTGCCGCTGCCGCCTCCGAGAAACGGGGCAGCATCGACAGACGCGCCGCCAGCCACCCGGCGCCCCCAGCCATGCCATGGCTCACCACCACTGTCGCCGCGAGGACGAAGACGCGCGCCACCTCCGGTCCCACTCGGTTCGCGAAGCGCCGGCTGGCCTGCTCCAGTTCCTCGGGGTTGGTGGCTCTGTCGGTGGCTCGCTTCAACTCCCGGCTCGCATCCACCAACTCCAGGAACGTCTCCACGCCCAGGTAGATCAACAGGACGGCTGACACGATGGCAGCGGCCTTGGTGAAAACGGGCTCGGGATTCGCGGCCAAGACGGCCCAGCTGATGAGGCCGGTCGCAATGACGGTGTAG
>NZ_DASPHO010000770.1:0-9614 GCF_035629615.1 Hyalangium sp. | reverse complement strand
CTACTACTGGGATCCGGTGATCGCGCCGGCGGGCATGACATTCTACACCGGCGACAAGTTCGCTGGGTGGGAAGGGAACATCCTGATTGGCGGACTGGTCAGCGAAGGAGTCGTGCGGCTGATCATGGACGGAGATCGGGTCGCCGCGGAGGAGCGGATCCCTCTCGGCGCGCGCATCCGGGACGTGAAGGTCGGCCCGGATGGGGCGATCTACGCCGTCACGGACGAGAAGGATGGCCGGATTCTGCGCCTCCTCCCCGGCCGCGGGTGAGCTCAGGACGCTTGCCGCATCAGAGGATCGAAAGGCGGTCGTACATGGTGTTCCAAGGGAAATTGAACGAGGTGTTCTGGTACTCGAACAGCCCGTTCTGGTAGCCGGAGACATCAAAGTATCGGATCCAGCCGATCACCGTCTGCCCGGCCGAGCACCCATAGGGGTAGCCATTGATGAACGCGCAGACGCTTTCATTGAAGTAGTTGGCGGAGGAGGGGAGCTGGCTACCGGCCATCTTGGCGAACTTGCTGCCTCCATGGCCGATCTCGAGCACGGCCACGAGCAGGATCGGGCCGCCGTGATCCTCAGTCGTGGTGTACGCATAGGGATCTGACAGAACCTTCCAGCCGCCGTAGCTGCTCGAGCCGACTGCGTACACCTGAAGGTAGCTCAGCGCGGCAGCAGGCCCGAGCTTCACCATTCCTCCCGTGTCTGGCGCCTCATCCGCAGGCAGGGGGGCCAGCAGTCCGACATCGAAGTCCAGCGGCTCAACCTGCTTCGTGTCCGCTGCGGCAAAGGCGGTCGTTGAGGCGGCGATCAAGCCCATGAGAAGAACGCTGTATTTCATTTTCTTTCTCCAAGTGAGTGTGTACCTGTTCACGGGCAGCGGGTTTCTTGCTCCCCGGCACGGCTCGAGTGGGTGTTCGGCTCGTCCCTGGGTATGGGGTCCACCGCTCACCACTCGCCTGCTATGAGCCGACGAGATGCAGATTGATTCAGAAAATCTGCGAGCTGGAGGCCCTGTGCCTATGGGCCGGTGGACACCAGCGCGCTCAGGGGGGGCTCGGCCCAGCACGATGAAGGGCGCCCAGTAGTGAGGATGGGGCTTGGTGGCACGCAGCGAGCGCATCGCCTCGCGCAGGGCGGTGGCGCGGCCCTGCCCCGCCAGCAGGTTGTGGTAGTAGGCCTCCATCAGCTCGCTCGTCGTCCCGTCGTTCACCTTCCACAGGCTCATCACGATCGTCTCCGCCCCAGCCGCCACGAAGGCCCGGCGCAGCCCGTAGATGCCCTGGCCCAGCTTCACGTCCCCTCTCCCGGTGTCGCACGCGGACAGGACGACGAGCTCGGTGCCCCATAGGTTGAGGCCGGCCAGTTCCAGCGCGGTCGCGAGCGCGATGTCGGGCTGAGCGCTCAGGCCCCGGTGGATGATGCGCGAGGTATTCGCCGTCTCCTCAGACAGATCGGCCCTTGAGGCGCAACGCCGCCGTGATGGCCAGGCGCCGCACGCTCTCCTCTCCTGGGTGAGCGCGCACGAGCGAGTAGCGGAAGAAGAGCTCCTTGGGCATCATCGCCGTCTCCAGCGCCGCCTCACCGTCGGCCCCCACGGTGCGGTACTTCACCCGGGCAATCACCAACGGCAGGCTCTTCAAGTCGCACCGCCCCGAAGGCTTGCGCTTCTTCTTCTTCTTCGCCGAATCGCCTTCTGACTGCTCGCCCGAGGCCACGCCCAGCGTGCCGGCCACCTGCTCGAGGGCTCTCAGCTTCTGGGCAAACTCCAGCTCCAGCTGTCGGGTGTCCACTCGCTCAGCCTTGGCGACGAGCATGCGGCGCTTGAGCAACTCCAACTCCAGCCGCAGCCGCTCATGCGAGGCACGCAGCACCTCCCGCTCTTTCTCCAACTGTTACACTCAATCGCGCCATTCAGAGGGAGCTCGAACAGCACGTGGGCAGAGACACGGCGCGAAGAGCCTACCTGGAGCGCCGAATCATCTCGTAGGCGGCGTTGATGGTCCGCGTCTCCTCCTCGGCCACCTCCTTGAGCTTCTTGCCCAGGGTCGCCACCCGGTCCGGGTGGTACTCCAGAGCCCTCGTCTTCCAGGCGGTGCGGACATCCTGGCGCGAGGCGTCCGGCCTCACCCCCAGCACGTCGTACGGATTCAGCCTGGCGGGGGTGGCGGGCAAGCCGGGTGCTTGCCTTCCACTGCCGTTGGGGGCGTTGTCCGCCAGCGTCTTCAGCCGCTTGACGAACGCCTGGCGGAGCCGCTGCTTGCGCTCGTCGGCCCGGGCGCGGACCATGAGCCGGCTCAACGTGTCCACCAAGGGCACCTCGCCCCTGCCGTCCGGGTGGGACTCGCGCCACACGGGCCGAGCGCCACTGAAGATGACCGGCTCGTCCGGACCCAGCTGCTCGACCAAGGCCCCGCCCAGCCGCTCCAGACAGGTTTGGAGCACCCACGGAGAGGCCACCGCCATTCCGATGCTCTCTCCCACGTACTGGATGCAGCTGATCAACTCCCGCGGAAACACCGAGGCGGCCTTGCCAGGGTGCACCACGCACAGGTGGGACCTCTCGAGGAACCACCCCAGGGCTGCTGTACTCTCACAGTAGATGATGGCGGCCATGGGCGGTGGACCGTAGGAGGCCTGTGCTACAGGGCCTTACAGCCCTGTGGCGTGATTAGACTCGCGCAGCGGAGCGCGTCAAGAAAATGGCTCCGCGAGGCTGCCTCACGACCTTGAAGGTAGAGCGATAGGAGAAATGGAGGCCCATTGGCGGGGTGCGGCCCCGGGCCCAGCGGGGAAGGAGTGCTGCTGCCGGGTGCCACCCAAGCCGTTGGCCGGGCCCGTGTCCCGGTCCTACAGCCGCTGTAGGCACTCGCCACCCGTCGCTCTCAACGTGGCCCTGCTACCCAGGGATCCTCGCTTCGCACGCGAGCAGGAACTGCTCTCCCGCCTGCGCCACCCGAGCGTCCCGCGCCTGTGGGATTCGGGTGAGTGGCAGATGTCGAGCGGAGCGCTCCATCCCTATCTCGCGATGGACTGGGTGGACGGAGAGCCCCTGTATGACTGGGCTTGGCAACACGCGCCCTCCGCCTCCCAGCAGCTTCGGGTGCTGGCCCAGCTCGCGCGTGCGCTCCAGGCGCTCCACGCTCACGGTGGCGTCCACCGGGATGTGAAAGGTGACAATGTCTTGGTGCGCTCGGACCAGCGCGCCTTCCTCACCGACTTCGGCGCGGGCTGCTACGCGGGCGCCACCACGCTCACGCCTCCCGATTCATACCCGGGGACTCCTGCCTACCGGGCTCCAGAATCTGGACTCTTCGAGCTGAACTCCCTGCGCAACCGCTCGGCGCGCTACAGCGCGCGGCCTTCGGATGATGCGTACGCGCTGGGAGTGACCGCCTGCCGGCTGGTGACGGGCGAGTACCCGGAGTTTGCCGAGCCCACCTAGGACGAGCACGGCACCTGGCATATGGCAGCCGTGATTGCTCCCGCCTCGCTGCTGCAAGTCGAGCCCCGGCTGCGCGCCTTGATTCTGCGCATGCTCTCGGTGCGTCCCGAGGAGCGCGGCACCGCGGAGCATCTCGCGGAGGCGCTGGAGCAGGCCGCCGAGCACACGCTCTCCAGCGGCCCCCCTGCACGCGTCAGCGCCACCGCGCTTGCGAGGCCCTGGCGGACATGGACCTGGCCCCTGGCGGCCGCCGCGAGCCTGGCCCTGGCAGTGGGAATGGGGTGGGTCGCTTCCGGTGGGCCTGAAGAGACATCGCCTTTCGTCCACTGGGCGCCCGCTCGAGCCGAGGAGCCGGACGCGGGGCCGACTGGGCTGGGTGAAGCGCTGGCGTCCGCCTCCGGGAAGTCCTCCCGCGAACTCCCCACCCAGCAGAGGCTGGAGGAGGACACGCCCCCCGAGCCCCTGCCCGGGCAGGATGTTCAGGAGGCGAAGGGACGCTGCCCGCGCAAGCAGCAGGTGGCCCTCAACGGAGGCTGCTGGGCGGAGGCCCCGTTCGCTCGTGAGGAGTGTGAGGAGAAAGGTGGCTACGTCTTCAAGAAGAAGTGCTACCTGGCCCCCATCCCTCGGGGGCGCCGTCCCACATCCAGCCCCGCAAACCCTGACCCTGCGGCCACTCCCCACTAGTGGGTACCGGCGCTCAGCCCCCCCGGCCACTCCCCACTAGTGGGTACCGGAGCACCGTCCGAGTTCGCGGACGGTCACTCCCGTGAGAGGCTCCAGCATATCCTCGTCAATTCGCTGGGTTACAGAAATATCCTTTCCCCAGTTCCCGCGTAAACCCTTGGCATTCCAGAGCTTTTCTAGACCGTCTCCCGACACGGACGATCCATCCACACGCACGGACGGTTCATGAGAGGGGGCTCTCGCAAGTGGCTGTTTTCTCAGGCGAACAGCGGTTGGCGCGCGGCGTGCTCTAGGCCCCGGCAGCCGCACACTCAAGTGGCCGGGACGCATGGTGCGTCTCTCAAGGGGAGAACCTCACATGTTCAACCTGTTGAAGTTCAAGGAGTCCGCGAGCATCGCCACCACCACCGCCACCTCCGCCACCTCCATCCCGGAGGGCACCACGCTCCAGCAGTTGAAGGCCGAGATGCTCGGGCTGATGGCGCAGGAGAACACCAACCACCACCGCCTGGGGCAGATCTACAACTACATCGTGGAGAAGAAGCTAGCGGAGGCCGCCGGCTACAAGGACGCCCAGGAGTTCGTCAGCAAGAACCTGGCGGACCTGTCCCAGACGGCCCTGAGCCTGTACGGGGCCGTGGCCGAGGCCTTCACCGAGCCGGTGGCGCGGCGCTTCGGCGTCACGTGCCTGTACCTGCTGCTGACGTACAAGGAGGCGGCGGACATCCAGGTGAACCACGAGGAGCCGGGCGACACGCTCATCGAGGTGCCGGATGAGAAGGGGCAGGTGACGATGCTGCCCTTCAAGACGTGCACGGTGGACCAGATGCGTAAGGCGCTGCAGCGCAAGCGCAAGCCGGCCTCCAGCAAGCCGCTGCCGAAGGAGGCGGAGGCTCTGGCCGATAGGTACAGCGACGCGGTGACGGCGCGCTTCCCCAAGGGCAAGGGCACGCGCGTGAAGGTGCTGGTGCGCAACGAGAAGGGCAAGGCGGTGCTGGACTTCAAGGGCATCCCTGTGGAGCAGGTGGACCAGCTCATCGAGGCCCTCACGACGCAGAAGCCCTCGGTGCAGTAGGTGCAGTCAGCGCCCGGGTAGGAGCCCCGGTGAATGAAACAAGGGGCGGCCCTCTCCTGCACAAGGGGAGGGCCGCTCTTGTTCAGAGGGTCCGGCGCTGGCGCGCTGCCTGGGACGCATAGAGCCGGTGCAGGAAGTCGTAGAGGATGAGTTCCTGCGCGCGCCGCCGTGCGGAGCATCCGGTTGGCGTGCATGTGGACATAGCTCTCGGCGAGCTAATCCACCCTCTGCGTCAGGCCCCCCGCCGACTCGAGGGCTCGCAGCTCGCGCATCCTGGGAGCCCATTGTTCGGAGCGTCTCTTCAACACCGCCCGCGCCGCGGCCATAGGCCCCTGCGAAGCGTCCGCACCCTGGAGTAGGGCCTCCAGCTCGGAGCGGTGCTGGCGGAAATTCTGTCCCAGCTGCCGCTCGAAGGCGCCGTCCACTCGGAACTCTTCGCCGAAGCCCTGGCGGAGTCGCTCCATCAACTGGCGCCGGGCTTCCAGGTCCATGCCGAGATCCTCGAGCAGAGCATGGATGCCCCACAGTGTCACGCGCCAGCGTGCTCCCGCCCCGGCGTCTCCGGAGAGCAGGGGCAGCAGTTCCAGGCTTCCTCCTATGGCCCTGCTTGGCGGAGCGTCTGCGCGACCACCTGATCAGGCGGCCTATAACGAAGGTGATCCGTTAACGAAGGTGATCCGTCGCCCGATAGCTTGCGAAGCGCCAGTACGCCGTATAAGGTGGGGTTCTACCTTCTCTTAGAAAATGCTTCTTAATGCCGCCACAATTGATGAGGTTCGGGCCTATCTAGTTCAAGGACGGGCGGCCGCGATTGAAGGCGTGCGACCGTCGGGCATCACCCTTGACGCAGCGCTTGAACTGGCCTGTGCGGCGACCCAATGGGAGGCCTCCAGCAACGCAATAGGAACGGCACTATTCAAGAAGTGGAGTGGCACTTCATCCGTGTTGCCCGAGGCTGCTTCTCTGCTTTCAGGAGAAGTGCAGGCCCCTTCCACCCCCGAGATGTTTGCGGCACCTCAGTTCGAATTGTTCCTTCTTCGACGGCGTGCTGACATCCTAGAAACACCTTGGGACCTGTATCGGCAGCGATTTGGCCGCTCGCTGAAGTCTCAAGGATTCTCCAGCACGCTAGCGCACGCCCTATCGAAGGCTCTGGATGAGATGGCAGACAACGTCATCCAGCACAGCGGTTCTGACGAATCCAAGCCAGCGACAGGGCTCATCGGGTACCACGTCAACGAGCGATGGATGCAGTTTGCTGTCGTTGACCTTGGACGAGGCCTGCTCAACAGCCTTCGGACGAACCCTAAGTGGTCCACGCTTTCCGACTCAAAGAGCGCGCTGCAGGAGGCAATCCAGAATTACGCGACGCGACGTAAGAGCGAGAAGGAAGGGGGAGGATTCAAGCAGGTCCACAAGGCTCTTGCCGATCTCAATGGGCATCTCCGCTTTCGAAGTGGAGATGCAGTGCTAACCCTGGACGGCAGAGGCAAGGAGCGTGCCGCCAGGATCATGTCGAGTCCGGTTCTTCCCGGTTTCCAGCTAAGCGTGACTTGCTCCCTCGACCAAGCAGGCCCTGACTTACCTCTGCCGACATGAATAGCCTCACTCGGTGAAGTTAAATTGGGTTGACGCCCTCGGAACTCGCCTCTATATTGCCGTTCGTAAGCTCACGAGGTGAGGTTCCTGTGGACGTGTACCAGCTGGCGATCAAGGACAAATCGACTGGAGTGCCGCACCTACATGGCGCGACGCTTGGGCAGGAGCATCGCAAACCTCTATTGGATGAGCTGGAAGGCCATCCGGAACTGGTGACTGGAAAGGGCGCCATTGTAGTTGTCGACTTCGCAGGCATCGAGTCAGTCACGGCGAGCTACATCAAGGCCACAGTTCTTGCATTTATCCGTGCTGGTATTCATTTCGTGGATCCGAATGAGCCGAGCGACCTTCCACCGCTCAACATCTTCCCTGTCGTCACCCATCTATCTTCGGAGATTGCGGAGGAGCTCGGGGAAGTCATGAGCAGCAGCCGCCACGTCTGCTTGGAAGCGCTCCAGATCGACGGCGGAGTGGTATCTAAAGCAAGGCTCATTGGTAGTCCTGACCTGAGCGTCATCGATACGCTTCAATCGCTCGTGCGTGAGGGCAGTGCCACCGCAACCCAACTCTTTGAGAAGGATCAAGCAAAGAACATTACCGTCAATGGGTGGAACAATCGCCTCGCCGATCTGTATCGCCTGCGGCTTGCGTGTCGCGAAAAACAGGGGCGGCAATGGCTCTACATTCCTGTCGCGAAGCAGGTGCTGCATGGGTGAGAGATGGAGGAAGGCTCAGGCCAAGGGCTACCGGCAACGTGAAGATGCTGCTTATCGCGAATTAATTGAGCCAACAATCATCACGGCATGCAGGCGTACCGAATATAAAGCGGCCTATCGCTGTCGTGCTGCTGGAGATAAGCCAACTGTTGGCACGAAAGTCTGGCTGAACATCATCGAAGATGAAGTCCGTGTGTATGAGACGACTAGTCTTTTGGGCGCAGTGTATCCCGAAGAGGGAACTCAACTCGCGAGCGTCATTTCCAATGAAATGATGGGGATGGCGAAGGCCGTCATCGATTCAGTATCGCCTCTAGGCGATTTCACGATCACCTGTGAACCTGAAGGAGAAGAGTGATGATGGTGGAGGCGAGCAAGAGGTTGCCTGTCCTGCACCATCCTGGGTGTGGCGCTTGCAGTCTCTTGCGTGAATGCGGTGGTGTTGATGCGCAGCGCTCCTTGTGGGGGTGCTTTATGGATTGTCAAATCCCAGGGCGCTGCGAGGAGAACAACTGGACCTGCCCATGCAGGCGAGACACATTCGTCCGACGGTGGCGAGAGGTCGGTGGTCTGCCGTTCCGACCTTCAACGCAGTTGCTACCAATGGCACATGCAGAACTCCCTCTCTATGTTCCTATGATTCAGCACGGGAAGAGTCGCATACGGCCATTTGATATTGACGCAGTCGCGCTTCCTACCTCGGATGTCATAGCTAAGCGCCGCAATGGCCACTATGGGCTTCGCTCTTGCACGGCCAGTGACCTTCGTTCCGAATATCTCATCGATGCACGTACAAAGGTTCTCCTTGTTTCAGTCTCCGATGACGATCCTCTAGAGATTTATTGGGAGAATCGGCGCGCGTACAAAACACCTGCCGCGCTTGCCAAGGTAGGCCTTGTCGGCATGACGGCGCAGAACTTCTCATTCTTTTCTGATGCGCCACGCCCGCACATACTGTGGAATCGTGCTCGGATGGTGCGTATCGCGGAAGAGTTATCGGATGCTGGTGTCCCTGTCGTTTTGCACCTCAATGCGTTGACTTCTTCCGACTGGGCGTTCTGGGCAGACCTGCTCAAGCAGAACCCCCTCATGTCGTACGTTGCCAAGGAGTTCCAGACGGGTAATCGAACTCCTCGCGAGGGCGCTGAGGCAATAAATGCACTGCGGGAATTGCAGCAACGTGTCGGGCGAACTCTGCATCCGATTGTTGTTGGCGGTGCGCAGTTCGTCCGAACGCTAGGCGAAGAGTTCGCGCGATTCACCATCGTCGATTCAGTCCCCTTCATGCGCACGATGTATAGGGAAAAGATTGTCGTGCTGCCTGGTGGGAGAAAGAAGTGGCGACGTTTTCCAACAAAACGAGGCGAGCCTCTGGACGAACTGCTGGCGATTAATGTCAAGCGGTATTCAGAGGCGTTGGCTATCGCGGCAGCCCAGGCAGCGCGGAGCAACAAGAATCAGTTCATGCTCCCCTTTGATCATTAACGGCATAGACGTCTTTAATGGAAAGAGGCAGCGCAGTTGTTCGTAATCGAGGAGTGCGGTGCCTCTATTTATGCTCCGGGCTCACGGTATTGCAACGAGCCCCTTAGTCTAAGGCGTCGTGGACAAGCCCATCGTGCGCCCAAGGGACGTCCCGAGCAGATGCCCCACTCCGCAAGGGGGGCACGTCGTCCGAAGGCCCCACGGCATCGGAGACTCGGGCACACCGAGATCAGCAACGGACGTGCCAGCCGCGTGCGCGGCTTCGCCGTGAGATTTCCTGGTGCCCTCACGGGCTGGGGCCGCATGTCATGCGGTCCGCGTTCCCGGCGGACGCGGTTGCGTCTCCTTCGGACGCGGTGCTGCGGCAGCCCCTCCGCGTGCCGGACCCACGATTGGGTCCGCGTATGGAAGCGGCGGCGGGAATCGAACCCACGCCGGGCGGTGCGAAACCTCTAGCAGAATCGCGCCCTTAGAGCTCCTAACAAAAGTCAGGTTTGAAGCCCCCGGAAGAGTATCAGGCAGGTCCCCAGAACGAGGAGACTGAAGTGGACATCGTCTCGGCGCTCGTCACGCACCCGCAGTCGCCGCAGCTGATTGATCCATGCGTTG
>NZ_DASPHO010000769.1:0-13202 GCF_035629615.1 Hyalangium sp. | reverse complement strand
GCCCGCCTCCTCCGTCTGCTCCTTGCTGAAGATCCACACGAAGTTCTTCAGCTCCGGCAGGGTGATGGGCTTGCTCACCGAGAAGCCGCCCACGTCCTTGGCCCGCATCTCCGACAGCAGATAGCGCTGGTTCTCGATCGCGTTCAGGTCCACCTTCACCAGCATGCTGTTCAGGTAGAAGGAGTCCTTGACGCCCACCAGATCCACCTTCCCCTCCTTGGAGACGATCTGGTTGATGATGTCCTGGAGCTGGGTCAGCGGCTTCTGGAAGACGGCGTTGTCCGGGTCATACATCTTCACGGACCGCACCAGCATGTAGAGCCCCGACACCAGTCCGCGCGCCAGCGTCTGCAGCTTGTCCGAGTGCGCACGGCCATACTCGCCGGTGCTCTCGCCCTGGGCCTGGGTGATCTTCAGGTTCTCGGCCATGGCCTCATGCCTCCTCTGAGAGCGGCGCGTCCCCGAACAGCGCCTTCCGCGTCTGGTACATCGCCTTGCGCGCCGCGGTGAGCACCTCCACCGGCTGCGACTTGTCCTCCACCACGCCCTGCAGCACTTTGTAGGAGTGGATGTTGCACGCGCCCGCCAGCCCCTGGACGGCGAGCAGCTTGTCGTCCAGCACCTTCTTCCTGTTCAGCAGCGAGGGCTTCACCGCCAGCATCTGCGACAGCAGCGTGAAGGCGTTGGGCACTCCCGTGGAGCCCAGCGCCGCGTAGAAGGCGGTGCGCTCGTCCGGCGTCCGCTTCTCGAAGTTGGAGTCCCTCACCACCCGCAGCAGATCCACGTACGCGCGCTCCTGGTCGAACTCCGGCAGCAGCTTGGCCGCCTGCATCCGCACCTGGGAGACGGGATCCTGGAGCATGTCCGCGATCAGCCTGCGCCCCTCGGCGGAGTGGCCCGCGGTGATGATGTTCATCACCTCCAGCTTCACCACCAGGTTCTTCCCCTTGAGCACCTGGCCAAACATCTTGATCCGCTCCGGGTGCTGGCACTTCTCCAGGATGTAGACCATGTCCCGGATGCTCTGCGGCCGGTCCGCCTGCAGCCGCAGCAGGAAGGGATCCGGGCGCTCCTTGGCGAAGCTCGCCAGCACGTCGCACAGGAGGATCCGGTTCTCCGGCACTTCGATCGTCTCCAGCACCGTGAGCAGCGGAATGACGGCGTGCTCGTCCAGCACCTGCAGGTAGCGGGTGATGTCCACCGGGTTCTTCGGCCGGGTGTGCTTGAGCGACTCGCCCAGCCGGCCCAGGCGCTGCTCGTCCGCCATCTTCTGGATGAAGTACGTCAACAGCCGCTGGAGCTGGCCGTTGTCGAAGTCCTCGCGCTGAGAGAGGGCGCGCAGCTTGAGCACCATCTGGTTGATGGTGCCGTAGTCATCCTGGATGAGCATGGCGTCCAGCAGCTGGACGAAGATCTCCTCCAGCAGCGACACGTCATCCACGCCGCCTTCCACTACCTGGAAGATGGCGCTCACCAGCTTGGGGAAGAGGCGCGAGCTCTCCTCCTCCTCGATCTCCTTCTGCAGCCGGGCCTTCAGCGCGTCCGTGGCGTACGTGCCCTGCACCACCACGCCGCGGATCTGCTCCACGCCCTCCAGCTGCGCGTCCAGATCCTCCGCGGACACGCGCGCGAAGCGCAGGTAGTCCTCCGAGTTCGTCTGCAGGCGGGCGTAGAGGTAGCTCACCACCTTGTCCACCTCCACCGAGACCTCCTCCTCGGAGGCCCCCTCCATGGTGAAGCCCTCCACCACCACGTACTCGACGTGCTCCATCTGCGCCTTCCACAGCTGGGCGAGCACATCATCCGCGCCACGCTCCGGCTCCGAGAGCGCGATCATGGTGAAGGTGACCATCTCCGGCGGCAGGATCCCCGGACGGAAGATCAGCTGGCGGATGCCATCCCGGAAGAACTTGTAGGGCAGCGGCGTGGCCTCGGCGAACAGCGACTCGCCGTGCAGCACGAAGTTCTGCTGCTCCACCTTCAACGACAGCGGACCGTGCTTCTCCGTGTACTCGTTGAGGGCGCTCAGCGCTGGGTTCAGGAACTCGGGGAACTTCGCCTCGTTGTGGCGGTACATCCCAATCTGCTTGATGCCCTTGAGCAGCTGGAAGGTGAAGTTTCGCGCCAGGTCCACCTTCTCGCGTACCACTGGATCCGTGGAAGGCTCCGCGGGTGTCTCGTTGGTTGTCTGGGGCGAGGCCATGCGTTCTGGGGGGCTGTACGGGCAGAGAGGTGAGGGGGATCCCGAGTGTACTCTCTCAGAGGCAGGCGAGCCAGGAGGGCAGGAGCCCGCAAACGGCAGCGCCCCCGCCAGCGAGGGCAGGGGCGCCAGAGAGGGCCAGGGCTGCGCCGAGCGGCTACTGGGCCACCATGGTGGCGTCCGGGTCCACCTCGGCCATCAGCGCGGCCAGCTCCGACTTGAGCTTGTCCTTGGCGCGGATCTCCAGCTGGCGGGCGCGCTCGCGCGAGAAGCCGAAGTGCTCGCCCAGCTCCTTGAGCGTCATCGGCCGCTCGTTCATCACCCGCTGCTCGATGATGAAGCGCTCGCGCGGATCCAGCCGCATCAGCGCCGTGCGGACGCGGGCGTTGATCAACCCCGCCTCCTCCTTGTCCGCGAACTCGTCGTCCTGCGGCGCGCTGGCGCTCACCACGAAGTCCACGTGGCTGTTGCCGCCGTCCTCGCCCATGGGCGCGTCCAGGGACAGATCGCGGCCACCCATGCGCTGCTCCATCTCGCGCACCTCGCCCGGCTTCACGTGCAGCTTGCGGGCGATGTCATCCACGTTCACCACCTCGCCATCCGCGGTGCCGAACTTCTCCAGCTCGCGGCGCGTCCGGGCCAGGCTGAAGAACAGCTTGCGCTGGGCCTGCGTCGTGCCGAGCTTCACCAGTGACCAGGACTTGAGGATGTAGTTCTGGATGTAGGCGCGAATCCACCACACCGCATAGGAGATCAGCCGGATGCCCTTGTCCGGATCGAACTTCTGCACCGCCTTCATCAGGCCGATGTTGCCCTCCTGGATGAGGTCGCTCATCTTGATACCGTAGGAGCGGTACTCGTAGGCCACCTTCACCACGAAGCGCAGGTTGCTGGTGACGAGCCGGTGGCCCGAGGCCAGGTCACCCTTGATGAACTTCCGAGCCAGCGCCTGCTCCTCCTCCACGGTGAGCAGGGAGTAGTGGTTGATCTCCGAGAGGTACATCGCCAGAGATCCGGAGTTGGACGACTGCTCGTGGGTGTTCTGCATGGTTGAGTTCTCCCGACGGGGGGCCTCGCTAGGCCCGTAGAGTGGGTGGGGACGCTTGACGACCGCACGCTCCATGCCAGGAGCAACCGCAGTGCCAGCCCCGTTGACAGAAAAATCCCTGGGACTTCGAGGGTTTGACGCGAATCCCCCCGCCATGGGGGGGATCCAGGGGTGAAAGCGTTACAGACCGTTGCTGGAAACCTCTGCTCCTTCCTTCCCAACCCCTAACGGGGTGGAGTCGGTGTCGTCTGGAGGGCAGTCAGGCCCGATCCCTCGGCGAGAGAGCGGAGGGGCTCAGGAGGCCTGGCGACGGGGCCCGGCTTCCGAGGAGGCAGCGCGGCGAGCCTCCAGGTAGCGGCGCAGGGGCTCGAGCAGGCGCTCTGCCTCTCCGGGTGCGAGCGGGCGCTGGCCGAAGCGAGCCTCCAGGTAGCGCCGGGTGAGGGGCGCCAGTGGCTCTGCCAGGGAGTGCTGCTCGCGGACGAGGCGCGCGGTGAGCTCCTCCAGCGTCTCGCCCTCGCGCGGGCGCAGGCCTGCCTCCCGCAGCAGGCGCTCCACGGTGTCCACGAAGTGGGTGGCCGCGTGAAGGCGGGGCGTGGAGACTCGCGCGGAGAGGATGCGCCAGGTGCCGTAGGTGAGCAGGGCCACCAGCAGCGCCAGGCCCCAGGTGCGCGCCGGGGGCAGGCGGGCCGACGAGCGGCTGGGATCGCGCGGCGGGCGGATGAGGCTCTGGGCCGCTTCCAGCTGATCCCGGAGCGAGTAGTCGATGACGGCGGTGCGCCAGCGCCCCTCGATGGCCTCGTACAGCCCGGTGAGGAACTGGAGCGCGGCAATGGACTGGCTGGCCCGGTTGCCGGGGGGCGTCGCATCCACGGTGACGAAGCCGCGCTCAGGCACCAGCACGTGCGTCCAGGCGTGGGCATCCCCCGCGCGGAGGATGTAGTCCTCGTTGGAGCGCTCGCCGCCGAAGAAGCCCGAGGACAGCCGCGCGGAGAAGCCCTGGGTGCGCAGCATGATCGTGAGCGCGGTGGCGAAGTGCTCGCAGTGGCCGGCCTTGCGCTCGAAGAGGAAGTCCGCGAGCGGATCCTCCACGTCGCCGCCCAGCTCCAGCGTGTACGCGTACTCGCGCTGCAGCCAGGCGGACAGCTTGTACGCGGCGGCCAGCGGCTCACCCTCCCCGCCGAGCACCCGGCGGGCCAGCTCCGCCACGCGTGGATCTAGCCGGTCCGGCAGCGCCAGGAGCTGGCCGTGCTCGGCCTCGGTGAGCTGGGTGGAGGCCTTCTCTTCCGGAGGCAGGCTGGTGGCCTCGTAGGAGTAGGCGATGCCGCCCTCCATGAAGCGCACCTCGCCACCGCCGATCTCCAGCAGGGTGGCGGGGAGGGTGCGGCTGGCCTGGTGAGCCCGCGCGTTGCCCAGGCGCGTGGGGGTCTCGAGCGCCACCAGCGTGCGAGCGCCGTACGCGGGCAGCAGCTCGATCCGCTGGTGGACGGAGCGCTCACCGCCGGGCCGCAGCGTCACCCGCACGTGCGGACGCTTGGGCTTGCCGACGCTCGTCCACTCCTGCCCGTCGAAGGTGTCGTAGGTGCGGGCCACCCAGTACGCGCCGAGCTGCTCCATGCCGGGGTCGGGTGTGAGGTGGGCGCGCAGCACCACGCGGGGGTTGCTCTTGAGGGTCCCCGCGCCGCCCAGGCGCACCGTGTCCGCCAGGCCCGTGGTGGCGCCCAGGCCGGGGCCGGTCCGTCTCCCCGCCATGCTCCAGTTGAGGCGGGGAAACAGGATGAAGAAGGCGGCCGCGCCCACCACCGCGAAGAGCAGGCCCACGGAGAGCGGGCGCACCACTGCGCGAACGGGCAGGGGCTCACCCTCGGGGACAGCGGCCTCCACCACGGCCAGTCCCATGGAGAGGCTGGAGAAGATGCCGAAGGCCACCAGGAACACGGCGAACGTCAGCTCACCGGAGAGCGCCGCGCCGCCGGCCACCATGAGCAGCCCGGTCAGCTGCACCTGCCCATCCGTGCGCACGTCCGGCGTGGACAGCATCCGGTGGGCGGTGATCAGACCCGCGAAGGAGCATGCGGCCACCACGAGATCGAGCTGCCCCACATACACGGAGAGGCCCAGCACGCCGGCCACCCCCAGCAGCAGCACCGAGGTGGCCTTCACGCGCTTCGCGAACAGGCGCCGGCCGGCCAAGGCGCACACCAGCGCCACGGCGAAGAGGCCGACCGTCCACACGGGCAGCTGCCAGGACACGGCCATGGAGCCGAACGCCGCCCCGGCGCCCAGATCGCGCAGCCGCAGCCGCAGCTGGGAGGGAGCGCTCATGCCGCCGCCTCCTCCTCCGGCTCACGCAGCTCCTCGAACCCCACCCAGGCCAGGGCGCGGAGGATTCGCCGCTCCTGGACACTGCCCGCCGCGGGGCGCAGGCGCTCGCCCGACGTCTCCAGGCCCACCTCGTTGCCTGCCTCGAGCAGCTCGTGGCTGAGGGCCGCTACCTCCTCGCAGCGCCGCTCCAGCGCGTCGCCCGTGAGGCTGGGCTCCACGGTGAGGACATAGGTGCGGCGCTCCTCGCGCTCGCGCTCCACCTTGATCAGCTTCCCCATGGCGGCGCTCTTGCGCCAGTGCACGCGGCGGGCGTCCTCGGTGGGGCCGAGCTCGCGCAGGCCGGCGATGTCGCCGGTGCCATCGTTGCGGCGAGGGGTGCTCGCGTCCCCGAAGGAGCCCTGCAGCGCCTGCCCTGGCAGCTGGCACGCGTAGCCGCGCCGCGGGTACACCAGCAAGGTGCCGTCCAGATCGAAGACGCGCGTCTTGGCGAAGAGGCCCAGCGGCCAGGTGGTGGTGATCCGCACGCCGCTCAGCAGCAGGGGCCCCCGGTGGGGAGCGGTGAGATCCGCGCGGACGACATGCTCCACCCCCGTGCGGAGGTAGCCCACGCATCCCTCTCCCATGAGCGGGGAGTCCAGCTCGGAGAGCGTGAGGGCGAAGGCGTTGCCCTGGCGGCGGGTGATGGCCCAGCGGAACGCGAACGGCTCGCCGGCGAAGGCCGTCTCCGTCCCCAGGCGGCGGATGCTCAGGTGGCGCAGGCAGCGCTCGGAGAGCACGCCGGACACCACCACCATGGCCAGAAGCAGGCCCAGCATCAGGTAGAGCAGGTTGTTGCCCGTGTTCAGCGCGCCCAGGCCCACGCCGAACGTCACCACGAGGTAGGTGCGCCCCATGCGCGTCACCTTCAGGGTGCGCGGGGGGCGCAGCAGGACGCGCAGCCGCGCCCAGAGAGCCTGCAGCCCGGCCTTCACCGCGGCGCCGCCACCTTCCGGGAGATCTCCTCGACCAGGTGAGAGGCCTCCTCGCGGGCCGCCGCGCCCTGCACGTTGCTGCGCAGCAGGAGCCGGTGCGCCAGGCACGGCACCAGCACCGCCCGAGCGTCCCCGGGCGTCACGAAGTCACGCCCCTCCCACAGGGCGTGAGCCCGGGCCGCCGAGCCTACCGCCAGCACCGCGCGCGTGGAGGCGCCACGCTCGATGTCTCCGTGCTCCCGCGTCGCCTTCGCCAGCCGCACGATGTACTCCGCCACGGCCTCGTCCATGCGCAGCTCCGAGGCGACCGCGCGCAGGCCCAGCAGCTCCTCGGGCCCCGTCACCGGCTCCAGCGCCTCCACCGGCGGCGTCCGCCCGCGCGTGATGAGCAGGCGCGCCTCCACCTCGGGCGCCGGGTGCCCCAGCGACAGCCGCATGAGGAAGCGATCCAGCTGAGAGTCCGGCAGCGGGTAGGTGCCGGTGAGATCCAGCGGGTTCTGCGTGGCCACCACCGTGAAGGGCGAGGGCAGCGGATAGGTGTTCCCATCCAGCGACACCTGGCCCTGGGCCATGCCCTCGAGCAGCGCGGACTGGGTGCGCGGCGGGGCGCGGTTGAGCTCGTCGGCCAGCACGAGCTGCCGGAAGATCGGGCCCTGGCGGAAGGTGAACGTGGCGCTGGCCGCGTGGAACACCTGTGCCCCGAGGATGTCCGCGGGCATCAGATCGGCGGTGAACTGGATGCGCGAGAAGCTCAGCCCGCAGGAGCGCGCCAGCGCCTCGGCCAGTGTCGTCTTGCCGACACCCGGCACGTCCTCCAGGAGCAGGTGGCCCCCGGCGATCATGCTGGTGACGGTGAGGCGGGCTTGAGCCTCCTTGCCTTGCACCACGCTCGAGAGGTGAGCGGCGATCCGCTCCATGACCGGGCGCGCGGAGGCGGCAGTGGGTGCAGAGACGAGGGCGCGGGCAGGTTGGTTCATCTGCCGCGCAGTCTACCCGAGGCCTTCCCTGGGAGGGACTTGCTCGCCTCCCAGGCGAGCGAACTTCAGGCGAGGATCTCTTCGGGGGTGTAGTACGCGAGAGGCGCCGTACCCGTGCTCACCCCGAAATAACGGAACATCCGCTCATGGTGCACGGCCAGCCCGCGGAACTGCACCTTGTGGGCCGCGGGGAGCCCCTTCGTCAGCACCCCTACCGCCGTGTCCTTGAACTCGCTCAGGTGGGCGAAGTCCAGCACCACCTCGCGCGAACCCAGGGCCTCCAGCGAGTGACGCAGCTGCGCCGCCGTGCGCCAGTCCAGCGTCCCCTCGAGCCGAAGGGTGATGCGCCCCGCGAGCTCCTCCTGGTGGATCTGCAGCCCCGCCATGATCGTGTTCTCCCTGAAGTCAGTGTCGCTCCCCGAGCCGTCTCAGGACGGCACGGACAGCGTGTCCGAAGCATTTTTCGGGCCAACCCGCGTTCCAAAAACCCTTGGAAAATCCGAGGGGTGGCCCAGCACGGCGGGAAGAATTCGCGCAGAACGGCAGATTTTGCAGCCCCCCTCCTGAAAAAAGTGCCCTGACTGTCCTGCAGCGTGCGGAAGGGGTGTTGCGCAGCTGTCAGCTCTTGCTGCCTTCCGTCTGCTGCTGAGCACGCAGGGTGAGCTGGCGCTCCTGCTGAGCCTTCAGCTTGCGGAACTCCTTCACCACCTTGGCGGGGTAGCCGGCCATGAACTTCTTCCGGGACTCGCGCTTGGCGAGGATCTTCTTGGCCAGGCCCGGCCCCGCGTTGTAGGCGACCAGCGCGTGATCGACCGAGCCGAAGCGCTCGATGAGGTTGGCCAGGTACCAGGTGCCCAGCTCGATGTTGGTCTCCGCATCGAAGAGGTTGGTGGAGCGCCCCAGCCGGAAGCCGGCCTTGTCCGCCAGGTACGAGCCGGTGTCCGGCATCACCTGCATGAGCCCCATGGCGCCCACGTGGGACACCGCGTAGTTGTTGAACGAGCTCTCGCAGCGGATGAGCGCGATCACCAGCATCGGGTCCACGTTGTTGCGATGGGCCTCGCGGACGATCGCGACCGCGACGCGCCGCTGCTGCCGGACGGGCAGCCCCGAGGCCTTCACCGCGTCCGCCACGCCCAGCCGCACCGCCTCCTGGTAGTGCGCCTCGTCCTCGTAGTCCTGCAGGCGCGCCTGAGCCTCCTGGAGCGCCGCCTCCTGCTCGGCCAGCTTCAGGCGCAGCTCCGCCACCTCAGGCGTCTCCACCACCGAACCGTCCGGAAGCTGCACCGGGAAGCCGGGGACTGCCACCGCCCCTGCCAGCATCGCCGCCGCCGCCACCGCCACCATCCCACGCCTCATGTCCTACCTCCCCCACGCACCGATCAGCGTCCTGCCCCTGCCACACCTGCGGCTCTGTGAAGCACCCGGCGTGCCATCCGTGGGGCGCGGTGCCTATGTCATTAAGATCCTGGGGAAGTGAGGCAGGGGGTGGGGCGACGGTGGGGCAGGGCAGGGCGGTAGAAATGCCCGGGTGTGGAAGTGCTTTACCCTCCGCGAGGCTGTCGAAAGCACTGGCACGGCGCTCGCGAGGACTTGCCGCGGCCTGAGGGGCTCCCTAGCTTGGCCCGCATCCTACGGGTGTTGTGGCCAGGAGGGCGGCGGCGTGTTCTGGACGATGAGCATCATCCTCTTCGTGTTGTGGGCGCTGGGAATGATCAGCGGCTCTACCGAGGGTTACTGGGTTCACCTGCTGCTGGTCTTCGCGATGGTGACGCTGATCCTCGCGGTGGCCCAGCGTGGGCGGCGGTTGGTGGCATGAGCGGGCCGCTGGGGCTGGAGATCGCGCTGCCTCGGGATGCCGCCGGCTTCGTGCGCCGGCAGTGCCCGAGCTGCCAGCGCATCTTCAAGACGCGCCCAAGCCGCTTTGATGCGCGGATCCTCCAGCGCCGGCTGTTGGTGCTGTTCCCCTTCGAGAATCCGCACGAGGCCTATGAGCCTGTGCCCACGTGGACCTGCTTCTACTGCGGGCACCGGGCCGAGGCGGACGAGTTCCTGGTCCGCGATCACGTGGCGTACCTGGAGTCACTCGCGCGGGCCCTGGCCAACCATGTCCGCTACGAGCAGCTGGCCCACGTGTCGCGCACGCTGGCGCAGAACCCGCGGCCGACTTTTGTAGCGGTGGCGCCAGAGGCCTTGCCGGACACGATGCCGGACGAGCCGGAGGATCTGCGCCCCATCCACCTGGTGTGCTGCGCGGACGAGGTGAAGGCGCTGTGGGACTGGGACGGCCCGTTCTACTGCCCCCGCTGCGGCGCGCACCACGGGGGCCTGAGCGGCCGGCAGCAGGTCCAGCTGGAGTTCATCCAGGAGTAGACGCCGCCCTCGCGCTCGGAGCAGGCTGTCCGGCACATGCGGATGGCACGACTCGCGGCGCCGCTTGCCCTGCTGCTGGGGGCGGGAGTGGCCCGCGCGCACGACGCGGACATCATCTATACGCAGGTCCGGCGCACCCAGGCCGGGGGCCCCGAGGTGCGGGTGCGGCTGACGCTGACGGCGAGCACGCTGAGCCTGCTGCTGCCCGCGGACGCGGATGGGGATGGGGCCGTCTCTCAGGCGGATCTGGACGCACGCCGCTCCGCGCTGGAGGTGGGGCTCTGGGAGGCGCTGCCGCTCACCGCCGGTGGGGTGCCCTGCACGCGCGAGGAGGACGCCGCCCGGGTGAGCGAGACCTACGTGGAGCTGACCGCGATGTTCAGCTGCCCTCCCGGTCCGCTGAAGCAGACGTACACGGTGCTCTCCCTCCTGCCGGACAACTACCGGGTGGTGCTGGGCGCGTATGGCGGCGAGGGCGGCCAGCTCTTCGCGGACTCTCGCCGGCAGAGCCTGGAGATTCCCGAGCGGGGCCCCGCCTCCTCGAGCACCTTCGCCCCAGGCCTCGGCGGCTGGATCCAGCTCGGGATGAAGCACATCTTCGAGGGGCTGGATCACCTGGCGTTCCTGCTCGGGCTGCTGCTGGTGGGGGGCAACCTCAGGCGGGTGTTGGGGATGGTGACGGCCTTCACCGTGGCGCACTCGCTCACGCTGGGAGCCACGGCGCTGGGCTTCATCCTGCTGGATGAGGAGCGCACGCGCTGGGTGGAGGCGGCCATCGCCCTCTCCATCATCTATGTGGCGGCGGAGAACCTGCTGCTGCGCGAGCACCACTACCGGGCCCTGCTCACCTTCCTCTTCGGGCTGGTGCATGGCTTCGGCTTCGCCAGCGTGCTGAGCGCCTACGGACTGGGGGAGCAGGTGGCGTCCGGCCTGCTCGGCTTCAACCTGGGAGTGGAGCTGGGGCAGGCCCTCATCGTCATCGCCTTGCTCCCCCTCATGCGGCTGATCCAGCGCCGGCCCAAGGTCCACCTGTGGACGGTCCGGGCGCTCTCGAGCGTCATCCTCTGCGCCGGCACGTGGTGGTTCGTTGAGCGCCTCGGTTGAATCCCCGCGATCCCGTCCCTAACTTGCCGCGGAAGGTCGAATGGTAGGGAGAAGGGGGACGCAGATGGGAGCGAGGCATACTCGCTTGGCGGCCGCGCTGGCGGCTGCATGGGAGGCCGAAGTCGTCTCGGCGAGGCGCATGACAGCGCTGGCCGAGCGCGTCGGAGATCCGCGAGCGCGAGCGCGCCTGATGGTACTGGCGGCGTTCTGCCGGGCCCACGCTTCCCGGCTGCTGGCCCGTCTGGCTGCGCTCGGACGCGGGCCGCTGCCCGTGCCTCCCGAAGAGGTGGACGTGGGCTCGGATCTGGCCCTGGAGCTGCGCAGGGAAGGAGTGTTCGCCCGGACCGCTGCCACCCGCTACGAGTCCACCGCGGAGATGGCGCGCCAGCACGCGGATCTGTCCTCTGCCTGGGTGTGCGAGCTCAATCGCACTGAGGAGCAGGATCGGTCCCGGGAGCTGCTCACCCTGGCCGAGGGTGTGTTTCCGGCCATGGCGCTTGAGGACTCCGCCGCCGCCGCGCCCGCCGACTCCTAAGCTGATTCCTGGAGCCTCTGTGGCGCGCCGCTGCTGACAGGCCGTAGGCCTTGGGCGTAAGAATGCGCCTCATGGCGAAGGCAGAGAGCTACAACGATCTCATCTTCCAGCTCGGCGACCTGGCGCGGGACCGGCTGCCCGGCAAGCCGAGCTGCCCGCGCACCATGGACCGCGTCTTCCGCGCCGAGGAGGCGCTGGTGGCGCGGCGGGACGAGCTGGCGGGGCTCGAGCAGGAGATGAATGAGGAGGACGCGGCCTGGCAGGAGTTCCTCTTCCAGCAGGAGAAGGAGAAGGCCAACCTCACGATCACGATCAAGAAGTTCAAGAAGGCCGTGGACGCCATCGAGGGCAAGGTGAAGGAGATGCGCAAGTCGCTCTCCTCCAAGCGCGCCGAGCTGCGCTACGGCCTGGATGGTCTGAAGAAGCTCGAGGCGAAGATCCACGACATGGAGATGACGCGCAAGGATCCCATGGAGGTCGCCACCGCGCGCGAGAACCTGAAGAAGAACCGGCTCAAGATGATGCGGCTGCAGCGCGACATCGAGCAGGTGCAGGATGATCTGGCACAGGCCCTCACCCCGCTGCCCGGCCAGCCCGGCGCGCCTGGCATCCTGGCGCACAAGCGCATGCTGGAGATCCTGGACGAGTGGGAGGAGCGCAAGGGCACCTTCGACGAGCGGATGGCGGAGATCGACGGGGCCATCAGCCAGAAGGAGCAGGAAATCCAGGCTGCGGAAGACTACCTGGACCAGGCGTTGTTCCTGCTCGGCGAGGATGTCTACAAGCAGCGCATCTCGGATGCGCAGCTCGCGCCGTTCTACCCGAGACTCGATCGCGCCCAGTGAGGGGACGATCCGCTATCGGTGCTTGACGCGAGGGGCGTGTCTGCTAGATTGCGCCGCTTCCTGCCGCCCGGAAGGGCTAGGCAGCGGATTTCATTGAGTTTTTCTGCGCCACGCGCGCTCGCAGTGAGGATGACGTGAAGGGTCTCATTGGCAAAAAGATTGGTATGACCCAGGTGTTCAACGACGAGGGCAACCTCGTCCCGGTCACCGTGATCGACGTGAACACGTGCCAGGTGGTGGGCAAGCGGACACCCGAGAAGGATCAGTACTCGGCGGTGACGCTGGGGTACGGGGAGATCCGCGAGAAGTCGCTGACCCAGGCGCAGAAGGGGTTCTTCAAGAAGAACAACACTGCGCTGCGCCGTCACCTGAAGGAGTTTCGGGTGACGCCGGAGGACGCCGCGAAGTTCAACGTGGGCGAGCCGGTGAAGGCGGACCTGTTCACCAAGGGGCAGCTGGTGGACGTCACGGGCATCACGAAGGGCCGTGGCTTCCAGGGCGTCATGCGCCGGTGGAGCTTCAAGGGCTCGCAGACGAAGACGCACGGTACGCACGAGTATCAGCGTCACCCGGGCGCCATCGGTCAGCGTAAGACGCCTGGCCGTACGTACCCGAACAAGAAGATGCCCGGTCACTACGGCGTGGAGCAGGTGACCACGCAGAACCTGACGATCGTGGACGTGGACGTGGAGAAGGGGCTGCTGCTGGTGAAGGGCGCTGTCCCCGGCCACAACGACGCCATCGTCTACGTGAAGCCGGCCATCAAGCTCGCCATGCGCGAGCAGCACAAGGCCGCCCGCTAGCCTCTCGCTGCGGAGCACGGTACC
>NZ_DASPHO010000768.1:0-4902 GCF_035629615.1 Hyalangium sp. | reverse complement strand
CCACGTGCCCGAACCGATCCATCTTCAGGATGTTGCCGTGCACGCGATCCACCGCCAGCCCGCGCATCACGAAGTGGTGATCGTAGAGCAGGTGGCCGATGACCGGGTTGTAGCCGTACTCGCCCACCAGCTTCGCCAGCGTCATGTCGAACGACAGCTGCTCCAGCCGGCGCATGTGGTAGATGGCCAGCGTGTAGTCCATGTCGAAGCCGATCAGCTCGACGGACGCCATGCGCAGGTTGCGGTTGACGAACACGTCCCTCGCTCGCGGCGTGTCCGGGCGTTCGCGCGGGGCGGCGAGCAGGCGAACAAGCGCCTCGTTCGTCAGCAGCCCCTGGGCGCGCCGTGCCGCGTCTTCAGCGTGGGCGCGGTTCAGCGAGGAGCGGAAACTTCCGTGCAGGGGATCCGGTGAGGGACCCCCAGGGATAGGCGCGTTGGGAGGGACAGTCGGAGCCAAGAGCCCCCAAGTCATAACACGCGCTCCTCCTTGCGGGCATCCAAGGGAGCGTGGCACGCTCCGGGGTGCGATGCGGTCGCCTGCCAGACGCCAGCCCTCGGACGCCGAGATCCACGCGCGGCTGTCCGCTCGAATCGAAGCCCTGGAGGACCGGGTGCGGCGGCTCGAGGTGCACGTGCGCCGCGCCGCGTCAACGGGCCAGGTCCGCGCCAAGGCCAGCACGCCCGCACGGCAGGTCCGGCCGCTGCCTCGCTGCCCAGGGTGCACGCTGGAGCTGCCCCGCGGCCGGCGGGGTGAGACGTGTGTGTGGTGCGGCTTCCACTTCGCCGCCGTCGTCAGGCGCAGGGCGGGCAAGGGATGACGGCCTCCTATCGGCTCACCGGTCGCATCGAGACGGGAGACCTGGCCGAGCTGTACAAAGCCACGCAGGACTCCAGCGGCGAAGTGGTGGTGAAGCTGTTCCACCCGAAGACGTCGGATCCGGCCTACGCGCGGGCGCTGGCGGAGACCTCGCGCGTGCTCAACCCGCTGCACCACGCGGGCATCGTCCACTACGTGGACATCGGCTTCGTGAAGCAGCGGCTCGCCGTCGTCCGTGAGCACGTGGAGGGCTACACGCTTGGCACCGCGCTCCAGCGCGTCCACACCAAGGAGGTCATCCTCCCGTCCGCCCTGGCGCTCTACCTCATCATCCAGCTGCTGGAGATGGTGCAGAAGGCGCACGACGCGGGCGTCATCCACGGCGCCATCACCCCGGGCAACCTGCTGCTGTCGCGCGAGGGCGCACCCGGCATCTGCGACTTCGGCGCGCTCAAGGCTCTGATGGCCGTCCCGGAGCTCAAGCGCGGCTTCGCCACCCGCGGGCGCAGCGCCTACCGCGCTCCCGAGGTGGGCCGCGGGGATGAGCCCGGCGGGGTCTCCGACGTCTACTCCCTGGGGGCCATCGCGTACGAGCTGCTCACCCTGCGCGAGGCCGTCGTCTCCACCGGCAACCTCAGCACCCGCAGCGGGGGCCTGCCGCCCCCCAGCCGCCTGGATCGCCGCATCAACTCGCGCCTGGATCCGCTCATCCTGCGCGCGTTGGATCCGCTGCCCAACCGGCGCTTCCGCTCGGCCGGAGACTTCGCCGGCGCGCTGCGCAACTTCTTCGCCGCGCACGGCGGCATGCCGGGCCAGGAGGATCTGCGCCGCTTCGTGCGCGAGCTCGTCCCCAACGAGGTGAACCTCTCCACGCTCGGGCCCGTGCCGTTCTCCGAGCCCTTCACGCTCACGGCTGTCTCCGGGGCGGAGATCGCCCACGTGCGCGCCGAGCCCCTGGAGCTCTCCGTCGTGGCGCGCCCCTCCTTCAGCCGCTCGCTCAGCGAGGAGGAGTCCTCTGCGGAGACCACGGAGGCATCCCCCCTCTTCGAGGAGTTCAAGCCGCAGGACTGGTCCGCGAAGGAGGCCACCCAGCTCACGGCCCCCAAGGGCCCCGAGGCCTGGTCCGTGCAAGAGGCCACCCAGCTCGGCCCTCCCGAGCCAGAGGACGGGCTGACCCCGACCCACGGCCGCCCGACCCAGGCGGAGCCCGCGCTCGCGTCGACGCTCATCCGCCTGCCCAAGGAAGAGCCCTCGCTGGACACGACTCCTGTGGAGGCGCCCCGGCCGGAGCACTATGCCCCGCTGGAGCCCACCCGCGCCGGACAGCAGGAGCCCGTGGCCGTGAAGGAGGACACGGAGCCCAGCAAGGTGGGGCCGCTGGAGCACGGCTGGGAGGCTCCACCGGGCGCCGCGCCTCTCAAGGCTCGCAAGCCGCTCGTTCCAGTCCCCGGAGCCGCCGGCAACGGCCGGGAGGGCACCCACGTCGGCCGCAACCCCCGCTTCAAGTATGTGGAGGACTTCTCCGAGGAGAAGACGCGCCTGGCGGGCGAGGCCCCGGCTGCGCCACCGCCGCAGGCCTCCAAGGGAGGAACGGGCAGCCGTGCCGCGCTCCCTCCCGCTCCCCCCGTGAGGCCTCCTCCCTCGCTGGTGCGAGCGCCCCCTCCCGAGGAGCCCACCTCCATCTACGTGCCCAGGGATCGGCCAGAAGTTCCCATGCCGCCGCCGACGCACGACAGCCTCCCCTCCGCGGAGGGTGGGCGGCGCCTCTTCACCGAGGAGCGTAACCTCCTGGCCATGGCGCGCCGCCGGCAACAGGCCCTGGGGGTGGTGGTGGCCATCGCCATCGTGGGCCTCTTCGCCTTTGCCCTCGCGGTGTGGCAGTTCTTGGGGCCTCCCCCTCAGAAGCTGCCCGAGAAGCCCGGCATGGAGCCTCGTCAGTCTCCCATCAGCGGGGGGGTGGACCAATATGGAATGCCGGTGAGGGCGCCCCTGCCGCCCGAGCCGCCGAAGATGCCTCCGGCCACCATTCCGGAGGAGCGGGGTGTCCCCGACGACGCGCCCCGGCCCGACTCCCACTCCGCCTTCATCACGCTGCGGACCAATGTCCCGGCGCGGGTCATCATCGACGGCACGCCCATTGGCCGGCGCACGCCGCTGATGAAGTACCCTGTGAAGGCCGGCACCCGGAACTTCACGCTGGAGGCACAGGGGTCGAAGGAGCGAGTGGACTTCACCCTGCGCTTCGAGCGTGGGCAGCACCGGACCATCGATCAGAAGTTCGAGTCCAGCCCGAGGCGCTGAACATGGAGCGGACCCGCGTCTACGTCGTCGAGGATCAGCCCCACCTGCTCAAGAACCTGGTGAAGGTGCTGGGGACGTTCGAGGAGCTGGAGGTGGTGGGCACCTCCCAGGATGGCGAGGACGCCGTGGAGGACATCGTCCGGGTGCGGCCGCAGCTCGTCCTGCTGGATCTGGAGCTGCCCGGGCTGAACGGCATCCAGGTCACCCAGCGCGTCAAGCGCCGGGCGCCGGAGGTGGAGATCCTCATCCTCACCTCGTTCGAGGATGAGCAGAAGGTCTACGAGGCCATCCAGGCGGGCGCCTCGGGCTACCTGGTGAAGCGGGTGGGGCCGGAGAAGATCCGCTCCGGCATCCGCGAGGTGATGGAGGGTGGCACGGTGCTCGAGCCCATCATCGCCCGGAAGTTCTGGAACTACTTCCAGTCCATCCAGGCGAAGCCGCCCCAGAAGCAGGAGAACCCCTGGGGGCTGACGCCCACCGAGTTCGACGTGCTGCGCTTCGTGGCCAAGGGGCTGTCCAACGCCGAGGTAGGACACGTGATGACGATGGAGCGGCGCACGGTGCGCACCCATCTGTCCCACATCTATCGGAAGATGGGCGTCAACTCGCATGTGGAGGCCGTAGTGTTGGCCCTGCGCGCTGGCATCGTGGAGCTGTAGCGCGGCCTCGCCCCTCCTTATATAGGGAGGGGCCTATGCCCAAGGCCCCCCCGCGTCCCGCTGCCCACAAGCCGGATCCCGCGCTCCAGTCCCTGCTCGACGTCCACGAGGCCACGCTGTCCAACGGCCTGCGCGTCCGCCTGCTGCCCAACCCGCTGACGCCCGTGGTCAGTCTCTACACCTTCTTCCAGGTCGGCTCGCGCAACGAGCGCCCCGGCATCACCGGCATCAGCCACCTCTTCGAGCACATGATGTTCAACGGCGCGAAGAAGTACGGCCCCAAGCAGTTCGACCGGGTGCTCGAGTCCAACGGCGGCCGCTCCAACGCGTACACCTCCAATGACATGACGGTGTACTACGACGACTTCTCCTCGGATGCGCTGGAGACGGTGCTGGATCTGGAGTCGGATCGGATGCGCTCGCTGCGCATCTCGGACGCGACGCTGGCCAGCGAGCGCGAGGTGGTGAAGGAGGAGCGCCGCGTCCGCGTGGACAACGAGATCACCGGCATCCTGGACGAGGAGCTGGGCACGCTCGTGTACAAGGCCCACCCCTACCGCTGGCCGGTGATCGGGTGGATGGCGGACATCGAGAACATCTCCCGCCAGGACTGCGAGGCGTACTTCCGCACGTACTACGCGCCCAACAACGCGGTGCTGTACCTGTCCGGCGACATCGATCCGAAGAAGACCCTGGCACTGGTCCGCCGCTACTACGGAGACATCCCCAAGGGCCCCAAGCCGCTGCCCGTGATCGACGCCGAGCCGCAGCAGAAGGGCGAGCGCCGTGCCCAGGTCCGCCACCCGGCGCAGTCTCCCTCGCTGATGCTGGGCTTCCGCGGCCCGCGCGCCACCGAGCAGGAGACCCTGGTGCTGGACGTCATCCAGTAC
Source organism: Hyalangium sp. (assembly GCF_035629615.1). Classification (GTDB taxonomy): domain Bacteria; phylum Myxococcota; class Myxococcia; order Myxococcales; family Myxococcaceae; genus Hyalangium. Next base: position 235 of record NZ_DASPHO010000768.1, on the reverse strand, counting down.
GCGATGAACAAGGGGGAGGGGAGCCGGCTGGTGAAGGGGCTCGTGTACGAGCAGCAGATCGCCGTGTCCGTGATGTTCGACTGGGGCTGGCGGATTGATCCGGGGACGATCCTCTTCTACCTGGAGCTCAAGCCGGACTCGAATCCGCAGAAGGCCGAGGCCGCCCTGTACGTGGAGCTGGAGAAGGTGGCGCGCGAGGGCCTCACCGAGCGCGAGCTGCAGAAGGCCAAGAACA
>NZ_DASPHO010000767.1:0-14191 GCF_035629615.1 Hyalangium sp. | reverse complement strand
TACGCGGGGGCGCGTGGCTCGCGCTCGGCGGCGGAATCGTAGGCGGAATGCTCGTGGCCTTCGCCGTGTGGCTGCTCGGGTTGTCGGGCACGCTGGGCATGCCCTCGCGCAGCGCCTCGTCCCAGGAGGCGACGTCCGCTGACACTGCTGGGATCCCGGCCGCAGCCGCGGCCACAACGGGCACGGTGGCGCTCCCCACTTCCCTGGCTCCCAAGAACGATGCCACGGCCCTCGTGCCGGCCCTCGGCGCGGACTCCACTCGAGCGCTGGCTCCCGGCGTGGACTCCACCCGGGCGCCCGCCTCTGGCTCGGACTCCACCCGCGTGCCTGCGCTCGGTGCGAACCCGGTCCGCGCGCCGACTCTCGGTGCAGACGCGATCCGCGTGCCGGCCATTGGCGCGGGCTCGAGCCTGAGTGGCGCCGCTTCCTCGTTGAAGCCCGCCCCTGCGCCCACGCCGCTCCCCAAGCCCATGCCCCTGGAGACGGAGGCCCTGGAGGCTCCGCAGCGTGCCACCGCGCCCGTGCGCCCGGTGCTGCCGGATCCTCCCATGCAGAAGCTGGCGAAGGCGGAGGTGTCGACTCAGACGGATCCCTTGGCCGAGAGGCGCGGGGACTCCCAGACGGGGCGCGTCGAAGAGGACGAGGACGAGGACCTTGGGCTGGATGAGGAGTTCGAGCGTGAGCTCACCAACCCCGCGAAGCGGGCCACGCCTCCCAAGCGCACGGTCTGGGTCCCGCCGGCTCCGCAGCTGGTGGAGCCCGCTGTCACTCTCTCTCAGTCCGACATCTTCTCCGTGGTGGTCTCGAACAAGAGCGACATCACCTCGTGCGTGAGCGCGCAGAAGCTTCAGTCCGAGGAGGGCCACCGGCGGGTGGTGGTGCGCTGGAACATCCTGCCGAGCGGCAAGGTGACGGAGGTGTTCACCGAGACGGCTGGCTACCAGGGGACTCCGCTGGCGCTCTGCCTCGAGGAGAAGATCCGCTCCTGGAGCTTCCCCAAGCACCGCGAGCAGGGCGGCCCGGTCCGCTTCCCGTTCGTGTTCTGAGGCAGCCCCCGCTGGCGGCGCGCCTGGCAAACCTGTCAGACAAGCAGACAGGTTCGGCCAGAGCGCGCCGGCGGGAGCCCTCGGCCAGTTCAGCAGGGATGAACCTTGGACTCCCCGTCCAGCCTCACGGCACGGTCACGTAGAAGTAGTTGAGGCACATCTCGTCCGCGGTGCCCTCGCCCCAGGTGACGGTCCGGTCGGTGTAGTTGTCCCAGGTGCACGTCAGCTTCAGGCTGTTCTGGGCCGAGACCTGGAGGGGCTGCGTGAAGAAGTAGAGCTGCTGCCAGTGGAAGTCCCAGCGCGGGATGTCGATGTAGCACTGCCCCTTGGAGGTGTTCTCCACCCGGATGCTCTTCCCCAGCGTGTGCATGTGGGGAAGCACGCCGTACACCCGGGCGTTGGCAGCAGCGACCAGTGTGTTGCTCGCCGAGTAGCCTGTGGCGCGCGGGGGAATGGAGAACTGCCCCTGCCCAAGCGCAACGAAGGTCGCCACGCTCGGCACGGGCTGCTGGGAGTACTGTAGCTTCGTCACCGTGCGGTCCGGCCGGGCCAGCTGCTGGCTGGTGTTGTAGTGGACCTGCAGCACGATCACCTCGCCCGCCTTGAGCCGGATGCCTGTCCCCGCCGGGAAGCGGGTGGCACCCGAGCCAGGCACCCACCCACCCAGCATCTTGCTCGAGGACGTCCCCGGCCCGCCGTAGCACGTCCAGCCGAGCCCCGCCTCCGAGCCATCCTTCGACTGAGCCTGGGCCTTCGTGGCCACGTAGAGGATGACGTGGTGCACCTGGCTGCGAACGCCCGGCAGGATGTCGTAGCCGATGACGTCCCGGTCCTGCGTCAGCCCCGGATCCACCACGAAGCACCGGTAGTCATCCGTGGGGACGGACGTAGGTGTGTAGTCCCCACCTGCATCGAGCGTCACATCCACCCAGGGCAGTCCTCCCGAGGCCGTGGGCGGAGGAGGCGCATCCGCCGGGCTTCCCTCGGGAGCGTCCGCGCTGGACCAGGCGGCCAGGGTGTCGATCTCCGCCTGCGACAGCCGCCGGGAGCCCACGTAGGAGCGGCAGGAGTCCTCGGGCATCCACGGAGGCATGCGCCGGGTCGTGGCCGCGCTGGCCATGGACGTGTGCATCGCCTTCGCATCGGCGTATGTGGTGAGCGCGAAGGGAGCGATGCCGCCCGTGACATGGCACTCCTGGCACCGCGCCTGGACGATGGGCAGCACGTCCCGGTACCACGTCACCTCGCGGTCCGTCTGGGTGCCGCCATCGCCTCCCCCATCGGGGACGCCACCCGCATCGGGAGCGCCTGTCCCAGGCCCGTCGGAGAGCCCACAGCCAGCGAGCGCCGCAAGCGCTCCCAGCACCACGAGCACAGCCAGCCGTCGTTTCATGATGCCTCGCAGTGTACCCCAGTGAGGAACCCGGCCAGGGAGCAGGCGGCCACGATGCCCGCAAGCGAGAAGGGCCCCCAGGTTTCCCCAGGAGCCCTCCCCTCATGGCCACTTCAGAGCAGCCCTTCCTCCCGGATCAGCGAGCCCCAGGAGGAGGACTGATCGAGGTTCAGCGCCCCGGGATGCTCCGCCCCTGCGTCGTCGAACCCGACACGGGAGCCTGTGCCACTGGCGCGGCGACCGTGAAGACCAGGTCATCGCGCTCGTTGTAGTTGCCAGCGGAGCAGGTGTTCAACAGACCGCCGTACCGGATCTGCGCCCGGATGGCGTGCGCCCCTGCCGTGCCCCCCACGTTGAAGGTCCGGGAGAACACCCTCTGCCCAGAGCCCGTGCAGGCCAGGTTCGTCGCCAGCGGGCTCCAGGACGGCGAGGCCGCGTTCGTCGCGTAGAACAGGTCCACGCGGTCCGTCGAGCTCTGGCACCACGCCGTCACGTCCAGCTTCACCGACGTGCCCGGGGCGATGATGCTGCGGTCCACGCTCCGGAGCACCAGCTTGTCGATGCTCTCGTCCACGTGGAAGAGCCCGGAGTTGCCGTCCCGGCACGAGTCATTGATCGTGTTGGGTGCGTTGGTCTCGTAGCCACCACCGCCCGTGTTGCCGCGACCGCGGACCAGCGTCACGCTGTCACACCCGCACCCGGTGGCGCAGTACGGGGCCTGGTAGTTGGGGTTGAAGATGGCGGAGGACGGCGAGCACAGGTTGGCCGTGGTGAAGCTGGCCGTGGCGTACGCGCTCGGGCCACAGATGTCCTTCACGCGCGCCCGCCAGTGGTACTGGGTGTTCGGGCTCAGCGCCGGGGACACCGTCCACGTGCTGTCGGTCAGGCTCGTCGACGACGCCACCACGGTGCTGAAGTTGGCATCGAGCGCCACCTGCACCTCGTGGCCGGAGGCCAGCGGAACGTCGCTCCAATCGAGCACGGGAGCACTCGCGACGCCCGTAGCCCCAGGGGCCGGGCTGATCGCCGACGGCGTGGCCAGCGTGACGCACTCGCGCGTGGTGAAGGAGCCCGGCGTGGACCAGGCACTGGCGCCACCGCACGAGGTGACGGCCCTCACGCGCCAGAAGTACTCGGTGGTGGGCGCCAGCCCGGGAGTGATCCTCCACTCGCTGGCGTCCAGCGCCTGCGCGGCGCGCACCACGGTGGTGAAGCTCGCGTCCGTGGCCACCTGGACCTCGTAGCTCGTGCCCTCCACATCGCTCCAGTCGAGCGTCGCGAAGAAGTCCACGCCCGTGCTCCCATCGCTCGGGCCGGCCAGGGACGGCAGGCTGGTGGGCGGCGAGCAGGCCGGCGTCACGCAGTTGCACGTGCTGGCCGGGCTGTAGCAAGCGGAGTTCGAGCCCGCGGCGACAACCGAGTAGCAGTACTGCCGGCCATTGGCCACCTCGGTGTCCGTGAAGCTGGTGCCGGTGACGGTGGAGATCTTCGCCTTGCCGAAGTTGCAGCCCGCGTAGCCCTCCGTCTTCATCACCCAGTACTCGCTGGCGCCGCTCACCGGGGTCCAGCTCAGGTCCACCGAGCCCTCGCCCGGTGTGGCGAAGGAGGAGGGCGCCGTGGCCGAGCTCCCGGAGCAGCCACTGTTGACGGGCGCCGGCGTGTTGCAGGCGATGCCGTGGCGGTTGAAGGCCGCGTGGATGGCCGACATGTGCGGCGTGCCGTTGGCCAGGTTGCCGTCGTCGTCATCCGCCGCCAGCCACTGCATGTAGCCGTTCGTCGCGCCGCAGCCGTCCGCAGTGCTCGCGGTGCAGTCACAGCCGTGCCACGTGCCGACGTTGCCGCTGCCCTGGTAGAAGACCTTGTTGGCGACCAGGAAGGCCGTGTTCGAGTCGTAGTTGAAGGGTGCCGCGCGCAGATCCCTCGCCACGAAGTCCCAGGCCGCCTGACGCGTGGGGCCGGCGGCGCAGTGGACCTGCTTGCCACACGGGCCGGTGCTGGCGCTGCACCGCGAGCAGGTGAAGTTCTGCGGCGTCTGCGGCAGGTTGGGGTTGTGCTTCAGGTAGTCCGCGTCGCGAACGCCGGAGCACTCCGTGGCGCACCAGGCGGCGCCGGTCTGCGCCTCGTTCGTGTTGTAGCCCGTCCCATCCCCCGTCTGGCCGCAGCCGTCATCCAGCGTCTGGAAGAAGCCGTAGCCCACGCACGAGGTCTGCAGGCGGTAGATGGCCACGATGTCCGCGTAGCCCTCGCTCGAGTTGCTCAGCGCGCCGCCAGAGTCATTGTCGTCAATGGCATGGCCCCACTCGTGATCGAACACGGCGCCGATCTCGCCCGTGTTCCGGCAGCCGCCGCCGCTCTTGTAGAAGTTCACCGTGCCCGCGGACGGGCTGTAGAAGGCGTTGCACGTCTGGGTGAGGTTGACGTTGGCAGGCACCTGCCCCTGCAGCCACGTGTTGGTGGGCAGCCAGCCGCGGGCCTGCTCGGCCAGCTTGTTGATCTCGTAGAAGCACGAGCGCGACGCGGCCGTGTTGCCGGCGCCGCCACCGCCCGTGGTGCAGTCGTGATCGTTGTTCACGCCGCCCATGTCGATGTTGCCCGTGGGCGAGCTGAACGTGGGAGGCCCGCAGGTGTCGTTGATCTTCACGTACCTGCCGTTGAGCGTGGTGCTCGCGGTCCCCGAGCCGGAGTAGTCATACACGCCGGCGGCGTCCGTGAAGTTGTTCGGCGCGGGGAAGCCCGTGTCCGCCCACGGCATGGGCGAGTCGGGCTGCAGGGTGCCGCACGTCGCCTCCGTGGGGCAGATGCCGATGTTGGTGGTCGGGTAGATGCCTCCCTTGAGCTTGGCGTCGAAGTAGTGGTTGCTGTCCTCGACGGCGAGCACCTCGCCCGTCTGCGCGTCCACGGACACCTTCCACGTCTCGTTCTCATTCGGGCGCTGGAAGCCATAGGTCCACGCGAGCTTGTGGGCATAGCCCTGGCCAAACGTCCCGATGAAGGTCTGCCCGTTCTGCTGCTCCTGGCGAGCCTCGGGGAGGATCTCCAGCTCGGGCTGCTGCCACAGGGCTCCCGGCGTCTCGTACAGGCCCAGGTAGTCCCCTGCGAACCCCATGGCCTCATCGGCCGTCACCGCGGGCTTGACGGAGACGCTCGTATTGGCCCAGGCCTCGGTGCCCACGAGGATGAGGTTGCCGCTGTTGATCGTGGCCGCCACCCGCGCGTGACGCACGGGCACGCCATTCACCTGCTGCGGGATGTGGATCTGCCACAGCACGTCCGACACCTGCGTCACGCGAGGCTCACCCAGCTGCACCGGGTCCACGCCCAGGGCCGCCGCATTGTCCGCGATGAACTTGACGATCAGATCGCCCACCACCGCCGCGTCCACCTGGGTGACGCCGCGCCCGAGCGTCTGCTGCAGGCTGCGGAGCGTCACCTGGTTGCCCGTCCCCTTGCCCGGGATGAGCGGGATGGAGCCCTGGAGGGAGGTGGCCGCGCCCGTGCGCAGATCCACGTAGACGTTGAAGGCCCTCCCGTTGCGCGCGAAGAAGTCCTCCCAGGCGCCCGCGCTCAGCGAGGACATCCTGGCCTGGGCCTCCTGGAGCGATGTGTTGGTGATGGGGAGGTAGAGCCCTGGCTTGAAGAAGGCCTTGTTCGCGAGCGAATTGGGACCGGGCTGGGGGGGAACGATCGCCTGACTCACCGCTGCCAAGAGCAGCGCGAGACAGGCGGTCAACTTCATGGCGTGGCGCATTACTGCTTCTCCTGATGGGGGAACTGCAGGACATGGGACCGGGGCGGTCCCAGGGGGGAGTGGCGCGAGACCTCTAGACCAGAGCCTCATTAGATACAAGAACGGGGGGCATCAGAAATCAGGAGCCCCCGTGTTCTCGCCCTCTACGAGGAGCGCGCCAGCACCCAGTCCGCGAAGGGCTCTGGGAGGAGGAACTGCACACGGACATCGCCGAGGCGCAGCTTTGCGCCGCTGGCCACCGGGGCGGGGATGCGCGGATCCACGCGCGCCTCCTCCACGAAGGTCCCGTTCTGACTCTCAGCGTCATGCAGGTACCACACCCCGGTGCGCTCATCCCGCTGGAGGGCCGCGTGGAAGCGGCTCACCGTGGGGTCATCCAGCATGATGTCGTTGTTGGCCGCGCGGCCCAAGGTGATGCCGAAGGCCAGGCCCGAGGGCCGCGCGTGTACGCCCTTCTGCACCTCGAAGATGAGCGGCTCGGAGGCCAGGGAGCGCGGGGGCACGACGCCGGGCTGGGTCACCCAGGCCAGCTCATGCGCGGAGGCCGGCGGCGTCTCCCAGACGAGCAGGGGCACCCGCACGTGCATCAGGAACCCCGCTCGATCTCTCAGCAGACTGCGCTCCACCAGGGAGTAGCTCAGCGGCAAGGCCCCGTGCCTCCTCTGCTCCCGCACCCCCTGTCGCGGCGTGAGAGCGCTTCGTCCGAGCCCCAGACTTAAGCGTGCCCTCCCAGGCGCTCGCAAGCGGGGGGAGCCGACTTCTCCCCAGGCTGCATTTTTCACCGGTACGTGGAAGTTGAGGGGAACAGCTCCACGGGCAGCACCCTCGGCCCTCGCACGGACAGGGAGTGGTTCCACGTCACGGGCCCTCGCGGCGCGAAGCCGCTGAAGCGTGACAGCAGCGCCTCGAGGCCCAGCCGCGCCTCCAGCCGTGCCAGCGGCGCCCCAAGACAGAAGTGGACGCCATGCCCGAAGGGCAGGTTCTGGGGCCCTGGCCGCTCCAGCTCGAACCGCTCCGAGTGGGGGAAGCGCGTCTCGTCCCGGCTGGCAGAGGCCAGCATCGCCATCACCCACGCCCCCTGAGGCAGGCGCACCCCGCTCAGCTCCGTCTCCGCTGTGGTGACGCGCATGATGGCGTGGACGGGTGGCTCGTAGCGCAGCACCTCCTCCACCAGCTTGGGCAGGAGCGAGGGGTTCGCACGCACGCGCGCCAGCACCTCCGGGTACTCCATGAGCAGCCGCACGGAGTGGTTGAGCAGGTGGATGGTCGTCTCCATGCCGGCGATGAGCAGGAGGAACAGGAAGCTCATCAGCTCGGGCTCCGTCAGCGCCTCGCCCTCCACCCGGGTGGCGAGCAGATCGCTCAGCATGTCCTCTCCCGGGCTGCGGCGGCGCTGCGCGAGCGCCTCGGTGAGGTGCTGGCGCGCCTCCCGCGCGGTGGAGCGGATCTCCTCCTTGCGCGCGGTGTCTCCCGGCGCCACGGAGGAGACGCTCGTCAGATCATCCGCCCACCGCTTGAAGAGCGGCTGGAGCGAGGCCTCCAGCCCCAGCAGCTCGCCGATGACGCTCGCGGGCAGGGGGCGGGTGAAGGCGTCGATGAGATCCAGGGGCTGCTCGGCGGGCAGCTGCTCGACGAGCGTCTGGCAGCGCTGCCGGACCCAGGGCTCGAGCCGGCTCAGGGCGGCGGGGCCGAAGGCGCGGTTGACGAGCACCCGGAGCCGGCCATGCTCAGGCGGATCCTGGACAATCATCGACTGCGCGAAGGGGGCCTCCTCGAACCACGGCGGACAGGTGGCTCGCCGCATGCCCTCCGAGGAGAACAGCTGGGGATTCTTGAGGACGGCGATCACGTCGTCGTAGCGCGACACCGCCCAGAGTCCGCCGGGATCCACCTGACATACGGGCGCAGTCCGCCGGAGCTCGGCGTAGTGGGGATAGGGGTTGGCGCGGACCTCGGGAGCCAACAGGTTCAACCGTGGGCTCATGGCTTCCTTGTTCTGGCGAGAGGGGGGGCTGCAGGCTAAATCACCCTCAGTGAACCCGGGCAATACCTCTTTGAGCGGATTGCGCGCTCCCATGAAGTCCGGAGGCTGCTGCCAGGCTGAGCCGCGCTCATGAGCCCCATGCGCCGCGCCACCTCCGAGGACAACGCCGCCTTGCTGGAGCTGTTCGGCGAGGTTCCCATGCAGGGGGAGCTGGTGCTCTCCAGTCAGCGCTCGCCGGACTACTTCGCCCTCTTCGAGCTGCAGCGGGGGAGCACCGAGGTGTGGGTCCACGAGGAGGGCGGCCGGCTCGACGGCCTGGGCGCCATTCACGTGCGAGAGGGGTGGCTGGAGGGGCAGCCGTGCCGCGTGGGCTACCTGGGAGATCTGCGTGCCCGCTTCTCCGCGCGCCGCACCCGGGGACTCGCGCGCTTCTACGGGCCCATCCTGGAAGAGGCGGCCGAGCGCCACGGGGTGAGCGCCTTCCTCACCGCGGTGATGGCCACCAACGCCGCGGCGCTGCAGGCGCTGGTGAAGCGCAAGGAGAGACGGGCCGCCCAGCCGCACTACACGCTGCTGCGCCGCTTCTCCGCCGTGTCCGTCCAGTTCGTGCTGCGCCGCAAGCCGAGCCCGAGCCCGTACACGGTGCGCCGCGCCACGCCCGAGGACGTGCCCGCCATGGCCGCGCTGCTGGACGTGGACCACCGCGCACGGCCCTTTGGCTACCGGTACGACTTGGGCGAGCTGGAGCACCGGCTCGCGCACTGGCCAGGACTGACGGTGGAGCGCTGCTACCTCGCCTTTGACCGGGAGGAGCGCCTGGTGGGGTGCACCTCCGCGTGGGATCCGTCGGCGGTGAAGCGCTACCAGGTGCGGGCCTACCGGGGAGGGATGCGCTGGATGCGGCTGGGCTTCGACGCGCTGGCCACGGTGGTGGGAGCGCCGCGGCTGCCCGCGCCCGGCGAGGACTTCCGCTCCTTCTACCTCTGCAACACCAGCATCGCCGGGGAGAATCCCGCCATCTTCCGCGCGCTGCTGGAGCAGGTGTACGCGGACCACCGCGGGCAGGGCTTCCACTTCTTCACGCTGTACCTGGGTGAGGAGGATCCGCTGGCGCCGGCGCTGAAGGGCTTCCTGCTGCGCCGGCTGGACTTCCACCTCTACGCGGTGACTCCGGCCAGCCGCCCGAGGGCCTCGTTTCCCCCTGGGCGCACCGGCTTCGAGATCGCCCTGCCCTGAGCGCCAGGCTCACGGGCCCGCGAGGCGCTACACCACGCGGAGCTTCCATTTGCCCTGGCGGAAGAGCCACACGCTCACCACGGCGAGGATGCAGTAGCTGACGGTGATGGAGAGAAACGCGCCGGTAGGGCCCATCTGGAGGGTGTTCGCGAGCACCCACGCGAGTGGCAGCTCCAGCACCCAGAAGCAGCCAAGGTTGATGAGCGTGGGCGTCAGCGTGTCGCCCGCACCGTTGAAGGCCTGCTCGAGCACCATTCCGAAGGCATAGAAGAGGAAGCCGGCGCTCACGATGCGCAGACACTCCACGCCATAGGCGGCCGCCTCGGCGTCCTGGGTGAAGGCGCCGATGAGGGGCTTGGCCACCAGGATGAAGAGGAGCCCGATGCTGCCCAGGAAGACCACGTTGTAGCGGGCCGCGGTCCAGACGGCCTGCTCGCCTCGCTCGGGCTTCTTCGCGCCCAGGCTCTGGCCCACGAGCGTCGCCGCGGCGTTGCCCAGCCCCCACGAGGGCAGCAGCGCGAAGATGATGATGCGCATGGCGATGGTGTAGCCCGCGGTGGCCGCGCTGCCGAAGGTGGAGACGATGCGCACCAGCACCACCCAGCTCGACATGCCCACGAAGGCCTGGAGCATGCCCAGGCCGGACAGCCGCAGCATGGTCAGCATCGTCCGAGGCTCCAGCCGGAGGTGCTCCCACCGCAGCCGGAGGTGGCCGCTGCCGCGCACCAGCCAGAAGAGCTGGAACAGCACTCCAGCGCTGCGCCCCAGGGTGGTGGCCACCCCCGCCCCCAGCACTCCCAGCTCCGGGAAGGGCCCCCACCCGAAGACGAGGCATGGGGCGAGGATGATGTTGAGGAGGTTGGCCAGCCACAGCACGCGCATGGAGATGGCGGCGTCCCCCGCGCCCCGGAAGATGGCGTTGATGAGGAAGAGGAGCACCACGCTGACCATGCTGGCCAGCATCACCTGGGTGTAGCCCACCCCGTGCTCCAGCACCCAGGGCGAGCCGCCCATGAGCTCCAGCAGCGGCCGGGCGAAGAGGGCGCCAGCGATGGAGATGGGAAGGCCCAGCAGCAAGCCCAGGCCAATGGCCTGCACGGCGGTGCGGGCGGCTTGTTCCTTGTCCTTCTCACCGATGCGGCGGGCGACCATGGCGGTGGCACCGATGCTCAGACCCATGGCCACGGCATAGATGATGGTGATCAGTGCCTCGGTGAGGCCCACGGTGGCGACGGCGTCCGCCCCGAGCCGGCCCACGACGAAGACGTCCACCACCGCGAAGACAGACTCCAGGACCGTCTCCAGCACCATGGGGACGGAGAGCAGGAAGATGGAGCGCCGGAGAGAACCTTCGGTGTAGTCCTGATGTGAGCCCTGGAGGGCCTCCTTCACGGAGGCCCAGAGCCCCTGAGATGTATCCGCCATGTTGCTCTCTCGTCCCGCCCCCATCCCGGGTCTGCGCGGTACGCCCCTATTGTCGGCACTCGAAGACGCTGAGGCTGCCGTCTGTAGCACCGATGAAGGAGAAGACCACGGAGTTTGAGCTCGAGCTCGTGGCATAGCCGGGCAGGTTTCCGAAGCCGCATTCGAGCGCCTCGAAGACATTGGCCATGTAGAACTGGCTGCCGTCGGGGCAGGTGAGCTGCAGGGCACCCCGGGAGGCGTCCTCGATGAACGTGCCGCTGGGCGTCTCCAGGCGGATGCCCCCCGAGGTCTCGTGGTATCCGACGCACTGGCCGGCGCTGGTGGAGACATTGAAGTCCCACTCAGGGTCGTCCATGGCCGACAGGTTGACGGGTTTGTTGAAGGTGACGGTGTGACCGGAGGCGTAGGTGCAGCGGTCGCCTGTGGAGGAGAGGGTGCCCAGGGCCGCATCGTCCGGCAGGCAGGACTTCACGGAGGCGAGGGCCTGCTTGTAGCAGTTGTCGCCCTCGAACCAGGTGCAGTCGATCTGGGTGCCCTGGGGCCCCTGGGGTGGCTGCTCGTCGTCCCCGCCACAAGCGAGGGTGAGTCCCAGCAACATCAGTCCTGTCCACACGCGCCAGCCGGCCATCAGTGCTCCCGAGGTTGAATGGAGGAGGCGCCATCCTAGAGGGTGAAGCTCCACCGCGCACCCGGAGCAACACGTACGCCCCGAGGCTTACACGTTCCTTGATGGTGGCTGCCAGCTATGCTGAGACCTCGTGGTTGATCGGCTCGTGAAGGAGTACCTCTCCGCGGGCAAGGAGTCCTCTTGGTGGCGCCGAGCGAAATCCTCAAGCAGATGGAGGTGCCTGGTGAGCCGGGGATCTTCGTCCTCGGCTGCTTCGAGCGGCGTGTCACCCTGTACTCCCAGCAGGTCCGGGCTCTCAACCTTATCCATGCGCTCTTCACCGAGAAGCGGCTCCAGACGGGCTCCCGCGTCGCCATTGTTGGAGGAGGCGCGGCCGGGATGACTGCCGCCGCTGGAGCGGCCGTCCGAGGCTGCGAGGTCACCCTGCTCGAGGAGCAGACCGAGCTCCTCCTGCTGTTCCGGAACAACCGGCTGAGGTGGCTCCACCCCCACATCTACGACTGGCCCGAGGCTTCTTCGGAGAACGAACACGCGGGACTGCCGCTCCTCGACTGGAGCGCGGGGCTGGCGGGGGATGTGGCGACACAGCTGCTCGCCAGTTGGACGCCCATGGCCGCGCAATACCGCATCGCTGTTCACCCCAAGGTCCGAGATGTGCAACAGCGGCTGGTTCCAAGTCGCGAGCGCAAGCTGGAGTGGAACGACACAGGTCATCATCAACAGACGTTCGATGCTGTCATCCTGGCGGTCGGATTCGGCATCGAGACAAAGCAGGAAGACACCCCGTTCCGCTCCTACTGGGTGAACGATGGTCTGGATCACCGCTTCGACACCTCAGACCGGACGGAACGCCGCAACTACCTCGTCTCGGGCACCGGAGATGGTGGGCTGGTGGACCTCTTCCGCATTCGCATTGCGGACTTCCGCCACGAGCGGATCGTCCAGGAGTTCCTCTCGGATCCTTCGCTGGAAGATGTGAAGTCCCAGCTCCTCGCCACGGAAGAGGAGCTTCGTCAAAACCGCCTGAGCGCGGATGATCTCTATGAGCGCTACTGCGGGCTCCGAGTCCCCGAGCCGCTCGACAAGCGCCTCCGGGAGCGACTGCGCCCAGATACCTCGGCGATCTTGAACGGACTGGACTCCTCTCCCTTGAGTCCTGGGGCCTGTGTCCTCAACCGGTTCCTGGCCTCGTGGCTGCTTCAGTTCGACGTGGCCTACAAGCGAGGGGAGTTCAAAGCCACCCAGACAGATGCTGGATGTGTGGCCTCGTTCCTGGACTCGGGCGACACGAAAGTCTTCCACGACATCGTCGTGCGCCACGGTCCTCAGCCCGCCTTCAAGAAATCGTTCAAGCCTCTCTGGGAGAAGGCCGAGAAGCAGCTGCGCTCGTTCGCGCTGCTCGATCAGACGCGCAGACCCATCTTCGAGAACCGGGACTTTGCTGGGAGCCCGCGAAAGCCTGGTTCAGGCGCATCCCACTCGTCCAAAGCGGATCTCGAGGCGCCGGCCATCCCTGTGCAAGGAGACTGCTTCGGCCGCGATGACCTCGTGACGAAGCTCGTCGCCGCGCTCCTAGTGGAGGACCCACGCCCGATAACGATTCTCGGCCCGCCTGGAATCGGAAAGAGCACGCTCGCCGTGGAGGCTCTCCACCATTCTGAGGTGACACGGCGATACGGAAGCCGCCGGTACTTCGTCCGCCTGGATGGCGCGGCTTCGACCGAGTTGATGGTTGCCGCGATCGCCGCCAGGCTCGGTGTCACCTCCGAGGCGGGCCTCTGGCAAGCCGTGAAGCGGCACCTGGGGGGTACTCCTTCCCTGCTCGTCCTCGACAACGCCGAGACGCCTTGGGACTCGAACAGGGCTGGAACTGAGGAACTGCTCCGGGAACTTCGGGGCATCGAGCACCTCGCTCTCGTCTGCGCGGTCCGCGGTAACGAAGCTCCCTTCATCCCCCGCTCGGCACCTTCCCTCAAGGTGACTCCACTCGATTCCGCTGCAGCGCGCGACCTCTTCTGCTCCATTGCCCAGGATGTGGATCGCGCCGACTCGCTGCTTGCGCAACTGCTCGCGGAGTTGGAGGGGCTGCCACTCGCCATCCACCTCATGGCTCGGAGTGCCCAAGGTAATCCGCTGTCACTCACGTGGCAGCTCTGGCAACAGAAGCGGGGTTCGCTTCCTGGGATGTCGGCCCTTGGCGCCGCTGTTCAGCTCTCCCTGAATGGCCCTCGCATGACCGATGTGGCTCGAAGGCTCCTAGCCCTCTTGGCCCTGCTGCCAGCAGGGGTTGCGCAGGCGGATCTGGCATCTCTCCTGCCAGGAGAGGGACCTGAAGCTGCGAGCGTGCTCGCCAAGGTCGCACTCGCATTTTTCGAGGGGCCTCGCCTCCGGATGCTGGCTCCGCTCCGCGAGCAGGTCACTCTCTCGGTCGATCCTTCCTCCCTAGGTGCTGAGCGAGCACGGGTTTTCTACCTGGCGATTGCGCGTGATGAAGGCAGCGCCATCGGCATGCGCACTGGTGCTAGAGCGATGACGCGCCTCACAGAAGAGATCGCCAACATCGAAGAGCAGATCGGACGCTGCCTTCAGGGAAGTCGTTCCCTCTCGCATGAGGCCATAGATGCCGCTGTTGCCTTGACCCGTTTTATGCGCTTCTCGGGATATGCCTCCTCTCAAGTTCTTCAGGAGGCACGCGATGTGGCTCATGCGATAGCAGACCCGAAACGCGAGG
>NZ_DASPHO010000766.1:0-10658 GCF_035629615.1 Hyalangium sp. | reverse complement strand
TTCATCGCCATCCGGTGCACCGGCGCCGGCGCGGGCAGCCGCGTGGCCACTCCCACCACCGAGGACAGGGCGGACTTGGGCAGGAGCTGCATCAGCTTCATGAAAGTCTGTTCGTTCATACTCACGGGCCTGAGTCAGGGCCTCCCGTCGTCGAGCCGCCGTCCTTCGTCACGAAGGTGGTCTGCACGGAGCTCTTCGGTAACACCGCGAAGACCTTGCCGTCTTCGATGATCACCACCTTGGCGACGAACCCCGGGTACGACTGGTTGCACCTCGCCCGGTCGGCCATCTCCCAGGCGTCCCGCAGCCCCCGGCCCGTCACGGTGATCTGCTTCATGCGCTGGAAGCAGCCCAGGTAGCCGGCCGTGAGCTCGGAGGCCTGCGTCCCCACCTCGGGGCCTCCCGTCCCCGGCCCTGCATCCCTGGGCTCGGTGGGGGCCGGCGTGGGCTCTGGATCCGGCTCGCTCGGCGTGGGCGCCGAGGGGCCAACCGAGTCCACCTCCCGCGCCGACGCGATGGCGTCCTCCTGCTCCTTGCGCGCCTTCTCGACTTTGGCCCGGCCCGTCTTGATGCGCTGCTGCAGCTCGCGCGCCGACGGCGCGTCCGTGCTGTCCGGCGGCACCTGCTCGAGCAGGGCCTCGATCTCGTCCATCTGCGGATCGGCGAACGCGCCATCCAGCTGCTGCGCATACAGCGTGCTGAAGCGCTTCTGGGCCTGCTCGTAGGCCTCGGAACGCGGTCCGGGCTCCTTGCTGCACCCCGTGGGCGCCAGCACGATCAGGACGGTGGAGACAAGGCCCACCAGGGGCCGACTCAGGGTCGTCAGGCTGTGGTTCCGCACAGGGCGGTATATGCCACGTTTCCGGCCTCCCCGCCGCATTTCAGCGGGCCGAAGGCCGGCGCGCCCCGGGCCTTGGCTCAGACGCCCAGGAAGAGGCGCTTGCCGAAGTTCAGCGCGAGATCCGCGTCGAAGATCTTCTGCGCCGCCGTTTCAATATCGTACTCCACGCGGGTGTACTCCACCGTGCGCGCGTCCGTGTCGCAGATCACGAAGCAGGCCCGGTTGTCGTAGTCCCGCGGCTGCCCCACGCTGCCCACGGAGATGATGTACTTGTAGCCTCGGCGGATGCCGAACTTCTGGGCCACCACGTCATTCACCTCGCCGTTGCCGATGGCGAACGCCTTGCACAGGTGGCTGTGGCCGATGAACGTGACTTCCGGCAGCTCCGCCACGAAGGGCGTCAGCTCCCGCGCCTGCTCCAGCGCGAAGATGTACTCGTACGCCTTGGGCTCAATGGGCGAGCCGTGGCAGAAGCCCACCTCGCCGATCCGGTACGTGTACGGCAGGCTGCGCAGCCACGTGAGGTTGTCCTCCGCGAGCACGCTGGCTGACCAGTCCAGCGCGTGCCGGGCCGCGTCGTAGTAGTACGAGTAGTCCATCCGCCCCGCCACCGCCGCGTCGTGGTTGCCCAGCAGCGTCACCTCCGTCACCGAGCGCACCAGGTCGCAGCACTCGTTGGGGGACGCGCCGTAGCCCACGATGTCTCCCAGCGAGACGACCCGGTCCACCTTGTGCCGGTCCGCCGCGCGGAGCACCTCCGTCAGGGCCTCGATGTTGGAGTGGATATCGGAGATGACTGCAATCCGCATTCGTGTGCCTCGGCCACTCGTCCGCCGGGCTCCTCAAGCCCCGGGCCAGCGCGCGCTCTCGTGGGAGATGATCTGCCGGAGCCGCTCCAGACTGCTAGCATCCAGCGACTCGAACTGCAGCCCCATTCCAGGCGGCCAGGGCTTGCCATTGTGGCGTGTCCAGACGACCTTGGCCAATGTCTGGAAGTGCTGCCCGTCCTCCTCCCCCGCGCCCAGCCGGACGGTCGCCCGAGTCCCCTCCTGCAGCGGTGTGCTCGTGCGCAGGAAGAGGCCGCCCTCGCTCAGGTTGCCCACGCGCGAGTACAGGGTGACGTTCTCACCCTCGCACCAGCAGCGCATGCGGGACGGAACCCGTCCGAACTTCCGGTTCTCCATTGACGCGAGATCCTCCACGGCCAGACCCATGAGGCTCCCCCCTCGGTCCTTCCAGGACCATGGAAAAAGACAGCGGGGGTGCACAGTACGGGGTGCTCCCACATACCGTCAAGTCTGGGAGAGCCGTTTTTTCAGCCCTGCAAGGGAGCAAGCTCCTCGAAGTGCGTCAAGCGCTTGAATTCACTGAAGCGCTTGCGGATCTCCGGCAGGGAGAGATCGCGGAGCCGATCCAGGCTGAAGCGCTCCACGGTGAACGAGGCCATGACGCTGCCCATGACCATGGCGCGGCGGACGACTTCCGGGTCGAACTGGGCGGCGGTGGCCAGGGTGCCCATGAAGCCCCCCGCGAAGGTGTCCCCCGCGCCGGTGGGATCGAAGACGTCCTCGAGGGGGAAGGCGGGGCAGGCGAAGATGTGATCGCGCTCGAAGAGGAGGGCGCCGTACTCGCCGCGCTTCACGACGACGCGCGTGGGGCCCATGGAGAGCACGGCGCGCGCGGCCTTGACGATGTTGTGCTCGCCAGAGAGCTGGCGGATCTCCGCGTCGTTGACAAAGAGCAGGTTGACGCGCTGGAGCGTCTTGAGCAGGGCCTCGCGGCTGCCCTGGATCCAGAAGTTCATGGTGTCCGCGGCCACCAGCCGGGGGCTCTGCACCTGATCCAGCACCTGGGACTGGAGCTCCGGGTGGATGTTGCCCAGGAAGACGTAAGGGGCGCTGCGGTAGGACTCGGGCAGCTTCGGGGCGAAGTCCTGGAAGACGTTGAGCTGGGTGTCCAGCGTCTGGGCCTCGTTGAGCTGGAAGCCATACTTGCCCTTCCACCGGAAGGTGCGGCCCTTCTCGCGGGTGAGGCCCTCCAGGCCGATGTTGCGCCCGCGGAGGAACTGCACGTGGGCCTCGGGGAAGTCCTCACCCACGACGGCTACCAGCTGCACGGGGGTGAAGAAGGAGGCCGCGGTAGAGAAGAAGGTGGCGGAGCCGCCGAGGACTTCCTCCTTCTTGCCGAAGGGGGTTTCTACAGAATCCAGCGCAACCGAGCCGACGACGAGCAGAGACATGGGGCTTCCTAGGAGAGAGGCCGGGGGGTGAAGACTCTGAGCACGGCGCGCCTGGGCAAGACCCGTGCCGCGACGAGGTACTTCGTTCCTGCGCTCAGGTCAAGCCGCTGGAGTCAGGGCGTGGGGACGGAGGGCAGCAGGGCCTTCAGATCATCGTCCGTGAAGAAGAGGCCGCCGCCGAAGAAGAAGTCCCGGCCGGCGATCAGGCGCTGGGTGGCCGTGTCCCGCTGCTGGGCGTTGAGGATGTCGTCCATGCCGGCCATGACGAAGAGGTGCTCGAAGGCCTGGGCCCGCAGGGTGGCGCGCAGCCGCGGGTAGCGCAGCTCCTCGGCGGAGAAGTTGAATGCATCCAGCTTCAGCTCCAGGTGATCCTTGAGCAGGTGCACGTCCGCGCCCACGCCGCCGGTGGACTCAATCAGGCCGAAGCGCAGGGTGGTGAAGTAGTAGCGCTTGGCGAACTGCGCGCTGATCTTGTACGTCTCCTTGATGATCTTCTGCGTCTGCACCACCGGCTGACCGGAGGCGGGCGGGTTGTTCTGCACCACCTGCACCTCCACCAGCCCGCGCGGATCGTCGATGATCTCCAGCAGGTAGTACTTGTCCGGCTTGGGGATCAGGCGCAGGGAGATGCCGTTCTTGGCGCGGCCCTGGGCCAGCAGGTAGGAGGCGTTCAGCCCCACCTCCGTCTGCATGCCAGTGAGCCGGGTGGCATAGTCCGAGACGTCGGAGATGGCCTCGGTGAGCTTCTGGCCGAGCTGCTTGTCCGCCAGCAGCGCGCCCACCGTGCCCTCCCCCTCCCGCACGCCCTGGGTGATCTGCTCCAGGTTGCCCAGCGTCCGATCCAGCTTTTGGATCGTCTCCTTGAGGCTGGCCACGCCCTCCTTGAGATCGCCCTCGTTGGTGCCCACCACGTGCTTCACCGTGGCCAGCACCTCGCGCACGTCCTTGGTGATGCCCTCGATGTTGTTGACGATGCGGGTGACTTCCGCCTCGTTCTCCGCTGTCACCCCGCGCACGTCCTCGGAGACGCCCTCGAAGTTGGACAGGATGGCGTTGAGCTTCTCGCCGCTGGTGCGCACCGTGTTGTCCACGGACTCGGACAGGTGGATGAGGTTCTCCACGATGCGCTGCAGCGAGCCTGCGCCCCGCTCTCCGCCCAGCACGTCCCTCAGCGCCGCCGTCACCTGCTGGATGTCCGCAGTGATCTGGCTGAGCGACTGGAAGACGGCCTCCATGCCCTGGGTGTCGATCACCCGCTTGATCTGCCCGCCCTGCGCCATGGGCAGGCCCTGCTCGGTGCCGGGGCTGAGATCCAGCAGGTAGTCGCCCAGCAGGGACTCCGAGCGCTTGGTGAGGATGGCGTCCTCGCGCAGCTCCACGTCATTGCGGATCTTCAGCCACACCTTGGCGCGCGTGCCCTCCAGGCTGATGCTGCTGATCTCCCCCACGGCGATGCCGGCGATCTGCACCCGGCTCTTGGCGCTCAGCCCCGAGGCGTCCCGGAAGTACGCCCACACGCTGATGGACTCTTTCTCGCTCAGGCCTCCCTTCCTCGCGAACATGAAGAACGCGAAGAAGAAGGCCCCGGCGGTGATGACCAGCAGTCCTACACGGAAAGGCGTGACGAGCTTCTTCACCGAGGGTGACTCCGAGGGGGTCCGGCCAAGGCGACTCTAGCGGGTTGCCGCCCGGGTGCCACCTTTTCCAGTCCCATGGTCAGTTCTTCCCAAACCACGTCTGCAGGAAATTCTTGACGATCGGGTGCTCGGAGCTGCGCAGCTGCTCCGGCGGGCCGAACTCGATGATGAGGCCCTTGGACAGGAAGGCGATGTAGTCCCCGACGTTGAAGGCCGAGGCGATGTCGTGGCTGATGACGACGCTGGTCACCTTGAGCCGGGCCTGGGCCGCCAGGATCATCTCGTCCACGGAGTCGGTGGTGATGGGGTCCAGGCCCGTGGTGGGCTCGTCGTAGAGGACGATCTTCGGCTCCATCACCACGGCGCGCGCCAGGCCCACGCGCTTGCGCATGCCGCCGGACAGGTCCGCCGGGAACTTGGCCTCCACGGAGGGGGGCAGGCTCATCAGCTCCAGCTTGGAGCGGACGAGGGCGCGGATCTGCTCCTCGGACAGCTCCTTGCGGTGCTCGCGCAGCGGAAAGGCCACGTTCTCGTACACGGTCATCGAGTCGAAGAGGGCCGCGGCCTGGAACACCATGCCGAACTTGCGCCGGATCTGCTCCAGCCGCGCGTCGCCCAGCGGGACGAGATCCTCCCCGTCGACGATCACCTGGCCCTCATCCGGCTTGAGCAGGCCGATCATGTGCTTCATCAGCACCGTCTTGCCCGAGCCCGAGCCGCCGAGGATGACGCACGTCTTCCCCTCGGGGATGGTGAGGTTGATGCCGGTGAGCACCTTGTGCTCGCCGAACATCTTGTGGAGGTTGACGATCTGGATCATCGGCCGCTCGGCGGCGGACTCTGGCGCGGCGGTAGCCATGGGCTCAGGCGATATCGAGTGCAGCCTCTAGTGCAGCATCACGCCGACGAAGAAGTCGAGGATGAAGATGGACAGCGCGCTGGCCACCATGGCCTCGGTGGTCGCCTGGCCCACGCCCTTGGAGCCACCCGAGGCGTTGAAGCCCTTGTAGCAGCACACCAGCGTCACCGAGAGCCCGAAGATGGCGCCCTTGATGAGGCCCTCGTACAAGTCGATAGGGTCCAGCCACTGCTGGGTGCGGTTCAGGAACGTTCCCGCGGAGATGCCCTTGGCGATCACCGACACGAAGTAGGAGCCGCACATGCCCGTGGTGTTGAAGAGCATGGTGAGCACGGGGACCATGATGAGGCCGGAGATGACCCGGGGCACCAGCAGGTACTGGATGGGGTTGACGGCCATCGTCTCCAGGGCGTCCACCTGCTCGGAGACGCGCATGGTGCCCAGCTCCGTACACATGGCGGAGCCGGCGCGCATGGTGACCATGAGCGCGGAGAACACCGGGGCCAGCTCGCGCGTCAGCGTCAGCGCCACCGTGGGGCCCACCATGCTCTCCGCGTCGAACAGCTCGAAGGCGCGCGAGGACTGGTGGGCGAACACCATGCCGGTGAACACCCCGGTGAGCGCCACGATGAAGATGGAGCCCACCCCCACGAAGTCCAGCTGAGCAAACAGGTTATGCAGGCGGTAGGGCCGCTTGAGAGCCCAGCGGCCTACCTGGAAGCCCAGGTACGTCACCCCGCCAATGTCCGAGACAACCCTCATCGCCCCCTTGCCGAAGTTCTCGATCGCCTGGAGGAGAGCGTGGGGTTCCTTGGGCGCGTTGTCTGCGTTCTCGGTGGCCATAGGTGGATAGGAGGGGAACGAACCTGTCCCCACTCTACGTGCCTGCTCCGGCGGCACAAGTGCCCGTCGCACGGCGGTTGTGCTTCGGTGGGGCGGACTTTATGTTCCGCCCCCCTTTTTCTCATGACGAGGGCCTCAGGCCCGAAACCGAGCATCCCGATGGCGACTCATCATAAGGTTGGCGGCGAAGTCGATGCCCCCTGTACCCGCTGCAAGCTCACCCTGGCTCACACCATCCTGGCGATGGTGGGCCCCAAGATCGTCCGGGTGCGCTGCAACACCTGTGGAGGCGACCACGTCTACCGCAGCGCGCCGGGCACCACGGACCGGCCCACGGCGCGGAGCATCGCTCGCGCCTCCGGCGCTCCCCGCGCGGAGAAGCCCGAGAAGGTGGTCATCTCCTTCGAGGATCAGCTGGCCGGCAAGGACATCGCCAACGCGCCCAAGTACAGCCCCAAGGACGCCTACAAGCTGGACCAGGTCATCCAGCACCCGACCTTCGGGCTCGGGCTGGTGACGGCCGTCCGCGGGGACAAGGTGGACATCGCCTTCAAGGCCGAGACGAAGACGCTGGTGCACGGCCGCGGCGGCGCCCCCGCCGAGCGCCCCGCCTTCAGCCCACCCAGCGCGCGCACCAGCGGCCCCGCGGACAAGCCGCTCGCACCTTCGGCTACAGAGACGGCCGACGCGGCACCCGCGCCCACTCTCGCCGAAGAGTGATGAGGTGTTGACGTTCCCCGGCGAGGGAGTGAACATCGCTGGGAATCCTCTATGCGCTTGGTGTTCCTGCTTTTCCTAGCTGTCGTCGCCCTGCCGGGGGTCGCGGCAGCGGCGGTGCCAGAGGTGCGGGCGACGCCAGCGCGGGTGGTGCTCGGGCAGGACACAAGCGTGGAGCTGGAGCTCCAGGTCCCCGAGGGGACCGGCCCCCTGCGCGCCACCGCTTCCACGGGGAGCTTCGTGCAGCCGGTGGTGGAGCAAGGCAAGGTCCGAAAGTTCCAGTGGACGCCGCCGGACGTGCGCTACCCCCTGCTCGCCGTGCTGGCGTTCTGGGTGGAGACGCCCTCGGGGCCGCCCGAGGTGGCGGTGGTCCGGATCCCGCTGGTCGGGCGGACGACGCTGCCCATCACCACGGATCCTGGCGCAGAGGTGGTGATCGAGCTGGGGGCTGCCCGCTTCGGTCCCGTGAAGGCCGATCGCCGCGGCAAGGCCAAGGTGCCGGTCGAGGTTCCTCCCGGCATGAGGCAGGCGCGCGTGCTGGCCACGCGGGGCTCTCTGAAGACGGATCGGCTGATCAAGATCGACGTGCCGGATCAGCGCTCCTTGGTGGCGCTGCTCACGCCGGAGCCCCTGCCGCGCTCGGGGGGATGGGTGGTCGTCGTTGGGGAGGAGCCGCTGACCGCCGCGGAGCTGGAGCTCACCGCCGAGGGCGCTCACGTGGAGGACCCGAAGGACGCGTCCCCGAGCTACCGGGTGAGCCCCCTGGAGGGCTCCCAGTCCGTCTCCGTGCAGGCCCGGCGCCGCGGGACCAAGGACACCGCACAGGCCCAGGCGACGGTGGGGCGCGTGGAGGAGCGCCCCCTGCCCCCCTCACCACCGGTGGCGTCCACGCCGACAGCCCCTGTCGTCGCCTCCACGTCCAAGCTCGCCATCCACCTGCTGGCGGGAGCCTTCTTCGCCGGAGGCGCGAACCGAGGGCCCGCGGTGGCCCTGGGCGCGTCCTACCCCCTGCCCTTCTGGAATGAGCGGGTCGCCGCGGAGGTCGAGGCGGGGCTGCGCCGCGCCGCGCTGGATGCACGGATCGACGGCTATGGCACGCTGCACTCGAGCGTGCTGGCGGGCCCGGTGCTTGCCTCCGCGCGCCTCACGCTGTTCGAGCGCTCGGCCTTCGCCGTGTACGGCCGGGCGGGGGCGGGCGTCCTGCCGTTCCAGCATGACGTCTCCAGCGATTTTCAGGCCACCTTTGGTGAGAGCAAGCTGGCGCCCATGGCCTTCCTGGCCGCGCAAGGGGCGCTGCGCTTCAGCCGCGTGAGCCTCCTCATGGAGCTCCGGGGCGAGTACGGCCCCGCCCAGACAGCCCGTCTCAATGCCCAGCTGGGAGGGATCGGCGCCTCCCTCGGTGTGAGGTACGAACCATGAATCGGGCTGTCCTCGCACTGCTGCCGCTCCTGCTCTGGGCCTGTGGGCCTGCCGGGCTCCCCGCTCCCTCCATCGTCTCGGTGCTGCCCGAGCAGCTGCCGCGGGGGAGCCCGTCCGCCCTGTCCGTGAAGGTGAGCGCCGTGCTGCCCCTCTCGGTGGACTACCAGGAGCAGGCCGTGGATCCCGCGCAGCTGCAGATGACGGTGCAGCTGGCCGGGCAGCCCGTGGACGTCGCCTTCGCCGATCACGATGGGACGCTCATCCTCCCGGTCCCCGAGGGCCTGGAGCTGGGTACCTACGACATCCGCGTGACGCTGGCGGATGGCCGCGAGGCCGTGCGCGAGGGTGGCTTCTCCATCGTCCCCGAGCACACGCTGAGAGGACCGGGGGGCGACGGTGGCACGCCAGGGGACGGCGGGACCGGCGAGGACGGGACGGAGGGGGGAGACCGGGGCAACATCTTCGGTTTCTGGATCGATCCCATCCGGGACCAGGTTCGCAACGTCCCGTTCCGGATCACCATTCGGGCCCTGGGACGCGGCGCCAGGAGCTTCAAGTCACCCCTGTCGCTCCGCTCCAGCAGGGGCAAGGTGAGCACCGTCACCCAGGGCTCCTTCTCGGAGGGGGTGCAGGTGGAGGAGATCTCCCTCTCCCTGCACGGCCACAACGTCTACCTCATGGTGGAGGACGCTCACGGACACAAGGGGCTGTCGAATCCCTTCGATGTCGAGAAGCGTTGAATCGAGCAGAGCCTGAGCCGGGCAAGGATTCGGCCAGGCTCGCCAGTTGTGGCTATGATGCGCGCCGTGAAACGGTGGATGTCGGTGCTGGCCTTGCCTCTGTGTGCGTGTGGCGCCTCCGAATTGCCACTGCCGTCCATCGTGTCCGTAGCGCCCACGTCCATGGCGGCGAACGAGCGGATCCTGCTGACCGTGAACCTGGAGGGCACCTTCCCTTTCAAGGTCGCCTACAGCGAGGACTCCGCCGAGCTCGTCACCTCGGCGCGCCTGGGCATCGGGGAGCAGACCTTCGACATCCTCCGGACGGAAGAGAAGGGGTACCGCCTCCTCTCGGAAGTCGGAGAAGGGCTGCCCGTGGGGCCGCACGAGCTCCGGGTCGAGCTCACGGACGGCCGTCAGGTGGTGTTCGAGGACGGCTTTGAAGTCACGCAGCCGATCGACATCACCGGGATTGCGATCGACCCCATCGCGACCCAGATCCGCCTGAAGCCCTTCCGCGTCATCCTGCGGGCGCAAGGGCCGGACGCGGAGCTCTTCCAAGGCCGGGTGAACCTGAGCGTCTCCAACGGGACGATGACCCCCACGCAGAGCAGTCCGTTCAACCAGGGCGTGCTCCTGCAGGAGGATGTCACCGTGGACGCCCCGGGCGGCAGCTTCGTGACGATCACCGCCATGGACTCCGCGGGCCACTCGGTGACCTCGAACAGCTTCCGCGTGCTCGCCAACTGAGCGCCGGTTATCGGGAATGAAGCGGGAGGAGCCCAGTGACGAGCCCCTCCCGCGGAACCGCTACTGGCAGATGTCGTGGTCGTTCAGCGCGTTGATGTGGCCCTCGGCGTTGCCCGTCAGCGACTTCGCGAAGAGGCCGCCATCCCAGCTCCCATCGCTGAAGGAGACATCGGCGTACGGGGCCAGCACCGTGCCCCAGAAGCCGAAGCCCGCCGCCGTGATGCTGGTGGCGTCCACGAAGTTGTAGAGGACGCCCTGCTGATCGATGCCGCCGCGGAACTCGTGGCCGAAACCGCCGAAGCTGGCCGAGGTACCGTGGATGTTGACCACAACCAGGGAGTCGGCCGGCGCGGTGATGGACAGCAGCGTGGCGCCCACGAAGGCGCTGGCCTGCACGTCGAAGACGTTCACGCTCGGATTCACGCCGTTCATCATGACGCCGCCCCAGGACTCGAACGTGGTGGTGCCGTTGACCGGCAGGCCCGCCAGCTGGGTGGAGAGGCCGCGCAGCTCGGCGAACCGGGCCGCGAAGTCGATGGGTGTGCCCGAGGCCGGGGCGCCTCGCGGATAGGACACGGTCGTGTCGGCGGTGTAGGTGCCCCCGTAGACGGCGTCACCATAGACCGCACCGCGA
>NZ_DASPHO010000765.1:0-7301 GCF_035629615.1 Hyalangium sp. | reverse complement strand
AGACCATCCGCTCCTGCGCGCGGAAGTTCTCCGGGCAGTTCCCCGCCCACTCCGCGAACTGCCGCTGGGCCTCCCGGAGGGCCTCGAGGGCCGGGCCCTGCTCTCCGGGAGCCATCCGCTCGAAGCAGGCGGCCAGGCTCAGGGCGCGGAAGAAGGTGAACTCCGCGAACAGGTAGCGGCCCCGCAGGGTCCAGCTCAGCTCGGCGCACCGCTCTCCCGCCGCACGCGCCTCGTCAGAGGCGCCGCTCAGGTAGCGCGCCTTCATCCTCATGAGCCAGTACCAGCACCGGATGAGGCTGGCGCGCTCGGGAGTCAGCGTGGCCTCGAAGGCCTCCTCGCTGAAGTCGTCGCCGCTCATGGATCCAAACACGGGTGTCAAGCCGCGGAGCTGCCGCACATAGCGCTGGAGGAAGAGAAGGATGTCCTTTACCACCACGACGCCCACCTTGCGCACGAAGTCCATGCGCGCCACCACCTCCTGCTCGACCTCCTCCAGGTCGTGCCCCAGGCTCAGGCGAGCCATGACGATGTGGGGGCAGCAGAAACCCGCGATGGGGGCGTCGCTGGCCTGGAGCGCGTGCTGGAAGGACTGGCGCAACAAGTCCAGCGCGGAGGAGAGCGGCTGGGTCCAACAGCTTAGCGATCCCAGGCAGTAGAGCGCCCGGCCCTGGAGGGCGGACGACGCGTAGCGCTCCGCGAGCTCGCGCGCGAGCTGCCCGAAGGCGTAGCCCTCGTGGTAGCGCTGGAAGGCCCCCCCCAGCACGACCCCATAGTTGCCGTACCCATGGACAGCCGCGAGCGAGTTGCCATGGCGCAGGCTGAGGGAGACGAGCTTGCACAGGTGCAGGATGAGCAGGTGGGGACTCACCACGAGCGTAGGCCCGTACAGGTCGGTCAGGAGCAGGAGCACCGCCTCCATGTCCGGATCGGCCATGCGCGGCAGCTCGGCGAGGCTCGCGATGGGGCGCTCCCCCAGGAGACTCTGCACCTCCTGCTGCGCCGCGAGCACCTCCTCCCAGGAGGGATTGGGCGGCAGCGGCATGCCCATGAGCGACAGGCCCTCCAGCAGGTTGGAGAGCGAGGCCTGAAAATCGCCCCGGGCAAGGAGGAGGTCGTTCCTGAGCCGGTAGAGCGTGGCCATGTTCGCGCGGCTGTGCGCCCGCGGCTGGAGCACCTCCAGCAGCCGGCGCGTCTCAGCGGGGTTGCCGCTCATGAACTCACAGCGCGCCTGGTCCCTCAGGAGCTTGAAGGCCAGCTCGGCGTCCGTCTCCCAGGGATCTCCGGGGAGCAGCTGGAAGGCCATGGCGAAGTAGTTGGCGGCCGAGCGGAACGCCGTCGAGGCCTGGGCCCTGGCGCCCGCCTGGCGGTTCAGGCGCGCGGCATGGTGGCGCTCGGTGGCGTCGGAGATCAGCCCGGCCCCGGCGTTGAGATGGCTCACCACGTCGAAGAGGTTCTCCTGCAGCTCTTCAGGAGACAGGCTCGCCAGCAGCAGGCGGCCAATGTGCAGGTGGACGGCCTTGCGCTCCTCCTCGGGGATGAGGCTCTGAGCGGCTTGCTGGATGCGATCGTGGAGGAAGCGGTACTTCTCCGGGCCGGTGCTCGCCACCAGGCCCTCCTGGAGCGCAGGCTCCAGGCCCTGCTCCGCCGAGGAGACGTCCTCCAGGCCGGAGAGGGGAAGGAGGATCCGCAGGGGGAAGGCGTTGCCCACGCAGGCGGCCAGCTGCAGCAGGTGCTGCGTGGGGGCAGGGAGCTGGCGCAGCTTGCTCACCATGAAGTCGACGACGTTGTCGGAGTAGCCCTTGGCCCGGACGCCCTCGGCATCCCAGCGCCAGGTGCCCTCGGGCGTGCGCACCAGGAGCCCGTCCTGGTTGAGCGTGAGCAGGAACTGGAGCAGGAAGAAGGGGTTGCCGCCCGTCTTCTGCAGGGCCAGCACCGAGAGCGGCTCGAGGATCTCCGCGCCCGCCCCGGGCAGCGTGTCGGCCACGAGCCGCTGGATGTCTTCGAGGCTCAGGGGCTCGAGCTGCAGGTCTGTCATCCTCGCGCCCGCCTTGCGCAGCTCCCCGAGCAGGAGCGTCAGCGGATGCGAGGGGCTCACCTCGGTGTCCCGGTAGGTACCGATCAGCAGTACCGGAGGCGTCTCCGGGTGGGTGAGCAGGTGCTGGAGCAGCTGGAGGCTGGCCAGATCCGCCCACTGCAGATCATCCAGGAAGAGGACGAGTGGATGCTCGGAAGTGGCGAAGGCGCCGAGGAATCTGCGGAACACGCGGTTGAAGCGGTGCAGCGCCTCGGCGGCCGGCAGCTCGGGGACAGGAGGCTGCTTGCCGGCGACGAGCTCCAGTTGGGGCACCACGTCCACGAGGACCTGGCCCTCTGCTTCCCACACCTTGAGCAGGTGCTCGCGCCAACGTCCCAGCTCCGCGTCCGTGCCGGACAGTTGTTGCTGCGTCAGCCCGCGGATGGCCTGGGCCAGGGGCGAGTACGGAATGTCCGGCTGGAACTGATCGAACTTGCCGCTGAGGAAGAGGCCACGCTGGCGCACCACCGGCTTGTGCAGCTCGTGCACCACCGCGGACTTGCCGATGCCGGAGTAGCCACGCACCAGGACGAGCTCCGGCCGGCCATCGCGGGCGACTCGCGCGAGGGCCTGTCGCAAGGCGGCGGCATGCGTGTCACGCCCATAGAGCCGCTGGGGGAGTTGGAAGCGCGGGGAGTAATCCTGCAGACCCGGCACGAAGTCCTCGTGCAGGCCCTGGCGCAGGTTCTCCTGGCACCGCTCGAGGTCTGCCCTCAGCCCCTCGGCGCTCTGGTAGCGCTCCTCGGCCACCTTGGCCAGCAGCTTCAGGACGATGGCAGACAGCACCGGCGGCAGGCCCGGCACCCGCTGAATGGGCGGCACCGGGGCCTGAGCCATGTGCGCGTGGAACCACTCGAGCGCGTCGCGCCCGTGGAAGGGCCGGCTGCCGGTGAGCAGCTCGTAGAGGGTGATGCCCAGCGAGTACAGATCCGTGCGGTAGTCCACCGAGCGGTTCATGCGCCCGGTCTGCTCCGGGGACATGTACGCCAGGGTGCCTTCGGCGAGGTGCGCGTGCAGCGCGTCCACGTGCTCGACGCGCTGGAGGCTGGCGTTACCGAAGTCGATGAGGCGCGCCTCTCCCGAGGGGGTGAGGAGGATGTTGGCGGGCTTCAGGTCCTTGTGGATGATGCCGCGGCGGTGGAGCTCCGCGAGCGTGGAGGCCAGGGAGATGCCCAGCGCCAGGGCGCGCCCCACCTCAAAGGGCTCACCCGTGGACTCGGACAGGGGCTTGCCCTGGACATCCTCCAGGAGCAGCACCGGGCGGTCGCGGAGCTGCTCGCCTTCGTAGACATGAGTCACGCCACGCACGTCCCGGAGCCTCTCGAGGATGCTGGACTCGCGGCGGTAGCGCTCCCACTCACGCGGGCCAGGCGAGGCAATCGTGGGTGTCTTCAGGATGAGCGGCAGCCCGTCCAAGTCCCGCACGGCGCGGAACAGCAGGTGGGTGTTGGTGGACTTGATGGCTCCGAGGAGCGTGTACCCGGGAAGGTTGAGCATCAGCCGGCAGGATACTCCTCCAGGAGAGCCGTCCCTACCGGGAGAGAGCCGGTGACCTGGTTGACGCGCCCCTGGCACCCTGCGGCAGCATAGGCCCATGAACGTTCTGCTCCTGGGCGCTACCGGCTTCACCGGACGCGCCATCCTCGATGAGCTGCTGATGAGGGGCCACGCCGTGACGGCCCTGGTGCGCAACCCCGACGCCCTCTCGGTCGCCCACGAGCGATTGAAGAAGGTGAAGGGGGATGCCCTCGACCGTGCGGCCGTGGCCGGGGGCCTCGCGGGACAGGACGGGGTGATCCAGGCGCTCGGGCTCGGCAAGCCGGGCGGCAAGCGGAGCGGAGGGCTGAGGCGAGGCGAGAAGACGACGCTCGTCTCGGACGCGACGAAGATCCTCGTCGAGGAGATGCAGAAGGCCGGCGTGAAGCGGCTCGTCTGCATGTCGAACGTCGGGGCGGGCGACAGCGAGAGGTACGTGCCGTGGGTCCTGCGCAAGCTGATCGTGCCGGTGGTGGCGCCGTTCCTCACCGCGATCGTCGAGGACAAGAATCGGATGGAGCTCCTCGTCATGCAGAGCGGGCTCGACTGGACGCTCGTGCGCCTCCCTGGGATCATGGGCGACAAGCCGAAGGGCACGCGCAGGGTCGCGCTCGACGGCCCGGTCGGCATGGCGATCAGGGTGCCGGACTGCGCACAGTTCCTCGTCGAGCAGCTCGCGGACAGGTCCTACGTCGGAAAGGCACCGTCGGTCAGCAACTGAGCAACATCCCGCTCTGACGCTTCACCAGCCGCTGGGGAACGGGGCGCTCACACGTGGCGTCCTCGCAGCGCCTGAGCCGAAGCCGCTGGAGCCTCCATGGAGTATGTTGTGGGCGGGCTGTAGCCAGAGCAGCTCGCTTGAGAGAAGTCGCTGCGTTCTATGTGCACACTCCTCGGAGGTATGGCTCTTGGCTGCACGACTCGCCTTCATCACCGGGCTTCTCGGTCCCCTCATCATCCTCATGCTGACCGTTCTGGGCGGCGCCACGTTCCCGAACTACAGCCACCGCTCACAGTTCATCAGCGAGCTGGGTGCACGCGAAGCCCCACACATGGATCTCATCAACTATGGGGGGTTCCTACCGGCCGGCATCCTGGTCTGCGCGTTTGCATTCTTTGCGTCCCGGGTGCTGCCCAGATCCGCCACGACGCTGCTGGGACTGGTGGGGATTGCCTGCTACGCGCTGAGCTATGTGGTGGCGGCGTTCCTCCCATGTGATCCGGGCTGTCGCCCAGTCGAGCCGAGCCTCTCGCAGTGGATTCACAACCTGGTGGGAGGAACAAGCTACTTCGTGGGTGCCGCGTGTCTCATCGTCCTGGGAGTTGGAGCCCGGCACTGGCCCGACGCACGACACCTGTCCGTGCTTGGGCTGATCTGCGGCAGCGTCTCCCTGGTTGCCTTTCTGCTCTTGTCGCCCGCGTTTCTCTATGTGGGCATTGTGCAACGAGTGCTGGAGACGTGCATGCTGCTGTGGATAGTGGCCTGTGCCTTCTACCTCAAGAGGAGATCGCCAAGAGGCTCTGACACGTAGCTCACCCTCTCCGCGAAGGAGACCTTGGGATTCGAACCGAGGACGACGGTTCAGTGTCGGGTCGGTGAGTGTCCGAGGACTTCCTGTGCGACGAACTCGAGCGTCCTGGCCAGATCCCCCGCGTACTCCGCTCGGCGGATGAGCGCGATCACCGATGGCGGGAAGACCTCGGGGTGTCGTGACATCAGCGCCCCGAGACCGCCATCCTGGAGGGAGCCGGATGCGAGCGGAGCACCGGCAATCTGGACCGCCTCCTCGAGCGGCGCCCCTGCGATGAGCATCAAGGCCATCGAGAAGAGCTCCTGCCTCAGGGTGGACAGTGGCTCTCGCGGCGGCTCGTAGGGGATGAGCCCATGGAGCAGGCCGCGGGCGATCGCCTGCAGGGTTTGCGGCAGCACCTGGGATGCTTCGGCGCGGGCGATGACGATATCGAGAGGTCGAGGCAGGACGCGCGCGCGACCCCGGACAGCCTCGCCGAGCGACATTCCCTGCTCAAGCTGCCTGGCGATCTCCCTCCACTCCGGGTGGCACTCGAAGATCTCGTGGCCCTCCTCGAGCGCGGAGCGCAGGCCGAGGGACTCGAGCGCACGGCCCAGATAGAGGAGTGGCAGCCGGGAGTCCGTCGCGACGGTCCACCATTGGCAGACTTCTTCGAGCGCGTCGATCAACACCCCGGTCCGCTCGCCATGCCGCACGAAGGGCCGGAGCGGGGCAGGGAGCTCCGCGAAGCACTCTGCGACGGGCGCTCCGGCGAGCAGACGCCGGTGTGCCTCACGCAGCCCTGGAGACTGCGTCTCGGTTGCCGTCAGCTCAACGGCCTCGAGCAGCGGTAGCCCGCCGCGGCAGAGGACGATGAGCCAGCGAATCGACAGTGCGGCCTCGGGGAGCGCCATCCGAGAGAGCATAGAAGGCGCGACCCGCATGTCCACCATGAGCGTGAAGCCTCAAGAAGGAGGGTGGCGCTGTTGAGGGGGGAACGGGCAGGAGCAGAGAGGCAGAGGTCGGTGCTCGACGGGCGTTTGCGGTCGACTGCCCGCGCAGCGATGGGGGCAAGAACCGATCTCCGAAAGGTCACCGGGCGAAATCCGCTCCCAGCTGGAAGCGGCGGAGTAGGGGCGCAGGCCCCAAAAGACCGCAGCCAGCCGGACGGAAGCATAACCCCGGTGGATGACGCTTCCGCGGAGAGCCGGATGCGGTAAAGCCACTAGTCCGGTTCGAGGTGGCGGGGGCTGGAGACGGAGTGGCCCGCCCCTTGGGTAGGACACCGCCATCGTTGCGCGGGGCCCACGCCTGCCGGCAGGATGTGTCTTCTCCGAGAGATGACCATGTCCCGTCTGCTGCTCGTGCCGCTCGCGCTCACTGCGCTCCTCTTCGCCCCTGTCACGCTCGCCGACTGCTACTCCGACTCGGAGTGCAACGGCGGGAGCTGCCGCAGCGGCAAGTGCACCACCGCTGGCGGCGAGTGCTACTCGGATTCCGAGTGCCCCGGCGGCAGGTGCCGCAGCAGCAAATGCACCACCGCCGGTGGCGAGTGCTACTCCGACTCGGAGTGCAACGGCGGGAACTGCCGCAGCGGTAAGTGCACCACCGCTGGCGGCGAGTGCTACTCGGATTCCGAGTGCCCCGGCGGCAGGTGCCGCAGCGGCAAGTGCACCACCGCCGGTGGTGAGTGCTACTCGGATTCGGAGTGTGGCGGCGGCAAGTGCCGCAGTGGCAAGTGCACTACCGCCGGTGGCGAGTGCTACTCCAGCTCCGACTGTCCGGGCGGGAGTTGCCGCAGCGGCAAGTGCACTACGCATTGAAGGTGCGCTTGCTCCGACAACGCGCGGGCCGTGCTGGATCAGTTCCTAGCGTGGGCACTGGCGCCGGTGAAGTACACGGGAGTGCAGGAGGGGCTGACCTCCGGCCCCTGAGAGCTGACGTCCCGGGACGTTTCTCACAGAACGACCGGCAGCGACTTGACGCCCCGGAAGATGGGGTGCACCTGCCAGTCCAGGGGTTCGGTCGCAAGCTCCAGCTTGGGAAAACGGCGCAGCAGCGTCGTAAAGACGACCTGCGCTTCCAGGCGCAACAGGGGAGCGCCGAGGCAGAAATGGATGCCCAGTCCCAGCCCCAGCTGTCGGCCTTCCTTGCGGGTGATGTCGAAGCGGTCCGGATCG
>NZ_DASPHO010000764.1:0-4711 GCF_035629615.1 Hyalangium sp. | reverse complement strand
GTTGTTGTAGGTGGTGATGTCCGCGAAGGGGGTGCGGGGCTCGTCGGTGTCGTAGGAGCTGGGCCCCTGGGCCTGGGCGGCCGGCAGCGTGGGCAGTCCGCCCCCGTCCGGGACGAACTGATCCATGGGGTGGGTGCGCTTCATGCCCAGCAGGTAGAGGCCGCCGCCTACCACGCCGGCCGTGCCCACGAAGAGGCCGGCGTTCTTGATGAGCTCCCGGCGGCGCAGGTAGCTCTTCTCGGGGGTGATCTCGGAGCTGGGAGGCTCGGGCACCTTGTTGTCGGGCATGACTCCTCTTACTACGCGGCAACCCGCGTTCGGGTTACCACCGGGTAGAGAGGCACGGCTCCCCTGCCCTACCGGGTGGCAGCCTCCCCCTGGGAAGCCAGGGAGGAGGCACGGGCCCGAGCATCCTTCATCCGCCACAGCGCCCACCATGGGGTTGAGGGGGATTCGTGGTGCTCCCAGTGGTAGCCGAAGAAGTAGCAGGAGAGCATGGCCCACAGGTGGTTGCGCGGCTGGGTGCGCGCATGGTGGGGCGCCATGTCCACGGTGTCCGGACGGCGGTGGGGCAGCCAGGTGCCGAAGTAGAAGAGCTGGAGCGTGCCGAGCGCCGCAGGCACCACCCAGAAGAACCACAGGCGCCACTCGGCCACCCCGAGCCACTTCAGCAGGTTGAACTGCACCGCCATGGCGACGAGCTGCGCCAGGGTGGTGTAGCGGACCATGAAGGTGCCCAGCCACGGCCAGAAGGAGCGGAAGCGGGTGGAGAAGTCCGGATCGTGCTCGCCGGTGGGGGCAGCGTGGTGGGCCCTGTGGTTCACCACCAGCCGGCGGTAGGAGAGCCCCGCGAAGAGGAAGCAGGCGAGCGTCCCCACGGCCGCATTCACCCACCGGCGGCGGCTCACCGTGCCATGCATCGCGTCATGGCCGGTGATGAAGAGGCCCGTGCACAGGTAGCCCTGGAGCGCGACGTGGAGCCAGCCGAGGGGGGAGCTCCACGAGAGGCCGTCCGCCGTCAGCAGCCAGGCGAGGTGCCCCACCCAAGCGCCGATGAGGATCAGCGCGAGGGGCACTCCCCAGGGGCCATGCCGGGTGTTGGCGCGGGTGCTCATTCGAGTGGGTTGTGGCCACGAGCGGCCCGCCGCGCACGGAAAAGCGAAGGGCGGCAGGTGGGGAGGCGAGCGGCCAGGACCGCGAGCTACTTCTTCGGCTGCTCGGGGCCGCTGTACTCGCGGAGGAGCTGGTCGGCGGAGACGAAGCGGGGCTCGATGTCGACGGGGACGCTCTGGAGCCTGTCGAGCACCCGCTTCACCTCGGGGCGAACCACGCCCAGCTTCGCCAGCAGGGCCTCGGCCTGGGCTCGGTCCCCACGGCCCTGCAGCTCCATGAGCTGCTTCGTCAGCGCCACCACGGACTCCTGGATCTTCTCAGGGACGACGGAGAAGGTGCCATCCGGGGCGACCTTCACGGCGCCAGTGTCGAGGAAGTAGTTGAGCTGGAGCGCTACGCCCTTGCCGTGGGCCTCGTCGATGCCGAAGCGGATGGAGCGGAACATGGAGGCCAGATAGGTGGTGTACATGGTGCGCTCCATCGTCTTGTCGAGCACCCCCTTGTTCACCAGCTGCTGCAGCGCCCAGAGGCCGGAGACATCGGCCTTGGCCTCCTCGATGGCGCTGGAGGAGGCCTGGAGCGCCTGACGCACGGTGGTCTCCTTGCCGCCGGCGGTGATGTTGTGGGGGCCCAGCCCGTGCATCAGCTCGTGCATGAGGATGTGGGTGAAGAAGGCCTCGAAGGCAACGTTCGGCCGATCCTTGGCGGCCAGCGCCACCTTGGCGATGGGGAGCAGCACGCGCTGGAACTTGGCCTCCTGGATGTTCTTGAGCATCACGCGCTTGCTGCCCTTCTCCGCGGTGACGCGCTCGTCGTTGGGCAGGTTGAAGGCGGCTGTCTGCACGCCTCGGTTGGCATCGCCAGCGGAGAAGAGGCTGTTGACGACCCGGATGGGCGCCAGCGCACCGAGCTTCGGGTTGCGCAGCTTCGGGTCGATGGGGAGGGCGTTCTCCAGTGCCTGCAGCTCGCCGCTGAAGCGGGCCAGCTTCTGGGTCTCCGCGTCGTCCCGGACGGTGATGAATGCCTCGAAGGCGGCCTTGTAGTTGAACCAGTTGTCCTCGTAGACCTCGTAGGGCCCGATGGTGGGCTCGACGCTGGCGTCCAGCTCCATCCACGCCACCTCGCTGGCGTAGTAGTCATTGGAGAGGAAGGCGTCCGCGCGCGAGGTGAGGAAGGCCTGGAGCGTGGGCTGCTTCGTGAGCGCCGCGGCCTCGCGCAGCAGCTGGGCGGCGAGGGTCAGCTCCCCCTGGTACTCCACGCTGTAGGGAACCAGGGTGAGCTTGCCATCCGGAGCGCGGCGAATCGTCGTGTAGAAGCCGGTGGCCTGACGCTGCTGGGGCTCGGGCAGGGTCTTCACCCACTGCTCGATGTCGGCCTTGGTGGAGCCCGCCGGGTAGAAGTTGCCGGCAGGGGGCGGCTCGGGCGGAACACCGGGGAGGAAGGGCCGGCCCTCGTCCAGGCGTGACCAGGGGCCCTTGTTGAGAAGGAACGCGTGCAGCCGCTCACGGCCGAGCGGCGTCGTGTCCTCAAGCAGCTCCAGCAGCAGCGTCTCGTTGCCCGCCCAGGACTGGCGCATGAAGAGGGTGTCCATGAGCTGCGCGGCTTGCACCATCTTCGCCAGCGCCCGCTTCTCGTGGTCCGGGAGCTTCGACAGATCGATCTTGAGATCCACCGGGGCAAAGCGCGCCGTCATTCGCTTGAGCTGGGCGGCATCGGGAGGGGCAACGGGCTCCGCGGCCCGGGCGGCGCCCGCAAGGAGCACCGTGGTCAGCAGGGACAGGAGGTAGCGGGTCATGGGCCGGGAGTCTTACCGCCTTCCCTGGCAGGTGGGGAGCATGACGAATCACCAGGCGGGCGACCTTCCGGGACTCGACAAGTCCCCAGGAATGGTTATGGGGAACAGGTCACGCCTGTCTCAGGCGGTCGGAGGAGCCATGTCCGTCGAATCCCAGAGGGAGACCCATTCCTTCCAGGCTGAAATCAACCAGCTGCTCAACCTGGTCATCAACTCCCTCTACAGCCACAAGGAGATCTTCCTGCGTGAGCTGGTCTCTAACGCGTCCGACGCGCTGGACAAGCTGCGCTTCCGCTCCATCACCGAGCCCGAGCTGCTCGGGGACGCGCCCTCGCTGGAGATCCGCATCATCCCCAACGCCGAGCAGGGCACCCTCACCATCGAGGACACCGGCGTCGGCATGACGCATGACGAGCTGGTGAAGAACCTGGGCACCATCGCCCACTCGGGCTCGCGCGAGTTCCTGGAGATCCTGTCCCAGCGTGGCCAGAAGGACGTGAGCCTCATTGGCCAGTTCGGTGTGGGCTTCTACAGCGCCTACCTCGTCGCGGACCGGGTGGAGGTGGTGAGCCGGCCGGCCGGCAAGGATCAGCAGGCCTTCCGGTGGATCTCGGAGGCCAAGGGTACCTTCATCGTCGAGCCTGCCGAGCGCACTACGCACGGCACCGCCGTCACCCTCCACCTGAAGCCGGACCAGAAGGAGTTCCTGGACGAGTGGCGGCTGCGCTCGCTCATCACCCAGTACTCGGACTACGTCGGTCACCCCATCCAGCTCCAGGTGAAGAAGACCACGGACGTCATCGACGCGAGGACGGGCGAGAAGTCCACGACGACTGCCTTCGAGACGGTCAACAAGGCCAGCGCGCTCTGGCAGCGCCCGAAGTCCGAGATCACCGACGAGCAGTACCAGGAGTTCTACAAGCACCTCACGCACGAGTTCGAGCCGCCGCTGGCGTGGACGCACTTCAAGACGGATGGCAACCAGCAGTTCACCGGGCTGATCTTCCTGCCCAAGCGCCGGCCGTTCGATCTGGAGGGCACCACGCGCCGGCGGGGCGTGCGGCTGTTCGTCAAGCGCGTCTTCATCATGGACGACTGCGAGGAGCTGCTGCCGCCGTGGCTGCGCTTCGTGCGCGGCGTGGTGGACTCGGATGACCTGCCACTCAACGTCTCTCGCGAGCTGCTGCAGGACTCGGCGGTGGTGCGCTCCATCCGCAAGCACGTGGTGAAGAAGACGCTGGACCTGATGGAGAAGCTCTCCAAGGACAAGCCCGAGGACTACCTCGCCTTCTGGAAGAACTTCGGCGCCATTCTCAAAGAGGGGCTGACGGGCGACAGCGAGAACCGCGAGAAGCTGGGCGCGCTGGTGCGCTACGAGAGCAGCCGCGAGGAGGGGCTCACCTCGCTGGCGGACTACGTGTCGCGGATGAAGGAGGGCCAGCAGGCCATCTATTACGTGTTCGGCGAGTCGCGGAAGGCGCTGGAGGGCTCGCCCCACCTGGAAGCGCTGCGGAAGCGGGGCTACGAGGTGCTCTACCTGACGGACCCCGTGGACGAGTGGGCTGCCCAGGGCCTCAACGAGTTCAACGGCAAGCCGCTGGTCTCCGCGCTCCAGGCGGACCTGAAGCTCCAGGAGACGGCCGAGGAGAAGCGCGAGAAGGATCAGCGCGCCGAGGGCCTCAAGTCGCTCACCGAGCGGATGAAGGACGTACTGAAGGAAGCGGTGGGAGAGGTGCGCGTGTCCGACCGCCTCACCGACTCGCCCGTCTGCCTGGTGCTGCCAGAGGGCGGCTCGCCGGCCTT
>NZ_DASPHO010000763.1:0-3334 GCF_035629615.1 Hyalangium sp. | reverse complement strand
CCCCGCAACTGTCTACACGGTGGACGTGGATCCAGAGACCTTCCGTGCCCGGCCGCCTCTGCCCACGTGCTCGTCCTGCGGCTCGCTCCTGCGGCCCAACATCCTCATGTTCGGAGACTGGGGATGGGATGGCTCCCGCGCGCAGGCCCAGGAGCACCGGCTCGCCCAGTGGCTGGAGACAGTGCGCCCCGGCAAGCTGGCCATCGTCGAGTGCGGCGCCGGTACGGCGATCCCCTCGGTGCGGCGCTTCTGCGAGCACGCCGCGGCGGCCTCGGGAGGAACGCTGATCCGCATCAACGTCCGTGAGCCGGAGGTGCCCACAGGAGGAGTCAGCCTCCCCCTCAAGGCCTTGCAGGCCCTGAAGGGGATCGCGGAGGAGTTGGAGCGGGAGTGAGGCGCCCTACTCCTCGGGCTGCGCGGACGGCGGGGCGAACCTGCCGGCGGCCTTGAGCACGCGCAGCGCGGCCAGGGAGGCGTTGAGCGTCTCTCCCACGAAGCCCGTCTCCGCCGCCGCGAGCGCCGTGTTGATGTCCGTCACCTCCAGGTAGGTGGCCGCGCCCGCCTTGAAGCTCACGTCCACCAGCCGCTGGCTCTCACGCGCCAGCTGCACCTGTCTCTCGGCCTTGAGGCGGTTGGCCCGCGCACTGACCAGATCCAGCACCGCCCGGCGCACCTCGTCCCGCACGCGGTTCTCCGCGGCACTGGCGTTGGCCTTCGCTTCGGCCACCTTGGCGCTGCTCTCGCGCAGCTCCGCCTCGCGCAGGCCGCCGTCCCACAGCACCCACTGCAGCCCCACGGTGACGGCCCAGCTCGTGTTGGAGCCGGTGAAGCCCGCCACGTTGGCCCACCGGTACACGCCTGACAGGCCCAGCGAGGGCGAGTACTTCCACTTCACCCCGCTGCGCCCCGCCTCCGCCAGATCCACGCTCCGCCGCGCCGCCGTCACCTCGGGCCGCTCCTGCACCGCACGCTCCAGATCCTCGATGCCCTCGGGCAGCACCGGCTCCTCGGGCACCACCACGTCGAAGGCCGCCGGCTCATTGAGCAGCGTGGCCAGCGCCTGGAGGGTGCTCGCATACGAGTTGCGCGCGCGCACCAGATCCTGCTCCCCGCGCGCCTTGTCGATCTGCGCGCGCAGCAGCGCCACCTTGGGCTGGGCGCCGACGTCGAACGCCACCTGCGCATCCTTCTCGCGGGCGGTCTGGACCTCCAACAGCCGCTCCTGCACGATCACCGCCTGCTTGAGCCCCGCCGCGCCGAAGTAGAGCTGCGCCGCGGCGAAGAGAAGCTCCCGGCGCGCCGACTCCACGTTGAGCGCCGCCACGTCCTCGGCGATCCGCGCGCTCTTGATGGCCAGGCACAGCGCCGGGGCGATCAGTGTCTGGTTGAGCTGGATCTGGGCGCCCAGCTGGTTGAACCGCTGGATGGGCGCAGTGATGACCTCAGAGGGAATGACGGCCAGGTTGGTGGGCGTGCCCGGCAGGTCCGGAGCCGCCGGATCGCTCGTCGGAGCGCCCACATCCCGGACGGTGAAGCCCACAGGCAGCGTGATGTTCGCCTCGTCACTGTTGCGCGTGTAGGAGGCGCCAGCGGTGATCTGCGGCAGGTAGCCGCTCCACGCCTTGGCGGACAGCTCCTGCGCCTGGGCCAGCCGCGCGCGGGCGGACTGCAGCTCCAGGTTCTGCGTCTCCATGCGGGTGAGCACTTCCTGGAAGGTCAACGTCCGGGGAGCGGTGCCTGGCTCCGCGGCCAGGGCGATGAGGGCAACGAGGGCAAGGGGGTTCATAGAGAGAGGGCTCTTCCTGGTTGGGAGAGGACTGCGGGACGAGAGCGGGTACACCGCTCCCATCCGGGTCAATGACCACGAAGGACAAGGGGGCGCGGAGGGCGAGGCGAGGATGTCTCGCCTCCCTCCTCCGCGCCATGAATCAGGCGGCGTCAGCCTTCTGGTGCAGCGGGGAGGGGGCGTCGAGATCCTCCGCTGGCCGCTCCTTCACCATGCGCCGCCGCAGGCCATCCACCAGCGAGTAGAAGACAGGCACCACGCCCAGCGTCAGCACCGTGGAGGTGACCAGGCCGCCGATGATGGCGATGGCCATGGGCACGCGCGTCTCCGCGCCGTCGCCGCGCGCCAGCGCCACCGGCACCATGCCGGCGATCATCGCGATGGTCGTCATCAGGATGGGCCGCAGACGGATGGGGCCCGCCTCCAGCAGCGCCTCGCGCGTGCTCCTGCCCTGCGCCTTGAGCTGGTTGGTGAAGTCCACCAGGAGGATGCCGTTCTTCGTCACCAGGCCCATGAGCATGATGATGCCGATCATCGCGAACATGGACATGTACTCGCCGGACAGCAGCAGGCCTCCCAGCGCGCCGATGATCGCGAACGGCAGGGACATCATGATCGTGATGGGATCCAGCAGGCTGCCGAACTGGGCCGCCAGGATCATGTAGACGAGGATGATGCCCAGCACGAGCGCCATGAGGAACGCCAATCCCGCCTTGGCCAGCTCCTTGCCCTGGCCTTCGAAGTCCGTGATGACGGTGGGCGGCAGCTCGTCCTTCGCGAAGGTGCCGAGAAACCCGAGCGCCTCACCGAGGCTGTAGTTGCGCAGCTCCGCCAGCACGGTGATCTGGCGCTTCTGCGCCTGCCGATCAATCTGCGAGGGGCCCTCGTCCGGGCGGATGTCCGCCAGGTTGCGCAGCTCCACGAGCTGGCCCGCGGGCGAGCGCACGGTGAGAGCACCCACCTGCTCAGGGTCCGCGAGCACCTCGGGCGGCAGCTTCACCTTCACATCGAAGGTATCCCCGCCCTCACGGTACTGGATGACAGCGTCCCCACCCAGGAAGGTGCGCAGCGTGGTGCCGAGAATGGCCGCGGGCACGCCGACGCTGGCGGCGCGATCCCGGTCGATGTCCACGGAGAGCTGCGGCTTGCCCGAGCGGTAGGTGAGCTCCACGTCCACGAAGCCTGGCTGCTTCTGCATGGCCGCCTTCGTCTTCTCCGCCGCGGCGATGACTTCCGTCCAGTTGTCGCCGCGGATGTTGAACTGCACCGGCTGGGGCCGGGCGCCACCGCCGCTGATGGGCGAGAAGTCCTGCGCGTTGAGCTGCACACCCGCGCTGCGCACCAGGCTCTGCCGCAGGTACTGCTTGAAGTCCTGCTGGCCGTAGTTGCGCTGGGCCAGGGGCACCAGGTTGACGATCAGCTCGGCCTTGTGGACTTCCTCCTGCACGCCACCTCCGACGGAGGTGTAGACGCTGGACACGCCCGGCAGCTTCGCGATCTGCTCCCGGATGCTGGTCACCTCAAGCTGGGTCCGCTCCAGCGGGGTGC
>NZ_DASPHO010000762.1:0-11891 GCF_035629615.1 Hyalangium sp. | reverse complement strand
AAGGAAGAGGCCGGTCCGACCAACAATTGGATGGCGCCGAAAGACGCCTACGAAAAGCTCGGCAAGCTGTTCGACGGCTCGATGAAGGGCCGCACGATGTACGTGATTCCGTACGTCATGGGCCCCGTCGGATCACCGATGGCGAAGATCGGCGTCGAGCTGACCGACAGCATCTACGTGGTGCTGAACATGCGGATCATGACCCGCATGGGCAAGGCGGCCCTGGACATGCTGGGCGACTCGGATGACTTCAACCGCGGCCTGCACAGCACCGGCGACGTGAACCCGGACCGCCGCTACATCTGCCACTTCCCCCAGGACAACACCATCTGGAGCTTCGGCTCCGGCTATGGCGGCAACGTGCTGCTGGGCAAGAAGTGCCTGGCGCTGCGCATCGGCAGCTACCTGGGCCGCGAGGAGGGCTGGCTCGCCGAGCACATGCTCATCCTCGGCGTCACCGACCCCAAGGGACAGACGACCTATGTCGCCGCCGCGTTCCCCTCGGCCTGCGGCAAGACGAACTTCGCGATGCTCATCCCTCCCGGCGAGTACAAGGGCTGGAAGGTGGAGACGGTGGGGGACGACATCGCCTGGATGCGGGTGGGCCCGGACGGGCGCCTGTACGCCATCAACCCAGAGGCGGGCTACTTCGGCGTGGTGCCCGGCACCAACAACAAGACCAACCCCAACGCGATGGCCACCATCGCCAAGGACACCCTCTTCACCAACGTGGCCCTGACACCGGACGGGGACGTGTGGTGGGAGGGCAAGGACGGCGAGGTGCCCTCCGAGCTCATCGACTGGCAGGGCCGTCCCTGGAAGCCGGGCACCGGTGAGAAGGCGGCGCACCCCAACAGCCGCTTCACCGCGCCGATGGCGAACAACCCGGTGCTCAGCCCCAAGGCGAATGATCCGCAGGGCGTGCCCATCAGCGCCATCATCTTCGGCGGGCGCCGCTCCACCACCGTCCCGCTGGTGCTCCAGGCCTTCAACTGGACGCACGGCGTGTTCCTCGGCGCCACCATGGGCAGCGAGACGACGGCCGCCGCCACCGGCAGGGTGGGCGTGGTGCGCAGAGATCCCATGGCCATGCTGCCCTTCTGCGGCTACCACATGGGGGACTACCTCCAGCACTGGCTGGACATGCAGAAGTCCATCACCCACCTGCCGAAGATCTTCCAGGTGAACTGGTTCCGGCAGGACAAGAACGGCAAGTACCTGTGGCCGGGCTTCGGCGACAACATGCGCGTGCTGGAGTGGGTCGTGAACCGCGTCCACGGCCGCGTGCCCACCCAGGAGACGCTGCTGGGCTGGGTGCCGCGCCAGGGTGACATCAACACGAACGGCCTGGACTTCTCCCCCGAGGCCATGGCGGAGGCCACCTCCATCAAGGCCGACGAGTGGAAGGCCGAGCTCAAGAGCCAGGAGGTCTTCTTCGAGCAGCTGGGCACCAAGGCGCCCGAGGCGCTCATGCTCCAGCGCAAGCTGCTGATCTCTCGCCTGGGGCACTAGCCTCCTGGCTCCTCCTCCGAGGGGCTCTCCGGGGCCGTCCCGTCCTCTGGGCACGGGGCGGCCCTGAGCGTTTCCTACGGCCCGTCTCTTCGCCCCAGGGTGGGTTCAGCGGTAGGCTGGGGGCCCATGAGACTGGCTTTCCTGTTGTCGATGCTCCTGCTGGTGACCGCGCCCTCCGCGGCGTGGGCCCAGAAGGGAGCGAAGAACGCGGCCGCGCTCGTCAAGGAAGGAGAGCGCCTGTACAACGCGGGCAAGTACCGCGAGGCCGCCGAGGTGCTGAAGAAGGCCCAGGAGGCCCAGCCCAACTCCAAGCTGATCTACAACATCGCCCGCGCCTACGAGCAGGCGGGAGAGCTGCGCGAGTCTCTGAGCTACTACCAGCAGTACGTGGGCCAGAGGAGCGAGGAGGCGGACGCCATGCTCCTCAAGCGCTCGGCGCTCGCGATCGACCGGCTCCGGGTGCTGATCGAGAAGGAAGAGAAGGCCACGGCCGAGGCGGAGGCCGAGAGGAAGCGCCTGCAGGAAGAGGCGGATGCGTCGCGGCGCAGGGCGGAGGAGGAGCAGGCTGCCGCCCGGCGCGCCGAAGAGGTCTCCCGGCAGCAGCAGCTGGCCGAGCAGGAGCGGGCCATGGCGGACTATCGCCGCTCGCGGGTCATCGCCTTCAGCATGGGCGGCCTGTCCGCCGCCAGCCTGGGGGCGGGCATCTTCTTCGGGCTGCAGGCGCGGGAGGCCCGGACGAAGTTCGATGACGCCACCAACCTGGAGGGCAAGGAGGCCGAGGCGAAGAACACCCGCAGCAAGGCCCTGCTGGCGGACATCGGCCTCGGCGTGGGACTGGCCGCCGCCATCGGTGCCATCGTCGTGTTCCCCAAGGACGGCCCCCCCGTCGAGGGCGAGGTGCGGCTGACACTCGCTCCGCGCGGCGCCGGGGCGGGTGTGGAGGTGAGCTTCTGATGCGTACTCTCGGAATCCTGACCGTGTGCACCGTCCTGCTCGCGGGCTGCAGCTTCACCACCGCGGGCGGGCTGTCCGAGTGCGACTCCAGCGAGGACTGCGGCGCGAACCAGGTCTGCACGAACAACTTCTGCCTGCCCCAGCCAGCCGGCTGCGGCCAGCGCTACGGCGACACCTCCGCGGAAGCCGTGCAGCTGGGCGCGGTGCTGCCCCTGAGCCTCTCGGCGACGAACCCCGCTGCCGGCAAGGACGAGTCCGAGGTGCAGGGGCTCAATGCCATCCTGCTCGCGCTGGATGAGCTCAACGAGCCTGGCAGGTCCAGCCGGAAGATCACCCTGCACGTGTGTGACACCGCCTTCGACGCTACCCGCACCGCCGATCAGACGCAGTGGCTGGTCGCCGACAAGAAAGTGGTAGCGCTGCTGACGGCCGGCAGCAGCCAGACGCTGGCGGCCGCGGCCATCACCCTGACGAAGGACGTGCTCACCATGAGCTCCAGCGGCACCTCGCCGGAGCTCACCACGCGCGAGGACAACACGAAGACGGGCCTGCTGTGGCGCACCGCTCCCTCGGACGCCATCCAGGGCCGCGTCATCGCCGACCTCCTCGTCAACGACGCGCGCTTCAACACCTTGCAGAAGGTAGGCCTGATCTACCTGGACAAGGACTCCTACGGTGTGGGCCTCTTCGAGGTCATCACCGAGCGCCTCAGGACCTCGAGCAAGACCGTCCGGCCCATCCCCTATCTGCGCAAGGATGAGGCCTCGATCGTCTCGGCGGTGTCGCAGATGGACGCCTTCGATCCGGACATCACCGTCGTGGTGGGCTTCGAGGACGACGC
This sequence comes from Hyalangium sp., assembly GCF_035629615.1. Classification (GTDB taxonomy): domain Bacteria; phylum Myxococcota; class Myxococcia; order Myxococcales; family Myxococcaceae; genus Hyalangium. Next base: position 8,584 of record NZ_DASPHO010000762.1, on the reverse strand, counting down.
GTCGTTCATCGTCAAGCGCGGGATCAGCTCGACCAACTTGAAGACGTCAGCGGGGCACAAGTGGTTCTTCTCGGACAGCGCGAAGGACACGGCGATGCTGGACGAGGATGACGTGCGCAACCAGCTCCAGGGAGCCTATGGGACCGCGCCGGCCCAGGGGGCGGGACAGGCGTTCAACTCCTTCCAGCTTCGCTTCATCCAGAAGTACGGACCGGATCCGCGGGGCTTCTCCTTCACCTCGCACAGCTATGACTCGATGTACCTGCTGGGCCTGGGAGTGGCCTACAGCCAGGGCACCTCGAACACGGTGACGGGGCCCAAGATGGCGGAGGGGCTCACCAAGGTCTCCAGCGCGTCCTCGGCTCCCATCGAGCTGACGCCCACCACCGTCAACCAGGCCATGACCGAGCTGGCCGCCGGGCGGAGCGTCAACGTGGAAGGGGCCAGCGGCAGCCTCCAGTTCGACCTGGCGGGCGAGGCCTCCTCTCCCATCGAGCTCTGGCAGATCGAGGGCAGCGCCTTCACGGAGCAGGACATCATCCCGCCTCCGTAGCGGCAGTCCTTCACCGCCCGAGCACCCGGACAAGCGGGCTCAGAGCGGCCTCGAACACGTCCGGGGGCGGCAACAGCGACAGCACCAGCCCCGCGCCGCCGTCGTAGTCGTAGAAGTAGCCCGGCTGCACCAGCAGGCCCTCGTCCAGGAGCGCCAGGCACGTGGCCTCCTCGCCCGGCTCCTGGGGGATGCGCAGCATCGCGCTCCACCCGCCGTGCGCGGGCACCAGGTCCCACGTGGCCCCCGCGGGCCGCGCGGCCACCAGCCGCCGCCGGTTCTCCTTCACCCGCTCCAGGAGCGCGGCCTGGAAGCGCGGCACGTGCGCCAGGAGCCCGGGGAGCGCCTGCTGCACCGGCGTGCCCACCGAGAGGTACGTATCCGCGATCAGCTCCAGCCGTGCCAGCGCCTCGTCTCGCTCCGCCATGGGGCCGCCCACATGCATCCAGCCCACCTTGAGGCCCGGCTGCCCCGCCACCTTGGAGAGCCCGGAGAGGGAGAAGGTGAGCATGGGCAGCGAGTGCCCCGCCACCGTGGCCACCCGATCTGGCTCCTCGTCCCAGGCGAAGTCGGAGAACACCTCATCGGAGATGAGCGCCATGTCCGTGTCCGCGCACAGCTCCGCCAGCGCGGCCAGCTCCCCCTTGTGGAGGTAGTGGCCGGTGGGGTTGCCCGGGTTGACGACGAGCACCGCGCGGCTGCGCACATCCCGCGCGGCGGCGATCGCCTCCACGTCCAGGCCGAAGCCGTGGGCACGCGGCAGGCGGTAGGGCCAGAGCTCCACGCCCTCCAGGCGCGTGAGGTACTGGAAGAGTGGGTAGCTGGGCGCCGGGACGAGCACGTTGTCCCCCGGATCACACAGCAACTTGAAGAGCCAGGAGTAGGCCTCGCTGGTGCTCGCGGACAGGATCAGGTGCTTGGGGGAGACCACCGCGCCGCGAGTGGCGAGGTGCGACGCCACGGCCTCGCGCGCGGAGGGCAGGCCCGCGGGCTCCGGCTCATAGGAGAAGGCAGCAGGTGTGACCAGCAGCCCCGGCTCCGGCAGTGGCAGCCCCACGCGGGTGGGGTTGGACTCGGTGAGGTCCACCAGCGATCCCCCCTGGGCCTGGCGCTTCGCCAGGGCCTTGGCCAGGGGGTTCAACATCCGCGGGAACTGGGTGCGAATAGAGAAGCTGCTCACAGCCCCGTTTGTAGCATGGCGCTGGCCACTCGGCGGATCAGCTCCCGGCGAATTTCCGTGCGGCAGTGATCCACCGCCTTCTCCGGAGGCCGGGGCTGCCCGGGCTTGCGCGTGCGCATCGCGGTCCGAATAACCAGCTCGATCTTCGCGGGCTCGATCTGGAAGAACCGAGGACCCTCCTTCTTGAGGAAGTAGGTCAGCCCGCGTGTATCGAGGAGCTTCTGGAAGTAGCGCCTGACGTCTGCCAGGAGCGTGAGGTCGATGATGTCCGCCATTCGCGATCGGGGTTCTCGCGCAGATCAAAACACGCGTCCATTTCGCGGCCACAACTCCCGAAAACTTGCGCGACCTGTAGCACTTCCAACGCGCCGGAGGCCGATTTACCGGCCTCGCGCGCGATGTGGGACGAGTGAGCGCAGTGCTTCACGGAAGGCGGTGTGACGGCGGCGCGCATCGCGCAGGAAAGAAACTGGACCGAGCACTCGAAGTCCGTGTCGCTCTTCCAGCAGCAGGCGGTTGTCACGCTCGGAAGGATCGCGAGAGGGAGTGCTCCGGCTCAGCAGCACGGCCCGTACGGGGATCCCACGATCCGCCAGGACCCGGAGCGACAGGGCTGTATGGTTGAGGGTACCCAGGCCAGCCCGAGCCACCAGCAGCACGGGGAGTTGCAGCGCGCCGATCAAATCGATGATGTCGCGCCGCGAGTCGATGGGAACGAAGAGGCCGCCCGCCCCCTCCACCACCACCGGGCCGGACCGGAGCTGCTCCCACGCGGCGAGTGTGGCGCTCCAGTCCGGCTCCTGGCCGAGACGTCGGGCCGCCACACCGGGAGCGAGCGGCGCACGGAAGCGGTGGGGACAGAGCGCCTCCACGGGCAGCTCGCTCCGGGCCGCCGCGCGCAGGGCGAGCGTGTCCGCAGGGGCCGAGAGCGACTTGCACCCGCTCTCGTAGGGCTTGAAGCCCTGGGGCCGCAGGCCGGCGTCCACGAGCAGGGACAGCAGCGCGCACGAGGCCTGCGTCTTGCCCACGCCCGTGTCCGTGCCCGTGACGAAGATCTGGAACGGCCCGCCCTCTTGCTCGGCGAACGGGTCCTGGGGGAGCGGTTCCGGGGTTCTATCCGCCACGGTGCACTCCGAGCTGGCGCAGCACCTCCAGCGCGAGATCGAGATGGCCCTCGGTGTGGGCCGCGGAGAGACAGAAGCGCAGGCGGCTCGTGTCCTCGGGGACGGTGGGCGGGCGGATGGCCTTCACCAGCAGGCCGCGCTCCCGGCAGCGACGCGCGGCGTCCATGGCCCGATCCGGATCGCCCAGGATGACGGGGAAGATGGCGCTGCGAGGCTCGGCGCGGAGGCCCAGGGCGTTCAACCCCTTGGCGAAGCGGCGAATGTTGCGCCACAGCCGCTCGCGCAGGCTCACGTCTTTCTCCACCACCTCCACGGCGGCCTCGGCGGCGGCGCAGAGGGCCACGGGCAGCGAGGTGGAGAAGACGAACGGGCGGGCGCGGTTGAGCAGCAGGTTCGCCACGGCCCGAGAGGTGGCGACGTAGCCGCCCAGGCACCCGAGCGCCTTGCTCAGTGTGCCCACGCGCAGATCCACCTCCGCCTCGAGCCCCAGCTCCTCGCAGAGCCCGGCCCCCCGAGCCCCGAGCACGCCGGTGGCGTGGGCCTCGTCCACCATGAGCGCGGCGCCGTGCTCACGGCACGCGGCGAGGAGCTCGCGCAGCGGGGCCACATCGCCGTCCATGGAGAAGACGGTGTCGGTGACGACGAGCTTGCGGCGCGCGGGCGTCTCCGCCAGGGCCTGGGCGAGCGCCTCGGCGTCGGCATGGGGGTAGACGACGACGCGCGCCCGGGACAGCCGGCAGCCGTCCACGAGCGAGGCATGGTTGAGGGCATCGGAGAACACGGCGTCTCCGGAGCCCACGAGGGCAGGGATGGTGCCGGTGTTGGCGGCGAAGCCCGTGTTGAAGAGGAGGACGGCCTCGGCGCGCTCGAAGGTGGCCAGCCGGGCCTCCAGGCGCTGGTGCGCGGGGGTGTCTCCCACCACGACGCGGCTGGCCCCCGTGCCCACCCCTTGGAGCTCGAGGGCCGCTAGGGCCGCGGCGCGCACGGTGGGCGAGGTGGCCAGGCCCAGGTAGTCGTTGGAGGAGAAGTTGATGAGCGTCTCTCCCCCTACGCGCACCAAGGGCCCCTGCGGGGACTCCAGGGGCTCCAGGAAGCGACGCAGGCCGCGCGCGGCGAGCGCCTCCAGGTCCTCCCGGGCCCACGCCGTGGCGATCCCCGCCCCCTCTGGAGCAGCCCCTGGGCGCTCTGCCTCCCCGCCCATGCGGCTAGCGCGACAGGTCCGGCTCGAGCGGCCGGATGCCGGCCTTCTCCAGCAGGGCCATGTCCTGGGTGAACTCGGGGTTGCCGGTGGTCAGCAGCTTCTCGCCGAAGAAGAGCGAGTTGGCGCCCGCGAGCATGCACAGCAGCTGCGCCTCCTCGTTCATCTGCATGCGTCCGGCGGACAGGCGCACCATGGACAGGGGCATGAGCAGGCGCGCGGTAGCAATCGTCCGCACCATCTCCACCGACTCCACCCGCTTCTGGTCCGCCAGCGGCGTGCCCTCCACCGGGACGAGCGCGTTGATGGGCACAGACTCGGGGTGGACCTCCTGATTGGCCAGCGTCAGCAGCAGCTTGCAGCGGTCATCCAGGGACTCGCCCATGCCGATGATGCCGCCCGAGCACACGGAGATGCCGGCGTTGCGCACGCGCTCCAAGGTGTTGAGCCGATCCTCGTAGGAGCGCGTGGAGATGATGTCGCCGTAGTGCTCGGCGGAGGTGTCCAGGTTGTGGTTGTAGGCGGACAGGCCCGCCTCCCGGAGGCGCTTCGCCTGGCTCTCGGTGAGCATGCCCAGCGTGGCGCAGGCCTCCATGCCGAGCCTGCGCACGCCCTTGACCATCTCCAAGACGCTCTCGAACTGGGGGCCGTCCTTCACCTCGCGCCAGGCGGCGCCCATGCAGAAGCGGGTGGCCCCGGCGGCGCGAGCCTTGGCGGCGGACTCCAGCACCTCCCCCACGGCCATCAGCTTCTCGGCCTTGACGCCCGTCTTGTAGCGCGCGGCCTGCGGGCAGTACGCGCAGTCCTCGGAGCAGCCGCCCGTCTTGATGGACAGCAGCGAGCACAGCTGCACCTTGTTCTCCTGGAACACGGCCCGGTGCACGGTCTGCGCCTTGTGGATCAGCTCCAGCAGCGGCAGATCGTAGAGGGCGCGGACCTCGGGCAGCGTCCAGTCATGGCGGACGGTGACTCCCGAAGGCGGAGCGGCGAGGTGGGCGTGGCCGTGAAAGGGCTCGGCGGCGTCGGACATGGGCTCCTCGGGTAAACGAGGTGCGCAAACTGCGCGGACACCCAGGCCTTGTCAACGCTGTGACGCGGGCAGGTTGACAAGTGTCGGGGCCTATCCGACAGCAAGTACGCCGCGAGGTAGATCTGCCCCCTACCGAGATCCAAAAGCGTTTCGACTCATCAGGGGTGTCCACAAAATCGGGGCAGGCTCACTGCACCTGAGATGAATCGTCAGCGCGGCCGCACATGACACCACCTGACCTATCAGGTAGGGTTGCTCCAAGGCGACCCAACTCACCAGGTCTTTTCCATTGAGGCCAAAACCCCGGATATGCTAAAAAACAGGCTAAGCCTGAATTTAGCGTTAATCCAGAGGTGTGTGAATGCGGTTTCTCCCAGGGCTGGCCTTGTTGTGCTGGGGACTGGTGGGGTGCGCCAGTGGCCCCGAACCAGCCAGCGAGGGCGCCAACTATGGCATCAACCAGGATGGCCGAATCTGGGTGCGAGGGCCGTGGGAGGCCATCAAGCCCTCGCAGGATCCCGATGATGTGATCGGCCAACTCTGTCCCGCTGTCATGGATCTGCCTGGCGCTCGGTTTGGTGACTACGGCCGGGAGTACTGCGGCCTCATCTACTCCCTGGGCGACGGCATGTACTACGCGAGCCACCCCTCTCCCCTCGCGGATCGCCACATGGGTCGCGTCTCCCGTGAGAAGAGCTGCTACGTGCCACGGCAGGTGGAGGATGCGCGAGGCCACCCGGAGACCCTTGCGGACTACCACGGCCATCCGTGGTCACCCTCACCCATGCTCCAAAGCAGGTTTGACCTGCTCGGCGCGACCCAGGTGTTTTCCATTCGCATCCAGTTCGACAAGGCCTGTCACATCCAGAAGTTGATCCCCTACCTGAAGGAGGATCGCCCAGGTGAGCTGTACGAGCGCCGTGGAGAGAGCTGGAAGCTCATCGGTCTCATCAAGCCCGAAAACAAAGCCAGCGGACGGGTCACCCTTGTCAACGATTGAACCGCTCCGACGCGGCCAGCGGCCTCGGCCCTCGCCGCTCCCGAGGAACTCCATGAAGCGTTCACTGCTGTTGGTGCTCTGCGCCCTGCTCCCCGCCTGCGCGCTATTCCGACGTCCTCCGCGTCCCGTCCATGCCCCGCCGCAAGAAGCTGCAGGCGTCACGTTCCCGATGGAGCCTCTCGACATCGAAGGGAACGTGACCGTCACAGGCCCCCTGTTCGTGGCCATGCAGCTCGCCATGGAGGATTTCCGGCCCTGGGATCTCCAACCTCCCAAGGACGCAACGCCTCGCGAGGTATGCCTCTACAAACGCGAGTCGTATGACATGATCGCCGCGCCTGCACCCGGAGGTCTGGTCTTCGTTCAGATCTGGTTACGCCCCGAGGCGTGTGAGGGGCCCATTGCTCTCGATATGGGGGCTTACTACGCCATTGACGTGTTGCAGTGGCGCATCGTCGCGATTCATCACTAATCCGCTCAAGCCTCCACGGCCCCGAAGCACGCGGCGAACTTCCGCATGAGGCCGAACCGCTGGTCCGTTCGGTGGAGCAGCGCCAGCCCACCATCCGACGAGATGTGCTCGCCGTCGAACGCCGCAACAAGTTTCCGCCTACCGACGCCGTCGAACTCGATCTGCTTCGGGTTACACTCTGTTTTCACCGCGTAGATCCCTTCGATGGGTGGAAAGCCTTGAGAACTCTCCAGTTATCGGTGGGTTGCTACGCGGTGATCCCTCCCCTGGTGATCGATCCGGGTTAGAGCTCCTAACAAAAATCAGGTTTGAAGGCCTCTGAAGAGAATCAAGCAGGAGCCGAGCACGAGGAGAGTCCATCCGGGAGTTCCTGGATGATGAGCACGTACCTGGCCAGATCCTGCGGTCCAGACGGCTCAATGACCGCGGGCCGGGTAGCACTGCAGGAGACAAGGAGGAGGCTGAGGCTGGACGCCATCAGCCTCTGTGAGGAGACTCTCGTGCGCATCATGGCTCCCTCCTGGGAAAGGAGTGGCCCCACAACGTACACGACAGGACCGGCGCCCCGCGCTTCCGGAGCACCGGTCCCATCACCCCTCCCAGCAGTCGTTCCGTCAGACCCGGACGCGCCTGTTGCGGCCGGCCATGCTGACGAGCAAGAGCACCAGCATTGCGCCGATCACCGAGAAGATGAGCCCCGACGGGTGGAGATCCCACCTGCGGCCGTCGCTGTTGAAGAACGTGCCGATGAAGCCACCCACGAAAGAACCGGCGATGCCGAGCAGCGTGGTGGCGATGAGCCCCATGGACTGATTGCCCGGCAGGAGCGCGCGAGCAATCAGGCCCGCCAGCAAACCGATCACCAAGAACGCGATGATACTCATTGACTGCCTCCTTGAATGGAGAGCACCGCGGCGTGCGGCGCTGTTGGGACCAAAAGTGGGGTGCAGGCGCGCGGGGGACAACTTGACAGCGAGCCCTTGCACCGCGGGCGCTCCCCTGTCCGCTCGCTCTCCAGACGGCTGCCTGCTCTGGGGGGCTCGGGGCCTCTCGAAAAGAGGGGGAAACGTCAGGGGGACGGGCTAGAGAACCCTACCTATGGCGAAGGCAAAGACGCACTACACCTGCCAGGCGTGCGGGTACCAGACCGCGAAGTGGCTCGGGAAGTGCCCGGACTGCGGCGCCTGGAGCTCGCTGGTGGAGGAGACGGAGGCGAAGGCGGACGAGAAGCGCCCGGCCTGGGGCGCCTCGGGGGGGGCCTCCAAGCCGGTGCTGCTCAAGGACGTAAGCGGCGAGGTGGAGGCACGGCGGCGCACGGGCATCGCCGAGTTCGACCGGGTGCTGGGCGGCGGCGTGGTGGAAGGATCGCTGGTGCTCCTCGGAGGGGATCCGGGCATTGGCAAGTCCACGCTGCTGCTGGCGGCGCTGGATCGGCTGTCGCGCCACGGGCCGGTGCTCTACGTGTCCGGCGAGGAGAGCCTGCGACAGACGAAGATGCGCGCCGAGCGGCTGCGTGTGGAGGGCCAGGCCCTCCACCTCTTCGCGGAGACGGATGCGGATCGGGTGCTCGGCGCGGCGGAGGCGCTCAAGCCCACGGCGCTGGTGGTGGACTCGATCCAGACGATGTACCTGCCGGAGCTGGGCAACGCGCCGGGTAGCATCACCCAGGTGCGCGAGGTGGCCGGGCGGCTGATGGCCTACGCCAAGCGCTCGGGGGTGCCTACCTTCATCGTGGGCCATGTGACGAAGGAGGGCTCGATCGCCGGCCCGCGTGTGCTGGAGCACATGGTGGACACCGTCCTGTACTTCGAGGGCGAGCGCGGACACCCGTTCCGGATCCTCCGTGCACACAAGAACCGCTTCGGCTCCACGAACGAGATCGGCGTCTTCGAGATGAAGGGGCTGGGGCTGGTGGAGGTGGCGGATCCGTCCGCGCTCTTCCTGGCGGAGCGGCCGGTGGGGAAGTCCGGGAGCGTGGTGACGTCCACGCTCAACGGCACCCGGCCGCTGCTGGTGGAGGTACAGGCGCT
>NZ_DASPHO010000761.1:0-32080 GCF_035629615.1 Hyalangium sp. | reverse complement strand
TGTACCTGACGCAGTTCGCCTCGCGGCACCAAGCCCGCTTGGCGATCTTCGAGTACATCGAGGTCTTCTACAACCGTCGTCGCCGGCACTCGAGCCTGGGCTACTTGAGCCCTTTGGAGTATGAGCGAGCCGCCCTACCTGTTAAGTTGGCAGCATAACCCTAGTGTCCACTAAACCGGGGCAAGCCCACTCCCCTGGAACCTCAGGCTGCGGACTGCATGGGCGTGGCTCCGATCAGCCCTTCGACTTCCTTGCGGCAGAGCGCCTCGAAGAGCTCTTCGCGCATCTTCTCCTGGGCGTCGGTGAGGTGGCCCTGCGAGGAGGCCCAGTCCAGCCGGGCCAGGAGTGCCGCCGCGCGTCCCAGCGGGCTCTGGGCCGCCTCGTCCCGCGCCGCGAGGATGGCGGGGATGTTCTCGGGCTGGAACGGGCCGTGGTAGCCCGTGTCCGAGTCCATATAGCGGAGGATCTGCGCGCCGCCGATGCCCACCCCGTCCACTCCCACGTGCACGGCCGCGGCGATCTGCGGCAGCCGGAAGCCCGCCGAGAAGTACGTCAGCAGCCCCCGCTCGTGCGCGCGGTGCACCAACTCCACCGCCGTGGCGTGGGAGATCTGCTCCATGACCGGGATGCTGGGGTAGGTGTCCGCCGAGCCGTCCCACGTCACCTTGTCGAAGCCGCCTTCCTTCACCAGCTCGATGCCGAGCAGGCCGATCTCCCGCCGCTCCGTCACCCGGCGCTCCACGCCGCCCCGATCATCCAGGATCGGCGTGTTGAGGTTGAAGGCTGCAGACAGGTACTGGGTCCGTGGGTTGCGCAGCACGTTGCTGCGCAGGCTGCGCATGAACTCGATGATCTGCGAGGCCGTCATGCGCTCCATGGCGAACTTGCACTCTGCCACCCCCTGCTGAAACATGGCGCTGGCCGCCGCCGCCATGGTGTGCACCACCTTCCACAGATCCAGGTGGAACCGCCCGCTGTCGAAGAGGGGCCGGCCAATGAAGCTGGTGACCGGAGCCCGCGGCCCCACGTGCATGCGCACCTTGGCCACGTTGAGCACCGACGGGATCCGGTAGGACTCCACTGAGCTGCGATCCTCGTGCCCACGCTCCAGGTGCTCCACGTGGACGATCACGCCGCGCATGTAGTCCTCGTCCGTGCTCGTGCCCAGCACATGCCCCTCGCCCGGGTCGGTGACGGACATGTACGTCTGCGTCGTGCCCTTCCCAGGCAGCGGCATCGGCTTGTACGGCAGGGTCAGCCGGGCCCCCTGTGCCAGCGCCTCGTAGGCCTCGTGGATCGTTCGCCGCTCCCGGTGCGTGGGCATGCGGCGCTCGCGCCGGATCGTATCGATGAGGACGCTCGCCGCGTCCACTCGCACGGAGGCGTCCACCTCCAGCTCGCGCTCATCGCCGGTGTCCTCCGCCACGTCGTCGAGCCACTGGCGCCGCAGGTCCTGCAGCTCCTCTTCGAGCTCCGCCGCGCTGAAGGTGTCCACGTGCTGCAGCACCGCGCCCATGGCCTGGGCGAACTCGGACAGCTCGCCATACTGGGCGGAGAGCTTCCCGAGCTCTGAGCGGATATAGGCGGTGCGCTCTTCGACGCTCTGGGGCTTGAAGAGCGGCAGCGGCTCCTTCTTGCGGAAGGGCTCGTGGCGGGCCCGGATGGCCGACGCCCGCGCGATCTCGATCATCTCCATCATCTGTGCGAGCACCAGCCGCTGGGCCTGGGTCCGGGTGTCGCGCAGCTCATTCATCACAGTCATGGTCGAAGCTCCGGTGGAGGGTTGGAGCCGCAGGACGCCCGCGAGTCGCGGCGAGCGTCATGGCGTACTCGGTATGTCTGATGGGGCCGGAAATCTTTGTGATCGGCCATTCACCGAAGGCAGAGCGCTTGCCGGGGGCGCGTCACAAATTCCCGATCCTGGCTCCACCCCGGGAAAACAACCTCAAGGGTGGAGTCATGACACGGACGGCAACTGCGAGCTGGGAAGAGAGGGTTTCGAACGGAGCGACGGCCGAGGCCATCCCCGAGCCCTGCGTCTTCGTCCTCTTTGGCGCCTCGGGGGATCTCGCACGGCGCAAGCTGCTGCCGGCGCTCTTCCGTCTCTTCGAGCGAGGCCTGCTGCCCGAGGGTTTTGCCCTCGTGGGCGCCTCGCTCGCGGCGATGGACCGCGAGGCCTTTCGCGCCAGCGTCCGCGAGAGCCTGGAGCAGGCCATGGGAGCGCTGGATGGGATCGCGTGGCAGGTCTTCGCCCGGAAGCTCGAGCACGTGACGATGGATCTCTCACGGACAGAGGACTACTCGCGCCTGGCCGAGCGTCTGGGCCAGGTGGAGCGGGAGCATGGCACCCGAGGCAACCGCCTCTTCTATCTCTCGGTGGCTCCGTCCCTCTTCGGACCGGTGGTGGACCACCTGGGCGCCTCGGGACTGTCCCGAGCCCGGGCCGGTGCCTGGGCGCGCATCATCGTCGAGAAGCCCTTTGGCACCGATCTCGCCAGCGCGAGGGCGCTCAATGCGCGGCTCCACCGCTACTTCGACGAGCCGAGCATCTTCCGCATGGACCACTACCTGGGGAAGGAGATGGTCCAGAACCTGCTCGTCCTGAGGTTTGCCAACAGGCTCTTCGAGCCCCTGTGGAACCGCCAGCACATTGACCACGTGCAGATCACGAACGCGGAGACGCTGGGGGTGGAGGGCCGTGGCGGCTATTACGAGCAGTCGGGTGTGGTGCGGGACATGATCCAGGGGCATGTCTTCCAGGTGCTCTCGCTGCTGGCCATGGAGCCGCCCGAGGACCTGTCCCCTGAGTCCGTGCGCAGCGCCAAGGTGGAGCTCTTGCAGACGGCGCGCGCCTTCTCTCCCGAGCGCATCCGCACCGAGTGCATTCGCGGCCAGTACGGCGCAGGCCAGGTGAGCGGCGCTCCTGTGCCCGGCTACCGGCAGGAGCCGGGCGTGGCCGTCGATTCCGGGGTGGAGACCTATGCCCTGCTGACGATGCGCTTCGACAGCCTGCGGTGGGCGGGGGTGCCCTTCTACGTGCGCTCGGGCAAGCGCCTGGAGGAGCGGGTGACGGAGGTGGCCGTGCAGTTCAAGCCAGGGCTGTTCCGCTTCCCGGGCCTGGAGGGACAGGAGCAGACCGGCGCCAACCAGCTGGTGCTTCGCATCCAGCCCAAGGAGGGGCTCGTGCTGCGCATCAACACCAAGGTGCCCGGGCGGGGCCTCGGCATGCGCGAGGTGGACCTCAGCTTCCTGTACGCCCAGGCCTTCGATGAGCGGCTGCCGGAGGCCTACGAGCCGCTGCTGCTGGAGGGCCTGCTGGGCATCTCCACGCTCTACACGCGCCGGGACATGGTGGAGCGGAGCTGGGAGCTGGTCATGCCCGTGCTGGAGGCCTGGAGCGAGACCAAGGCCGAGCCCAACTACGCGGCGGGGACGTGGGGGCCTGCAGCAGCTCGCCAGTTGCTCGAGGGCCAGGGGCGCGCCTGGAACCGAGGGTGACGCCTGTCAGGAGAGTGGCCGGGCGGGGCGCGCCACGGGCTGGGGGTGTCACATGCGCCAGGGGCCGACTCTGCTCCTGAGGGAGGCTGGCCACTGCGGTCAGCCCAAGCTCAGGAGCAGAGATCATGGCCTTTCAAGCATCGCCCCAGGCGGGCGCCGTCGAGCCGCATCAGCAGTTCCTGGAGCATGACCAACCTCACGAGCACCCGCACCAGGGGGGCAAGACCCACCACGCCCCGCGGGATCTCTTCGTTCACCTGGAGCTCGCCTACGCCACCCACCGGATCTGCCGGGTCCTGCAGGACGGGAAGTGCAAGGAGTGGGACGAGGTCAAGCTGCGCTCCTACAACGGCAAGCTGCATGGCCCGCTGATCGAGGCCTCTGCCGGGGACACGCTCAACATCACCCTGCACAACCGCCTCCCCCCCGAGCCAGTCCCGGGCCACGAGCACACCGTCACCGAGCCTCACGGCTTCAACACCACGAACCTCCACCTCCACGGCCTGCACGTGTCGCCCACGGGGAACGCGGACAACGTGATGCTCGCCATCCCGCCGGGCCGGGAGTTCCAGTTCGAGGTGAAGATTCCCCACGATCACTCCGCCGGCACCTACTGGTACCACGCCCACAAGCACGGCTCCGCGACCCTCCAGCTTGCCAGCGGCATGGCCGGCCCCCTGATCATCCGGGGGGATATTGACCGGGTGCCCTCCATCCGCGCCGCGAAGGAGCGGATCATCCTCTTCCAGCAGATCCCCTATGTCCTGGCGGACGATCCCACGATGCCTGGGCGCCAGGCCCTCATGGTGGAGAGCTACGAGCTGTTCAAGGTCAACGTCTGGCAGAGCCTGGGGCGGCGCTTCACGCTCAACGGCGTCGTCGAGCCGACCTACGAGATGTCTCCCGGCGAGGTGCAGCGCTGGCGGTTCATTCACGGGGGCATCCGCGAGATGCTCAAGCTCCGGCTGGTCCGTCGCGAGGGGAGTCAGGAGACCCCCTTGTCACAGTTCCAGATCGCGCATGACGGCATCACCACCGGGCGGGTCGACAAGGTGACCGAGACCGAGATGCATCCCGGCTACCGCGCGGACGTGATGGTCCGCGCGACGCAGGAGGATGGGCGCCCTCTCGCGCCGGGCACGTACTTCCTCGTGGACGAGGCGGTCCCGGCTCCGGCGCCGGGGCACACCCTGGCTCGCATCGAGGTGAGAGGCCGGCCAGTGAGGATGCGCCTGCCGGAGCCGAAGGAGCTCGCGCCGCTCGTGCCGCTCCGGACCATTGAGGACTCGGAGATCACCGGCGAGCAGACGGCCGTCTTCAGCATCGACACCTCGGTGACGCCGCCGCGGTTCTTGATCAACGGCCAGGAATTCAATACCCATAACGTGCGCAAGCTGACGCTGGGCGCTGTGGAGGAGTGGACGGTGACGTCCCAGAACTTCAATCACCCGTTCCACATCCACGTGAACCCGTTCCAGGTGAAGACGGCGGACGGGAAGATCCTCTGGAAGGACACGCTGATGGTGCGCAGCGGAGAGACCTTCAAGGTTCGCACGCGCTACTCGCGCTACATCGGGCAGTTCATGATGCACTGCCACATCGTCGAGCACGGGGATCTGGGCATGGCCGAGATCGTCGAGGTCGTGGCGCCGGCCGAAGCGCACGGGGGTGGGGGACATCACTGAGAGGGCTCGCGAGCCCTGGAAGGACGAGCGGCCGGGGAGAGCTCCCTGGCCGCTGCCACGCCACTTCATGGCTCAGGCGAAGCGGACGGCGTAGACGGGAGGCAGGTGCGCGGACACGTGCGCCCAGGAGTCTCCGCTGTTCTCGGAGACCCAGAGCGAGCCCGTGGTGCTGCCGAACGCGACCCGCTCTCCCGAGGCGTCCACGTCGAGTGCGTGGCGGAACGTGAGATCGTAGGCGTGCTCCTGGGGCAGCCCCTCGCGCAGCACCTCCCAGCTCTTTCCAGCGTCTCGCGTGCGAGAGACGACGACGTGGGCCTGGACGGGGACGCGCACCTCGTCCTTGATGGCGGGGACGCGCCAGGCGATGTCCGGGTTCGTGGGGTGGGCGGCGATGGCGAACCCGAAGACGCTCGGAGCGCTCTCGGGGATCGTCTCCCACTGGGTCCCCCCGTTATCGGAGCGGAAGACACCGTTGTGGTGCTGAGACCAGAGGCGGTCGGGGTGCGCGGCGCAGCGCGAGACCATGTGCGGATCCTGGATGACGGGATCCTCGCGCCGCTCGGGAGGCATGTACTCGGCGAACATGCCGTGGCTGGTGACTTCCCAGCTCGCGCCTCCGTCCAGGGTGCGCCAGACGCCGCCGCACGAGACGCCGATGAGGAGCTCCTTCGCGTTCTTCGGGTGGGGGCAGATGGAGTGGATGCCCGGCATCTCGGTGCCGCCACCGAACCACTGCTTGCGCATCGGGTGTTCCCAGAGGCTGCGCACCAGCTCCCAGGAGCGGCCGCCATCGTCCGAGCGGAAGAGGCCACCGCCGATCGTCCCGCACCAGAGCGTGTCACCCACCCCCTCCAGCGCCCAGATCTGCTCGACGCGCCAGGGCCACGGCTTGCCATCGGGGAGGGTGTCCACGACGCCGTCCGGCTGCTTCGGGAAGGCGGGGGCGGCCAGCTCATTCCAGCGCTGCCCTCCATCCGAGGAGGCGCGCAGCTTCACGCCAAAGTGGCCCAGGCCCAGCGCGGCGTAGACGGTGCCATTCGCGGCAGGCCGGGAGACCAGCGAGACCGAGTCCCCGAGGAAGGAGGTGTTGGCGATGCGCCAGCGGCCCTGGGTGCGGCGGACTTCGAAGAGCCCCTTGCGGGTGGCGGCGAAGATGCGATCGGACATGGTCATCCCCCTGAGAGAGCCTGCATGACGTAGAGCTCGGCGGATTCGTTGATGGGATCCCGTTGGGCCGCGCGGTCGCGGATCTGGCTGCCGTTGACGAAGACAACGACGTGCTGGCGCATGGCACCCTGTTCATCCAGCACATAGCCGCGTGCCTGAGGGTGGCGGGCGAAGTACTGCTCGAGGGCCTCTCGAACAGTGGTCCCGGTCACCGTCTCAGTGGGACACGACACATGACGCTGGATGCTGGAGGTGAATGTGATGCGCGGCACGGCGGCGCACCCTACCATCCGAGTTCCATCAGGTCATCCTCCAGACGCTGTGCTCTAGTGCCTGGGCATGGAACCCTCGGATCTCAGCTTGCTCGCGACCTTGGATGCACTCCTCCAGGAAGGCAGCGTGACCCAGGCGGCCCGCCGGCTCGGCCTGTCAACGTCGATGACGTGCTGAGCGAGCTGGGCCACGAGCGCCGTGTGGCGCGGGCCGTGCCAACCCCCGCACGCGGCTCGACCCCACGGATCCCACGAGCGGCACCACGCGGAAGAGGGCGCCCCGCACGAGGACTCGCCCGTAGCTTGAAGTGTCACCGCTCGGCCATGGGCTGGTGGCTCACTACGCGCTCGGCCTGCCGGCCCATCAGCTCGGAGTAGTGATCGTGCCGGGCCACGAAGGTGCCCAGGCCGGCGGACGCCGAGCGCAGCTCCACGATGAGGCCCTTCAGCTCCGCATGAGGCAGGTAGGCCGTGACGATCTCCCAGCCTGGGAGGTCCAGGTTCGCATCGAAGCTCAGCAGCTGACCCCGTCGCCCGGTGATCAGCCGCTGGGCGCGGGGCCTCGCCTCGCGTGGCACGTGGAGCTCCAGGTGGAGGATGGGCTCCAGGAGCACCGGCTCCAGCTTGGGCAGCACCTCCACCATGGCCAGGCGCGCGGCCGTGCGGAAGGCCTGATCGGAGCTGTCCACTGAGTGGAAGGTTCCCCCCGTCAGGGTGACCGCCACGTCCACCACCGCGAAGCCCAGCGGTCCTCGGCGCAGGCCCTCGAGCACTCCCTCCTCCACCGAGGGGATGTACTGCCGGGGCACCGCGCCGCCCACCACGGCCGAGGTGAAGGAGAAGCCCTGCCCGCGAGGCAGCGGCCGCACCTCCACCACCACGTCTCCAAACTGGCCATGTCCGCCCGACTGCCGCTTGAAGCGGGTGTGGTGCGTGCCGTGCCGCCGGACGGTCTCCCGGTAGGGGATGGGGACGGGGTGCACCCCCACGGGCACACGCAGGTGTGAGCCCAGCCGCTCGAGGGCCTCTCGGAGGTGCAGCTCGCCTTGGCCCCCGAGCAGCAGCTGCTGGGTGTCCGGATCCTGGTCCACGGCCAGGGAGGGATCCTCCTCCACCAGCCGGGCCAGCGCGCCCGGCAGCTTCACGTCATCCGTGCGCTTCTGCGCGGAGATCGCGACCTGGTGCACGGGAGGTGGCGCCACGGGCCAGCCCATGGTGCGGCGCACGCCGCCCATCTCCACGCGATCTCCCGTGCGTGCCGCGTCCACCCTGCCGAGGATCGCCACCTCTCCCTCGGCTGCGGCGGAGACCGGCGTCTGACGCGCCCCATGGGGCTGGAGCACCCCACTCACGCGTCCTCCGCCGAGCGTGCTCCCATCCGCCACCGTGCCCCGCCAGATGCGGGCCAGCGATTGCTTCCCCACGTGCGGCACGTACCACGTCTTGAAGGACTGGACCATTGGACCGCCGCCAGCAGAGATCCCCAGGCGCGTGCGCGTCTCCTCGACGCCGGGCACCTCGTGCCGCAGCCCCTTCAGGAGCCTCAAGAGCCCCAGGCCTCGCTCGGCCGAGCCGATGAAGACGGGCACCAGCCGATCCTCACGCAGCGCCCGCGCCATCTGCTCATAGAGCACCCCTGGCGGAGGCACTACGTCCTCGATGAGCTGCTCCAGCAGCGCGTCATCCTGGTCCGCCAGCCGCTCGAGCATCTGGCGGCGTGCCGCCTCCTCCAAGGGTCGATCCGTCTCGGGCAGGGGGATGAGCGCTGCCTCTCGCTCGCCGGTCATGCCCCAGGCCCGCTCGCTCACGAGATCCACCACGCCCACCATCCGCTCTCCCTCGCGCAGGGGGATCTCACGCAGGACCAGCGGGCGCGCGGAGACGTTCTGCAGCGACTCGAGGAGCCCTCGCACCGAGGCGCCGCTCTCGTCCAGCGCGTTGAGGAAGAGCAGGTGGGGGATGTGCTGCGTGTCGAGAAAGTGGAACAGCGGTGACAGGGCTGCCCCGCGCTCTGGGCCGGTGTCACACACCACCAGCGCCGCGTCGCAGACCATCAACGCGTGCCGCGCCTCGAGGGAGAACTCGGGAGCACCCGGGCAGTCAATGAACGTCCAGCGCTCGCCCAGGAAGTCGGTGGTGACCGCTGCCAGCTCCGCCGTCATCGTGCGCCCGCTGGCCGTCCCGCTTCCCCCAGGGGCTCGCAGGGAGCCTGCTCCGGTGACGCGCAGCAAGGACTCCAGCAGGGTCGTCTTTCCCGAACCCTGCGGACCGACGAGGGCGACGACACGCGGTGAGGCGGGGTGCTTCATATGGACGCTCCTGCGGGCGGCGGATGATTCCCGCGGGAAAGGTGGAGCACGGGTGTGCGCTTGAGAAGCAGGAGCGAGCGGACTGGCGAGGGCCCTCTCCCGTGTCTCCTCGAGGACCCTCGTGCTCCGCGCCGCCTGCTAGGGCGCCAGCGTGCTGCCCTCGTGCTCGGCCAGCTTGAGCAGCTCCTGCTGGGACAGCTCTTCCATGCTGCGCTGCATCTCCACGCCCACGGTCCGAAGGTCCTCCTCCTCCGCCACGCTCATCAGGCGCGGGAAGAGCGTGTCCTCCTCCTCCTTCACGTGGGCCTGCACCGACATCATGAGTTGGTGCACCTCCTGCTCGAGGCGCGGATCGCTGCGCTTCATCTGGAGGATCTCCGCGATGAGCTGCTTGACGTCGGCGTGATCCTGCATCGACTGGTCCACCATGTCCTGGATGCCCATCCGCATGCAGAAGGGATAGAAGTGCCGCTCCTCGATCGTCGCGTGGATGGTGAGCTTCTCCGAGATCTGGCCCAGGAGGGTGATCTTCTCATCGGCCTCAGCCTGCTGGATGCGGTCGAAGAGCTCATCCACTTCCCGGTGCTGCTGCTTCAGCATTGCGAGCGCGTCCATGAGGGCGGGCTCCTTTCTGGTCTCAGGGTTCGAGCCAACGGTCCGCACGCAACCAGACTCGGGCAAGCCATGCGCTCGCCCGGACGGGGGGCTTGATGGCCGAGGGGCGGAGCGTGCAAGACTGAGCATCCAAGGAGTCAGCGCGACATGAGCAGGAACGTGGGAATGGGCATCCTCAGGATGTTCTCGGTCATCGGCGGGGTGTGCATCCTCGCCTTCGTCGTGCTGGTGGCGGGAACGGCCTTCATGCCCGGAACGAAGATCGGGCACGTGTTCGGTGCTTCGGCGGAGGCGCTTGCGGGCAAGGAGCTCGAAGGGCGCCCGCTCGCGGCTCCCGTGCCTCCAGTCGCCGCGACGACAGCGGCCTCTCCCGATGCGGGGACGGGACCTGCGGCCGACGCGGGGACCGGTGCCGCCACCGCGCCAGGGGAGCAGGGGGGCGCAGCGCCCGCTGGAGCACAGGGGCTTCCAGAGCAGCAGGGCCGGTGATGCGCCAGCTGCTCATGGGGACGGCGCTCTCTTTCGGGCTGCTGGCCCTGGCATTCTGGCCGCTGGAGCGCTCGTTCCCCGCGCGCGCCGGGCAGCGCCTCCGTCGTCCAGCCTGGGGCGTGGATCTCGCTTTCTTCCTCGGCCAATACCTGGCGTGGGGGCCGCTCGTCGTGCTCTCGCTCACGGGCCTCCAGGATCTCCTGCGCCCCAGCGTCCTGGCGGAGCTGCGCGCCGCGGTGAGCCTCCAGCCCGTGTGGCTCCAAGTCGTGGAGGCGGTGGTGCTCTGCGATCTGTGCGTGTACTGGTGGCACCGCCTGTGTCACCAGGTGGAGTGGCTCTGGCGCTTCCACGCCGTGCACCACTCGGCGGAGCACCTGGACTGGCTGGCGGCGCACCGGGAGCACCCGCTGGATGGGCTCACCACTCAACTCGTGTGCAACCTTCCCGCCTTCGTCCTGGGCATCCCTCTGGCGCCGCTGGCCATGGTGGTGGCCTTCCGTGGCATGTGGGGCGCCTTCATCCACTCCAACGTCCGCCTCCCGCTGGGCCCGCTGGGGTTCCTCCTTGGTGCGCCAGAGCTGCACCACTGGCACCACGCCCGTGTCGAGCAGACACGGCACAACTTCGCCAACCTCGCTCCTTATATGGACTGGCTGTTCGGCACGTACCACCGGCCGGAGGGAGAGGAGCGGTGGGCGCTTGGGCTCACCACGCCGTTCCCGCGTGGGTACCTGGCGCAGCTCGTCTCACCCCTGCGTGCCCTTGTGCTCTCCGTCCGCGAGGCCCCGGGAGTTCCGCCGGCCGTCGGAGGGGGGCAGCCGCAGGCGGCGGATCGCGCGTAGCAGCAGCTCCTCGTCCATCGGGTTGACGAGGAAGCCCTTCGCGCCGAGCTGGTGGGCTCGCTCGAAGCCCTCGTCCTCCGAGGTGCTGTGGACGATCAGCGCACCGCCGATCTGGAGCTCTCCCATGAGCAGCCCCTCCATCGCCTGCACGGGCGCGAGCACCAGATCCGAGGGGCTCGTGTGGAGCACCTCCAGCGCCGTGGCCACCTTGGCCGAGTAGCCGTGACGGGTGAGGATCCGGGTGATGAGGACGGCCGTGACAGGGGCCCAGCCGTAGAGCAGGACGGGGGCATCCGGATCGGGCTCGGACTCGGGCTCGGGCTCCTGGGATGACTCCCGGATGCCGTACAGCTCCGCGAGCGCGCGAGCCAGGGCCGCGTCCGAGGCGAGGTGCGGCTCGACCCGAGGCTTGCCCGAGACGGCACGCACCGCATCCAGCGCCTCGATTGAGGCTGGGGCGGGCAGGGCGACGTGGAGGACTTCCTTGTCCCGCAGCTCCAGGCGGAGCGGGACGGTGCGGTACTGCCGCGCGATTCGGAGGGGGATGAGCCGGGAGAGCTTGCGGTCCAGCGGCGCACGCTCCAGGTCCACCGCGTCGATGCCAAGCTGATCGGAGAGCGCCTGCAGCACGTCGGACTCCGTGCAGATCCGCTCTCGGACGAGCGCCCGGCCGAGGGGGACCCGGGCCTCGTGGTGGTGCACCAGTCCCAGGCGGAGCTGGGCGCGGCTGACCACTCCCCGCTCCAGGAGGATCTCCCCCAGCATGCGCCTCGTGCCGATCTCCATGATTGAGTCGTAGATGGCACCTCGAAGGCTTCCCGACGACGGGCACCCGGCACGGCCCTTGATTGCTCACTTGCCCAGGGGGCTTTCCTGAGAGACTGGGTGTGGCCAGCCGGGCTGGCCTTGTGAGGAGGAGCGACCATGGACGACGTGGAGGTGCTCATCGCGGGCGCAGGGCCCACGGGCCTGACGCTGGCGGTGTGCCTGGAGCGCTATGGCATCCAAGTCCGCCTGGTGGATCGACTGGACGGCCCCTCGCCGCTGTCGCGGGCGCTGGCGGTGCAGGCCCGCACGCTCGAGGTGTTCGACGATCTGGGATTTGCCGCGGCGGCGCTGTCTCGGGGCCAGCGCGTGGAGGGAGCCAACATGGTGGCTCGAAACGGGCGTCAGGCGCACCTGAGCCTCGGAGGCTTTGCCGGGCTCGAGTCTCACTACCCGTTCATCCTCGTTCTTCCGCAGGACGCCACCGAGGCGCTGCTCACGGAGCAGCTCACGGCGCGGGGTTGCAAGGTGGAGTGGGGCGTGGAGCTGGAGGGGCACCGCGCGGTAGAGGGGGCGGTGGAGGCCACGCTTCGTCACAAGGACGGGAGGCAGAAGACGGTGCGTGCGCGGTGGCTCGTGGGCTGCGATGGCGCGCGCAGCCAGGTGCGCAAGGCAGCCGGCATCCCCTTCGAGGGCGAGACGTACGAGGACGTCTGCATGCTGGGGGACGTTCACGTGGACTGGTCCCTGAAGCCGGGCGAGATCTACCTCATGCCCTCGGAGCGGGGCGTGATGGCGGCCTTCCCCAT
The DNA here is from genome assembly GCF_035629615.1 of Hyalangium sp. Taxonomy (GTDB): domain Bacteria; phylum Myxococcota; class Myxococcia; order Myxococcales; family Myxococcaceae; genus Hyalangium. The sequence goes on along the minus strand of NZ_DASPHO010000761.1, from coordinate 19,629 downwards.
GCCGGGCGAGTCCCGCTTCCGCCTCGTCACCATCATCCCTCGAGACATGGCTCCCCCGGGTGACACGCCTACCCCGACGCTCGAGCAGTTCCACGAGGTGGTGTCCCGCATGGCGCCTGTCCCGACCCGGCTGAGCGAGCCGCGCTGGACGAGCGGCTACCGGCTGCATCGCCGCGGCGTGCCTCGCTACCGGGAGGGGCGAGTGCTGCTGGCGGGAGACGCGGCCCACATCCACAGCCCGGCCGGTGGACAGGGCATGAACACGGGCATCCAGGATGCCTACAACCTCGCCTGGAAGCTGGCGCTGGTGCTCCAGGGGAGGGCAAGCGAGTCGCTCGTGGACACCTACGGCACCGAGCGAGAGCCCGTGGGCCGCAAGCTGCTGGAGGGGACGGACCGGATGTTCGGGTTCGCGGCGGCCAAGGGACCTGTGGCTCGGTTCGCGCGCAAGCACCTGGCCCCGCTCCTGGCTCCCATCCTCTCGCGTCCAGGGCTCCAGCGCCGGGTGGTGCGGTTCATCTCCCAGCTCTACCTGCGCTATCGCCACAGCCCGCTGTCCACCGAGACGGTTCGTGGGGCGGAGGGACCGAGTGCCCCTCTTGCACAGGGGCCAGCGCCCGGTGAGCGGGTGCCGGAGGTTCCGATCGCCGGGGAGGGTATCACCCGGCTGTATGAGGCCTTGCGAGGGCCCTCACACGTGCTCCTGCTCTTCCAGGGGCTGGATGTGCCCGCGCCGTTCGAGGAGCTCCTCCGCCTGGCTCGCACCCTGGAGTCCAGCTATGCCGGGTGGCTGCGCGCATGGGTGGTGACCCCGGAGGCCCAGCGGGCAGGGGCCGGCGTGCTGGTAGATGTACAAGGGCACGCACACCAGCGCTTCGGCGCAGGGGCGCCTTGCGCCTACCTGATTCGTCCGGACAAGTACGTGGGTTGCCGCCTGCGCCCCATTGAGTCCTCCCTGCTGCTCAACGAGCTGAGGAGACGTCTCGGAGGGCCCGTGGCGCCGACGGTGTCCAGTCAGGCTCCAGCGGCAGGGTGAGCGGTGCCTCCCTCAGGGGAGGGGAGCGGCGGAGCCTTGGGGCGGTACTCGTGGATCCACACCACCTCGACTCCCCAGGTGAAGAGCACCCAGTGCCGGGAGAGGCGGACGAAGTCTTCCGCCTCGATGGGCCGCGTCACCGTGAGGATGCGCGTTCCAGGTCGGCAGGTGCGGAACCGCTCGATGAGCCGGGCCTTCGTCTCCGGGGTGAGCGCCAGCCAGTTGGTGAAGAGGTGGGTCGCGTCTCCCAGCTCCTCGCGCGTCATGTCTCCCACGGTGAGCGTGATGCCCACCGCCTGGAGCCGCGGTGCCACGCGCGTCACGTGGTCGGCGATGAGCTCGATTCCTCGGGCCTCGGCCCCCAGCCAGCTCGCGGCGATGAGCACCCTGCCTCGCCCCGCGCCCAGATCCACCAGCCGGCTGCCTCGCCCGAGCCCCGCCCGCTTGAAGAGGTAGAGCGCCGACATCAGCGGCGTCTCTCCATAGATGAGCTCCCGGAAGCGCTGGCCGGTGGTCTTCAGCGCTCGGACCACCTCGAAGGTGCGCCGCGCGCGGTAGGGGGTATGGCGGATCTCCGCCCACCAGATGCCCAGATAGGATGGCAGCAGCCGGGGGTGCCAGAGCAGCAGGAGCAGGTCGGTGATGCGCGTGAGGAGGGCGAAGACCAGCACCTGCAGCCGAAGGGCGACGAGCTCGAAGAACGGGAGGTCGAACTCCTCCAGATCATCATCGCGCTTCGCTCCCGGGGCGGGAGGGGTGGGCTCCGTCATGCGATCCCGTGGCTGGGTGGAATCCGATTGGAGGCCGACCGTACACCCGGACGGAGAGTGACTCCAGACGCCAGGGGCTGGCACGCAGAGCGCTAAGCGGGCGGGCAGGCAGGGACGGCCTTCCGGGCTGCGATGCAGGTTCCGCCGCTTGCCTGGTAGGAGAGTGCTATGGTCTCCGCCCGTGGCGCCCCACGAAGATGATGACGAGCAGGACTCAGGGCAGTTCGAGACTGCCAGCATGCCGGTCGAGCGAAAGGGCACGGTACGGATCAAGCTCGTGTTCCTGTCGGGGCCAGATGCGGGAAAGAGCCATGCGCTCGTGGCTGGGACCTATGTGCTCGGTACGGCCCCGGCGTGTGACTACGTCCTGAAGGATCGTGCCGTGTCCCGGCAGCACCTCACCCTGGAGGTGAAGGAGAGCGGCGTGCTGGCCCGGGACATGGGCTCGCGCAATGGCTCGTTCTGCGAGGGCATGCGCTTCACGGAGCTGGAGGTCCGTCCCGGCGCGGTCCTCAAGCTGGGCACCACCGAGCTGAAGATCCTCCCGGAGGACTCGCGCGAGCGCGTCATTCCTCCCTCCGCACGCACCCGCTTTGGCTCCCTGGTAGGGGCCAGCCGGAAGATGCGCGAGGTGTTCACGGTGCTGGAGCGTCTGGGAGCCGGAGACGCGGACGTGCTCATCCAGGGCGAGACGGGCACGGGCAAGGAGGGGTGTGCCGAAGGCATCCACGCGACGAGCAAGCGCCACGATGGGCCCTTCATCATCGTGGACCTGGCGGGCATTGCGCCCACGCTGATTGAGTCGGAGCTGTTCGGGCACGTGAAGGGGGCCTTCACCGGCGCCCAGTCGGATCGGGCCGGGGTGTTCGAGCGGGCCGATGGCGGCACGGTCTTCCTGGATGAGGTGGGGGAGCTGCCTCCGGACATCCAACCCCGGCTGCTGCGCGTGCTGGAGCGGCGGCAGGTGAAGCGGGTGGGCGCCAATGACTACCGCACCGTGGACGTGCGCGTGGTGGCGGCCACGCACGTGGACCTGGAAGGGGCGGTGAAGGCGGGGAAGTTCCGCGAGGATCTGTTCCACCGGCTGGCGGTACTGCGGGTGACGCTGCCGCCGTTGCGCGAGCGGCTGGATGACATTCCACTGCTGGTGGACACGGTGCTGGAGCGCATGGGGCGGCCGCCGAGCGCGCTGTCGGATCAGACGCGCGCGCTGCTGGCGCAGTACCCGTGGCCTGGCAACGTGCGTGAGCTGCGCAACGTGGTGGAGCGCGTGGTGAACATGGGGGAGGAGGGGCTGCCGGACATCTCCCCCTCGTCACCCACGGACAAGCCGCGCCCGGCCGCTGCCAACGCCAGCGCCGCTGCCACGCCGGAGCTGCCCTTCAAGGAGGCCAAGGAGCGGCTCATCGAGGGCTTCGAGCGCGATTACCTCAAGGGCCTCCTCGAGCGGTGCGAGGGCAACGTCTCGCGCGCCTCGCGGGAGGCCGGCATCGACCGGGTCTATCTTCGCAAGCTGCTGAAGAAGCACGGGCTGCACGATCCCGACGGCCCCTGAGTCAGGGCCGCCCATCGCTCGAGCCCCGGGGCCCCCGCGATTCCGGGTGGAGTCGCGGGGGAGAAGAAGCCCCCTAGTTCATCGGCGCGGTGCCGGACTTCTTCAGGTGCTGATCCAGGAACTTGAGCATCCGCGAGTAGGCCTCCACCTCGTTCTTCTTCTTGGTGAAGCCGTGGCCCTCGTCGGGGAAGATCACGTACTCGACGGGGACCTTGTTCTTCTTCACCGCCTGGACGATGTCGTCGGACTCGGGCTGGATGACTCGCGGATCATTGGCGCCCTGGATGACGAGCAGCGGCTTCTTGATCTTCTCGGCGTGGAAGAGGGGGGAGATGTCCTTCAGCATCTGCTCGTGCTTCACCGGATCGCCGATCTCCTGGTAGAGCGCCTCGCGGAAGGACTCCCACCAGGGCGGGACGCTCTGGAGCGTGCGCAGCCAGTTGGAGACGCCGAAGATGTCCACGCCCACATTGAAGGCGTCCGGGTGGAAGGCCAGCGCCGCCAGCGTCATGTAGCCGCCGTAGCTGCCACCCGCGATGCCGATGCGGCTGCCGTCCACATAGGGCAGGCTGGTCAGGTACTTCTTCGCCTCGAGGCAGTCCTGCAGCGGCTCCTTGCCGTGCTTCTGGTCATCCGCGGTGAAGAACGTCTTGCCGTAGCCGGAGCTGCCGCGGTTGTTGATGCCCAGCACCACGTAGCCGTGGTTGGCCAGGTACTGGAAGATCGCCGAGTAGCCCTTGCGCGTCTGCCCACCGGGGCCGCCGTGCACCCAGACGATGGCAGGCACCTTGTTGTCCGCCGTGGCCTGGTGCGGCTTGTAGAGGATGTTGGGGATGTCCATCCCGTCAAAGGACTTGAAGCGCACCACCTCGGCGTCGATGAGATCCTCCGGGTTGATCTGCGGGGTCAGCGTGTTCGTCAGGCGCGTGGCCTTGCCCGTGGCGAACTCGTAGACGTAGAGGTTGCTCGGGGAGCGATCCCCATTGTGGTAGAAGGCCATGCGCTTCTCGCTGCGCGCGATGGACACCGAGGTGACGTCGCCCTCGGGCATCTGTGGCAGCACCACCTGCTTGCCGGCCTTGGTGTCGTGGAGCCGGATGACGGTGCGCCCATCCTCGTTGATGGCGGAGACGCGGTAGGCGCCGTTCCTGGAGAAGTAGGTGTACATGACGTCCCAGTCGGCGCGCTCCACGTCCTCCTGCTTGCCGGTGGCCAGCACGTAGCGGGCCACGCGCTTGAACTCCGAGCCGTCGTCGGTGAGGAAGTAGAGGGCGGTGGCGCTCGGGTCGAACTCGGCGGCCGAGTAGCTGGCGGCGCCCTTATGCGGGGTGATGTGCTTGTGCTCCTTCTTCGCCACGTCGTAGAGGTGGATGTCGCTGTCGGACGTGGTGCGAGGCTTGTCGAGGGCGATCCACTTCTCGTCCCGGGAGATGTCGGCCACCTGGTAGTTGCCGTCGTTCTGGTAGAGCAGGGTGCGCGCGTACGTCTTCACGTCGTACTTGTAGAGATCGAAGAAGCGCGCGTCCCGCTCGTTGGTGACGACGTAGAAGGCCGAGTAGTCATCCGCCTTCCAGCCGAAGAACATCGCCTTGAGCTTGTCGCCCGGCGTGAGGTCCTTCTCCTTGCCGTCCAGCTCACGCACGTAGAGGTGGTTGTTCTCGTTGCCGCCCTGATCGCGGGTGAAGAGGATGCGCTCGTCGTTGGGGAAGTAGGAGACGGAGAACGTGGAGTCCGTCTTGGACCGCGTGAGCGGCGTGGGCTTGCCGCCGCCCGCGGGCACGCTGTAGGCGTTGAAGATGCCGCTCTCGTTCGAGGAGAAGAGGATCTTCTTCTCGTCCGGGGAGAACGAGGAGCCCGCCAGCTTCGTGGTCGCCATGAACTGCTCGATGGTGTACTGCTTCGAGGGCCGCGCCGTGGACTTCTTGGCAGGCGCCGCCGGTGGGGGAGCGGCCAGCGCCAGCGCGGGCATCAGCGCCAGCGCGGCAACCACTCGGGAGATGAGGGACGACATGCAACCTCCTGGGTACGGGAAGAGGGCTCGAGGGCCCGCGTGCGCACTCTGACGCAACGGTTCGGGGATACGAGAAAACAGCACTCCGATTGCAGCCCCACGCCAGGCAGTCCTCCAGGCGGGGCGGCCTCCGAACCCCTACAGAGGGGCGCTATTCCCTGGAGGCACCGGAACCTCCGTCCGCGGATTTCGTGAATCATTTATCCCGCTGTCGGCTCTTCCTGGATGTGGGCGGTCTTTGGGCCCGTACAGACAGGGGGAATGTATGAGCAGCACTGACGGGCCTGGCCCTGAACGCCAGTCACTCATTGACATCGCCGTGGAGTCCTGGCGCTTCGCGCGCCTCTTCTCTCGCGTCGTCTCCAAGCTCGATGCGGGGGCGCAGGCCCGGTACGAGAGCCAGCTGCGGTGGTACCTCAAGCGGCTGGAGGAGAACCTCCAGGCGTCCGGCCTGCGTGTCGTCAACATCGAGGGCCAGCCCTTCGATCCGGGCATCGCCGCCACCGCCATCAACGCCGCTGACTTCGGGCCAGAGGACACCCTCTACGTCGACCAGATGGTCGAGCCCATCATCATGAGCCCCGCGGGACTGCTCCGCTCGGGGACCGTCCTCCTCCGCAAGGTGCAGCCATGAAGAGCTTCGTCGGAATCGATCTGGGAACTACCAACAGCGCCATCTGCTCCTTTGACGGGGACGCGCTGCGCCTGTGGAAGAGCCCCGAGCAGACAGATGTCACCCCCTCCGTCATCTACATTGACAAGCGCGGCAACAAGCATGTGGGGCAGAAGGCCTACAACTCCGCGCCGCAGAGCCCCGACAACGCGGCCATGCTCTTCAAGCGGCTGATGGGCACCAGCACCCCCGTGCAGCTCAAGGCCGTCAACCTCACCCTCACCCCGGAGGAGTGCTCCGCCGAGGTGCTCAAGGTGCTCTTCGGCTACCTGCCCGAGGAGGTGCGCAACCACGAGGGCACCGGCACCGTCATCACCGTGCCCGCTGCCTTCAACCAGATGCAGAAGGACGCCACCCTGCAGGCCGCGGAGATGGCGGGCATCGGCAAGGTGGCCCTCATGCAGGAGCCCGTCGCCGCCATCATGGCCGTCATGCGCGCCCGTAAGAACGACGGCGTCTTCGTCGTCTACGATCTGGGCGGAGGCACGCTGGACATCGCCGTGGCTGAGAGCCTCGCCGGCCGCGTCAGCCTGCTGGCCCACGGCGGCATCGCCATGTGTGGCGGCCGGGACTTTGACCGGTTGCTGGTGGACGAGGTGGTGAAGCCCTGGCTGCTGCAGCACTTCGATCTGGCACCGGACTTCGCCTCCGATCCGAAGTACCTGCCCCTCATGCGCGCCGCGGCCTGGGCCGCCGAGAAGGCCAAGGTCGAGCTCTCCTCGCGCCCGGAGAGCAAGATCACCCTGGATGAAGTCACCGCACGCGCCCGGGACAGGGCGGACAACGAGCTCTACCTGGACATCCCCCTGCAGCGTGAGGTGTTCGACAAGCTCATCGCGTCGCGGGTGGGGGACTCCATCCAGGCCGCGCGCGAGACGCTGGAGAAGGCCGGGCTCACCCCGAAGGACGTGGAGCGCATCGTCTTCGTCGGCGGGCCCACCCACTACAAGCCGCTGAGGGACAACGTGCTGGAGGCGCTGGGGATCGCCGGGAGCACGGAGGTCAACCCCATGACGGCGGTGACGGAGGGCGCTGCGCTCTTCGCCGAGTCCATCGACTGGAGCTCCGCCACCCGCGGCCGCAAGAGCGCACGTGGCTCCATCTCCACCAGCGGGGCCCTGAACGTCACCATCAACTACGTGGCCCGCACGCCGGACGTGAAGGCCAAGGTGGCCCTCAAGCTCGCCACGCCCCCCCTGCCTGGCACTGCCTTCCAGGTGGACTGCCTCGAGGCGGGGTGGAGCTCCGGGCGGCTGCCCCTCAAGGAGGGGGCCGCCGTGGACGTGCCGCTCGCCAAGAGCGGGGACAATGCCTTCAAGCTCTTTGCCTTCGACCCCAGCGGCGGGCCCGTCAAGCTGGAGCAGGATCGCTTTGTCATCACCCGCGCCGCGGCGACCGTGGATGCCATCCCGGCCTCCCACTCCGTCGGCATCGAGGCCCTGGAGCGCATCGGTGGCCGGGCCACGCTCGACTGGCTGGTGCGCGCCGGAGAGTCACTGCCCAAGCGCGGCAAGCGCGTCTACAAGGCGGCCGAGTCCCTGCGCGCCGGCTCCGCGGGCTCGCTCAACTTCAAGCTGTGGGAGGGCGAGATCGAGGATCCCATCTCCGACAACCGCTTCATCGGCATGCTGAAGATCAACGGCAAGGACTTCGAGGGGGGCGTCATCGCCGCTGGCGCGGATCTCGTCTTCGAGTACGAAGTCTCCGACTCGGGTGCCGTGAGCTTCGAGGTCTCCGTCAGCTCCATTGGCGGCGCCTTCCACTCGGGCCACAACTTCTACTCTCGCCAGGCCGGGCAGATTGACTTCAGCGCCGCCGCCACCCATGTGGCCGAGGAGGGCCAGCGCACCAAGGGGCGCATCGAGGACATCTCCGCCAAGGTGCAGGATCCCCGGCTGGAGGAGGCGCGGCAGAAGGTGGAGAGCGCCGTCTCCATGCGCCCCGAGCAGCGCGATCCCGAGTCCACCAAGCAGGCCCTGGATGAGGTGCTGGATGCACGCCGCCTGCTGGCGCAGATCCGCAAGAACCACCTGAAGACCATCCGCAAGCTGGAGCTGGACGACGCCAAGGGCTTCTTCGAGCAGGCCATTCGTGAGCTGGCCCGGCCCACCGAGGTGTCCACGATCGAGAACCTCATCCGCACCGCCCAGCGGGCCATCGACCGGGACGAGAAGGACTTCGAGAGCCTGCTCGCGGATCTGCGCGGGCGCTTCTTCGAGGTCCTCTGGAGGCAGGACTGGTTCGTGGTGGAGCGCTTCAAGTATGCCGTCGCCTCGCCGTACGCCTACTCGGACAAGGTGCGCTACCAGGAGCTCATCGCCAACGGGCAGCGGGCCATGCAGGCCGGCGACCTGGACAAGCTGCGCGAGGCGGTGTTCGGGCTGACCCGGATTCGCGTCGCCGCCACGGGCGAAGATCAGATGTTCGACGCCACCAACATCCTCAGGAGCTAGCTCATGGTACTGGATCCCTGGTTGCCTGTTGGCTTCGCGCTGCCCGGCGGCGTGAGCACCCGCGCCGCACTGGCCGAGGGGCAGGATTGGCAGATCTACGAGACGGCTCCCGAGGGGAGGGTGCTGGTGGCCCGCGAGGACCTGGCCCGCTCCTGGGTGGGGCGTGGGCTGCTGGAGGCCGACGCCCTGGCCTCGCTGAGCTTCGGCGCGGAGACGTACCGCGTGCTGGCCAGCGACTCAGGGCATCTGCTGGCGCCTGTGGATGCCAGCCCCCGCATCCGGGATGGGAGCGAGGCGCTGGCGTTCTCCATCGCCCTGCGCGAGACGCGCAAGCGGGATGCCACCTCCAACCTGCAGGGTGCGGTCTACGTGGAGCGGTTCTCCCGGCTGCTGCCGGTGCTGTCGACGGGTCCCGAGGTAGCGGATGACCTGGTGCTCGGCACGTGGCTCTCGGGGGGCGTGCGCGTCTCCGCCCAATCGCTGCGGCGGCTCTCCTCTCTCACCCGCGGCCTGAGCATGAGCGAGCTCCAGTCCATCGTCGAGGCGGCCGGCCTGCGCGTCGCCGAGAAGGAGCCAGAGGTCCCCGGTGCCTCCAAGCCGAAGCGCTTCGAGCTACCGGGCCGCGCGACGCTGGAGGCCTTCTTCAGCGAGCACGTCATCGACATCATCGAGAACGCCAGCCGCTACAAGGCGCTGGGCATCGAGTTCCCCGCCGCCATCGCTCTGCACGGGCCGCCCGGCTGCGGGAAGACCTTCGCGGTGAACAAGCTCATCGAGTACCTGGGCTGGCCGAGCCAATCGATCGACTCGTCGTCCATTGGCAGCCCCTACATCCACGAGACGGGCCGGAAGATCGCCAAGGTCTTTGACGAGGCCCTGCGCGCCAGTCCCGCCATCATCGTCATCGACGAGATGGATGCGTTCCTCTCGGACAGACAGCTCTCGGGCGGCCAGGGCCTTCACCACGTGGAGGAGGTGGCCGAGTTCCTCCGGCGCATCCCCGAGGCCATCGCCAACAACATCCTCGTCATCGGGATGACCAATCGGATCGAGACGATTGATCCAGCGCTGCTGCGCCGCGGCCGCTTCGACCACGTCATCGCCGTGGATATGCCCACGGAGGAGGAGGTGCGCTCCCTGCTGGCCAGGCTGCTCTCCCAGCTCCCCTGCGAGAAGGAGCTGGACGTGGAGCCGCTGGTGGGCGCCCTGACGGGCCGGCCCCTGTCGGACGTGGCCTTCGTGGTGCGAGAGGGTGCTCGGCTGACGGCCCGCGCTGGCAAGAGCACCTTGGACGGGGCAAGCCTCACTGCGGCGCTGAAGTCGCTGCCGCCTCGTGAGGGCGTAGGCAAGGAGACCCGGAAGATCGGGTTTGGTAAGTGACGCATGCACCTCATTGAGAATCCCTTTCACCTCCTCGGGGCCTCCCCGAGGGATGACCGGCGGCGCCTCCTGGAGCTGGCGGAGGAGCGGAGCCTGTCGCAGGACCCGGTCCTGTGCACCCAGGCGCGGGCGGACCTGAGCAACCCGCGCAACCGGCTCGCCGCCGAGGTGGCGTGGCTCCCGGGCCTGGATCCGGCCCAGGCCAGCGAAGCCGTGGAGTTCGTGCAGCGCGCCGCCTCGACGGTCCGGACGATGACGGGCATACCCGCCCTGTCCAAGGCCAACCTGCTGGCGGCGGCCTTGCCCAGGCTGGAAGGCACCCAGATGGACAGCGGGCTGGCCATTGGAATCCTGGAGCTGGCGACGCTGATGGAGACATGCGACGCCGAGCAGGTCCGCGCCCTCATCAACGAGGAGCGCGCCGTGGCGGGCTTCCCGGAGGTGCGCGAGGTGAGCGCGGTGGCGGAGGCGCTGGCCGAGCGGCGCCGGCACTACCGTACGGCTCTCAAGAGCGCGCTGGAGGTGCTGCCCCCCCTGGAGCTGGTGAGCCTCGTCACCGTGGTCGTGACAGAGGCCACCGCGCGCGGCACCCGCCCTGCACCGGGGCTCATCGACGACATGGTCGACGCCTACGAGGTGGAGGCCCAGCGCTTCCTGGACGCCGAGGCGCGCAACGTGGAGCTGCTCGTGGAGGCCGTCCGTCGAAGTGTGGCGAAGCAGCTCCCGCGCGCGTTCCTCAAGCGCCTGCTGTCCCGCATCGAGGACGTGGTGACCAACTGGGACATGGTGGCGCAGCCCGTCCAGCTCAGCTCCATGAGCCGCGGGTTGGACCATGCGCTGAGCCACCGGGTGGCGCTCGCGGTGCGCGAGCTGGCACTGGAGCTCTACAACGCGCACGGGCTGCTCGAGGAGTCCAAGCTCCTCACCGCCCTTCTCCAGGACGCCTTCGGAGAGGTGCCCAGGGTGGCCGAGGTGACGAGCGACGACGCCCAGGCGCTCCAGGAGATCGCCCAGAAGCGGGAGGCCTCCCGGCGGGAGTGGGAGCGCGCGATCGCCTACGAGGCCGAGCTGGGCACGTTCCAGCGGCATACCGTTCGGATCTCGCCCGCGGGCATCGACTGGCAGGGGATGCGCTGGCCGCTCGAGGCCATCTCTCGCATCCGGTGGGGGGGCATCGCGGACGAGGAGGGTGGGCACCCCAAGTTCATCATCACCTTCGGGGACGGGGACTCGTCCGCCACGATCACCACCTTCGACAGGCTCGCCTACTCGAGCTTGTTGGAGAAGCTGTGGCTCGCGGTCTGTCGCCGGCTGCTCATCGAGACGCTCATCACGATCGCCAAGGGGCAGAAGGTCGTCTTCGGCGACGTTGTCTTGGACGACCAGGGGTTGGTGCTGCCCCGGCGGCAGGGCCAGTGGGATTCTTCCGCGATCTATGGCACCTGGAACCAGCTCCAGTTCCAGACTGGAAATGGGAGCCTGGTGATCAGGCACCAACAGGATGCCCGCATCTACGCTGAGCTGCCTTACCTGGCCGTGGACAATGTCCACATCCTCGAGACCGCCATCCGCAACTTCTCCGAGCACAAGACCGCCGTCCGGCTCTCCGATCTGCTGAATGATTGAGACGGGCGCTCCACCCGAGGCCTTTTATGCAGAATGATCCGGACGCTCCAGGCGTCCTCCCATCCCGAGGCTTCGCGAGCATCCTCACGCTCGTCTCGGACGTGTCCAAGGACCTGGAGGCCGTGGAGCAGGCCTCCGCGGCTCCTCCGCCGGAGGCGTCCCGGCCGCCCCAGCCCGTGCGCATCGGTCCTGCGCCGGACACGGCCCCCTTCTTCGGCTCCGTGGCGCCTGAGTCGTCGGGCTCCGACGAGGGCACCCCGGCCTGGGTGTATATCGTCGGGGGGATTGGCCTGGTGCTGATGATTCGGTGTCTCGGCGGCTAGCGCTTCGTCCCGGGTGCAGTGCTCCTCGCCTCGAGCCGAGAACCCGAAGGACCTCGATCGGGTAGGCCTCGCGGTGCGTGGCGACCGGAAGCTAGCCCTCCTTCCTTTCCGCGGCGCCCGCGAGGTTCCACGACTCCTGGAGCGACTGAGGGATGCGGAACGTCACACGGCTGCCGCCCGTCTCGGAGGAGTGCAGCGGGTTTTCTCGGTTTCAGGCATGAAGGGGGAGCGCCCTTCCATCATGCTCCCTGTGTTGCGTTGCAGAGGCTGTGCCACCGGTTCCCTGGTCCAAAGGCTCGGCCTCATTTCAGAGATAGGCGAGCAGCCGACCGCACGTGATGACGCCCGCCCACAGCACGAGTGAGGCAATGGCGGAGGCTCTTGCGCGAGGAGGAGCGGGTGCGTCGGTGTCCCACGCCTGGACCGAGCGGAACACTCCATGGTGGAAGAGGAGGGCGTTGAGACAGGCCAGCAAGAGGAGGGTGAGCTTGAGACGGAAGACGAGGCTCATCCCCAAGTGGGTTGCCTGTGGGAGCAGCAGCAGCACCCCTGTTGGCACCACCACCGCCAGGCTGCCTCGGGCCCATGGCAGGAGGTGGCGGGCGAGCTCCGTCACGGGCAGCCGCCGGGAGAGACCGAGCAGGCGGAGGTCGAACATCACGGCCGCGCCGACCAGGACGACGAAGCCGAGGATGTGGAGCACCTCCACCAAGGGGAAGAGCCAAGGCTCGCCACGCAGCAGCTCCGCTAGCCGAGTCGTCTCCAGCCAGCCGAGCCACGCCGGGCCGGCAGCGCTTGGCATCAGCGCAGCTCCACCGTCTCTCCCGACAGGGTGATGCGCTCGGCACGGAGCTCGTCCCGGAGGGTCCGGTGGGGATATCCCTCCACGGTGGCCTCCGCGCCCACGGCCAGCTCCTCGCGCGTCAGGCCTCGGCGCTCCATCCGGGAGGGCGGCGCGAGGACGACATGCCACTTCCTACCCTCCACTTCGAGGGTGACATGGCCATGGGGGTTCTCATACTTCGACTCACGGATGACGCCCGTGAGCGTGCTTGGCTTGTCGCTCTGGTATCCACTCCACCCATGGTGGGCGAGCGCACTGCCCGATATTCCCAACGCCCCGATGACGCCCGTCAGCCATGAACGCTTCATGGTCGTACCTCCTCCTCAAGGGAACGGCCGTCGCGGACTGGTGCATCCCTCCACTGAAAACCGGTGCGCCTCGAGCTCAGGCTTGGATTGACGCGTCAGCAGCAGGCTGACATGTCAACTGACACGTCATAGGAGACGAAGCTCAAAGACAGGTTGGTGTTGATGACCAGATCGCACTCGGCGTTCGTCGTCTCGTGCAGCAGCTTCAAGCTGCCCGTGCCACCACAACCTAGGGGACCAAGCCGCCGCTTGGACGCGAGGCATGGCCTGGACGCCATGAAGGGACTGGAGCGAGCTGGGCCGCGGCTCTACCTTCCGCTTCACCCTCCCCAGGCGGGCCGTGGCCCCTGGGTTGTGAGGGGGCAGGCGGTGCTGTGGAAGGGCGAGGCCCTGCTTGCCCGCTTGAACGTGTCGCTGCAAGATATCTTGATTGACAAATTGAGCCCAAATTGTAAAATGTGCCGAGAATGGCTTCTGACTCCACCTCTCCGCGTAGGTCGCTCGACGACGCGCGTCAGCGCAGGCTGCTGGATGCCGCGCTGACGGTCTTCATGCGCTACGGGTACCGGAAGACGTCCATGGACGAGGTGGCACGCGCCGCCCAGGTGTCGCGGCAGGGGCTGTACCTGCACTTCGCGACCAAGGAGGAGCTGTTCCGGGCCACTCTCCAGCATACGGTGGAGAGCTCGCTGGCCGCCGCCACTGCCGCGCTGGGGGATTCCTCGCTCCGGCTGGAGGCCCGGCTGGTGCGTGCGTTCGACGAGACGACGGGCCGGTACGTCGGCATGATGGGTGCGGGCGCGTCGGACCTCGCCGAGGTTGGCGGCGAGCTCGTCGGCCCCCTGATTGCTCGATACGAGGGGCTGTTCCTGGACGCGGTCGCCAAGGTGCTCCGCGCGTCCGGGTTGGTGGCCGCCTACAAGGCGACCGGGCTCACGGCGCGCCAGCTCGCGGACACGCTGCACGCGACGGCGCGGGGGCTCAAGTACAGCAGCACGAACCGGGAAGCCTTCGTCGCAGGAATGACGGTCGCCGTCCGCGCCATGTGCGCCCCGCTTGAGGAGGTCGCATGACGAGCTTGAAGCAGAGGAGCTGGCCGCGCCGGGTGGCCCTGGGCCTGGGCGCACTGCTGGCCTTTGTCGTGGTGGGCGCGCTGGTGGACGGGTGGAGGGCGTTCGGCCGTCGGGCCGAAGGGGAGCGGCGCGCGCGGATGGAGAGGTCTCCCCAGTGGGGCGACGGCCGCTTCGTGAACCCGCAGCCGATGATCAACGACTTCTGGGGCTCGGTGACGGGGGCGTTCAAGGCCAGCGCGGACGGGAGCCCCTCGCTCCCGGTGCCCACGGTGCACGGCGGCCACGAGCGCTTCGCCACGCCCCCGCCCACCGGGCTGCGTGTCACCTGGCTCGGGCACTCCACACTGCTGGTGGAGGTGGACGGCTACCGCATCCTCACCGATCCGGTGTGGGGCGAGCGAGCGTCGCCGCTGAGCACGGTGGGGCCGAAGCGCTGGTACGAGCCGCTCCTCGCGCTCGGCGAGCTGCCCAGCCTGGACGCCGTCATCATCTCTCACGATCACTACGACCACCTGGACGAGCCGACCCTCTCCGCGATGAAGGACTGGGACACCACCTTCATCGTGCCGCTCGGCGTCGGCGCGCACCTGGTGTACTGGGGCGTTCCCGCGGCGCGCATCGTCGAGCTGGACTGGTGGGAGCGCACGAAGGTGAAGGGGCTGGAGATCGTCGCCACGCCCGCGCGCCACGCCTCCGGGCGACTCATCATCGACACCGATGCGACGCTCTGGGCCAGCTATGCGCTCATCGGCCCCACGCACCGCGTCTGGTTCTCAGGGGACACGGGCCTGTTCCCGGCGATGCGGGACATTGGAGAGCGGCTGGGGCCCTTCGATCTGACGATGATCGAGGCGGGCGCCTACGGGAGCGCCTGGCCCGACTGGCACCTGGGCCCCGAGCAGGCCGTCACCGCCCACCAGTGGGTGCGCGGCCGCGTCATGCTGCCGGTGCACTGGGGGCTCTTCAACCTCGCCTTCCACGGGTGGACGGAGCCGGTGGAGCGGGTGCTCGCAGCGGCGCAGCGGACGGGCGTGACGGCGGTGATTCCGAAGCCGGGCCAGAGCTTCGAGCCGGGCGCGCTGCCCACCTTCGAGCGCTGGTGGCCGGACCTGCCCTGGCAGACCTCGGAGCAGAACCCCATCGTCGCGACGCAGATGAACTGACCCCCACAGCGGCGCTGTAGCCGGGAGTCCGTAATTACCTGTCAAGATTGGATATCTGGCTATGATGTTATAAGCTGGATTCCATGGCTCGGACCATTGCACTCACTTCCGAAAAAACGCCGGCCGTAGGCTCGGTGACGCGGGAGCAGCAGCGTCTGCTGCGCACCTGGATGTCAGGGCTCAATGCGCTGACCGACGCTCGGTCACCCACACAGACCGCGGCGTTCCTTGGGCGGCCCCTGCTCCTGCAGCTGCTGCGCGGAACGCTGCCTCCGCGCGTGGAGGCCTTCCAGCGGGGCTACCTCCGGGGCATCCTGGCGTCCATGGGCCATGAGCACCTGGCCCCGGCCGACTTGAGGGTCTCCGGTTGGGTGGAGGAAGAGCTGCGCCCGCGCCTCACCGCCGGGCAGCTTCCCTCTCCTGAGCAGATGGCATTCCTGCTCGACCGCATCTTCAGCTCGCCCGAGGAGGAGCGATGGGAGGGCACCTTCGAGCTCGGCTGCCTCCTGGGGCTGCTCTGGCGCCTGATCCACCTGCCGGGCAACACCCTGGCCTCGGTGGAAGCCCTGTCCGTGCTCGCGGCGAAGATCAAGTCGCTGGATGCGCAGCGCCCGGTGCGCCTGAACCCCGGCGCGCGGGTGGTCGATCTGTGCGGCAGCGGCAAGCGGCGCATCCAGCTGCCCTCCATCAGCACCACCGCCTCCATCCTGGCGGCCTATCTGGCTCGGGAGCGGGGGCTGCCGGTGGTCGTCTCGAAGTCCTGCTCGGGAGGGACCTCCCGGCCCACAGGCTCCGCGGACTCCCTCGAGGTGCTGCTCGGAAGGCCCGTTGCCACCTCCATCCAGGAGAACCAGTCCCTCAGCGCCCGCCTGGGACTGAGCTTCTGGCGCTGCGAGCAGTACATGCCCCGCTTCGCCCACTGGTACCACGGGACGACGTTCGCCCCCACGGCGTTGAGCGTCTGCGCCCCCGCGGTGCTCGCCTCGCCGGTGGAGCGCCAGCGCATCATCTATGGCCTCACCGCGGGCCCCATCGAGGTGTGCGCGCGGGTGCTGAGCCGGCTCTATCCGGAGGCGGAGGTGCTCGTCGTGTCCGGGCGCTCCGCGGACGGCGCGCCGTTGCTCGATGAGGTGTCTCCGTGGGGCTCCACCGAGTGGGTCTCCGCCCGCGCCGGCATCCTCGAGCAAGGGAGCTGGAGCTTCGAGCAAGTCGGCCTGTCCCGCTCTCCGCTGTACGAGGCCGGGGCGATTCCGCTGCAGCAGTTCCTCTCGGGTGACGCCCCCTCGGACTTCCAGGACATGGCCTCGATCGAGGCCGCGCTCATCCTGGGAGACGGCGATCTCCGGAACCTTGACGCCCAGCAAGTCGCTCAGGTCCGCGCTACGCTGGGCACCCCAGGCCTGCAGGCTTTCATCGCGGAGATGAGGGCCGCCACGCTCGCCGCCTGAGGAGCCTTGGATGTCCCAGCCCCCCGCCGATCTGTTCTCTCCCGAGGCGCTCGCGCAGTTGATGGCCGAGCGCGGCTACCGCCCCATCCGCGAGCTGAAGCGCCTGCAAGGGCTCTCGGACATCGAATTCCTGGACGAGAAGTTTCTCTGCCAGGATCAGGCGGACCGCATCAACGAGGTCCCCGTTGACCAAGCGCACATCGTCACCGGATTTGGCCCCACCAACGCGCCAACGGGCGGCACGCTCAGCGTCATCTTCAAGGCCAAGTCCCTGCGCCGGGAGACGGGCATGGAGACGACGCTCATCATCTCCAACCTGGGGGCCTGGTGCTCGCGGCGCACGCCTCCGCAGACGCTCGGGTACTACACGGCGTGCTTCATGGAGTTCATCCAGGCGCTGGGGCTCGAGACGGCGGGCCGCAACCTGCGCACGCACGAGAGCCTGGACGTGCTGCGCATCGCCGGACTGCTGACGCGCTTCCTGAGCGAGCAGGACTTCGAGCACAACCAGGAGGCGACGGCCACGCTGTACGGGAACCTCGGCCTGCTCGGCAACCGTTTCGGAATCTGGACGGACACCGCCTACACAGTGGCGGACATCCTCGAGCCGCTCATCTGCCGCGGGAAACGCCGGGTGCTCGTGCTCGCCGGAATCGAGGAGCACTACTTCGCGGATCTGGCGCGGCTGGTCATCCCCAAGATGAATGCCGACTACCCCGGCATGTTCCTGCCCAAGGACTCTCACGTGGGCGGGCTGTATGCGCGGCTCATCGGCGGGCTGCACCCCTACCCGAAGATGTCGAAGAGCATCCCGGAGTCTGCGATCAACCTCAACGACTCCGAGGCGGTGCTGCGCGCCAAGATCCTGGATGCTCACTCCGTGAATGACCCGGTGCTGCTGCAGATGATGACCCTGGTGTCGGACTGGAGCGTCCCCGAGCTGCAGCAGGCGCGCGAGGCGTTCCGGGATCGGACGGAGCAGCCCCAGCCCTGGGCCCAGGCCCGGCAGAAGTACTTTGAGTTCTTCCTGGGGCTGAAGCGCAGCTGGGATCAGCTGGTGATCCGTCCCCAGGAGCGCATCACCTCGTTCTTTCCCTCCACCTCTCCATGAGCGTCCTCGGAGCACGGTGTGCGCGCGAGGTGGTGGTGCTGCTGGGCGCTCGCGGCCTCCTCGCCAGCCTCACCGCCCGGGCCCTGAGAGAGGCGGGGTTTTCAATCGTCGCGGTGGGGCGCGCCGAGCCTCACCCGCTGGGAGTCGATGTCACGCGCGAGGAGGCCTGGCAGCCCGCTTTCTGGTCCCAGCTGCTGGGAGCTGCCAGGGGGCAGGGCGGCTCGCCGCGAGCCATCATCAACTTCGTCACCTGCAAGCAGGGTCCCGCCGAGACGCTCCAGCAGGTCAACCTGGCAGGGGTCCGTGCCCTCGTAGCGGCGGCGACGGCGGCTCGCGAGCAGGGCGCCCATCCGCTGACGCTGCACCTGGGCAGCGCCGCCGAGCATCGCCCGGAGCGGGATGCGCGAGGCTACGCCGGGGCCAAGCGCGAGGCGCACGCGTACTGCCTCACCACCCCGGGAGTGGACGTCGTCCTGACGCTGGGGATCGTGCAGCGCACGCCTTCTCCCGCCCCGGCCTTTGTCCGCTTCACGCTGCGACACCTGCCAGCCCTCGCCGCAGTCCCCGTCAAGGTCTGCTCCGCCGAGGACGTGGCCCAGGCCCTCGTGGCGCTCGTCCGCCACCCGGTGGCGCCTGGGGAGCCTCCCCCGGCCTCGCCCTCCGAGCTGTGGCTGGAGGGACGCGAAGCGCGCCTGGGCGAGCTCTTCGGCATTGCTCCCCACCCGGTGCGGGCCCGCACGTGGGAGCCCTGGATGCTGCGTGCGCTGGCCACCCTGCGCGGTGAAGGGTTCCCTTGGCTGGCCCGGCTGGGCGGCTTTGCCCGCATCGCCCTGGGGCGTGCTCCCAACCACTACCTGGGGCCTGCGCCTGGCACGGCGCCCACCCCCTCCACCGAGCTTCGGGAGCTGATGAGCCCTGGGCGGTGGCGAATCCTTCCTTTCCCCAGGAGCGCTGATCATGTCCCCTTTGTCCGAGCGGCTCGAGAAGCTGCGGCCCTTCCACCATGACGTCGAGCTGACGCCCGGTGTGTTCACCAACCCGGAGACGCGGCGGATCCGCCACGCGGTGAACCTCTTCTTCCCGGGGCTGCTGCGCCTGTTCGGAGGGAGCCTCGAGGGGCTGCGCGTCCTGGATGTCGGGTGCAACTGCGGGGGGTTCGCCTTCGCGGCCAGGCGCTTCGGAGCGAAGGAAGTGGTCGGCATCGATCCGCGGCCCATCCACATCGAGCAGGCCAATGCCATCCGGGACGAGCTGAACCTGAGCGGCATGCGGTTCGAGGTGGCCAGCATCGAGGAGCTGACCGCCGAGCGCTTTGGCGAGTTCGACGTCGTCCTCTTGATGGGGATCCTCTACCACCTGCGCGATCCCATCGGGGCGATGCACCAGGTCAGCCGGCTCACGCGCTCGGTAGTGATGATCGACAGCCACGTCCACTTCCGCTCGGACAGCAACGAGGAGGACTATCCGATGTGGTGGATGCTCCGGGACACGGACTTCGGCCTCACGGATGGCCTCTTCGAGCAGGAAGGCGGAGCGAGCGGCGAGGCGTGGCTGAAGTTCCAGGCGGAGACCCCCGTGGAGTACTCGGCGCTGCCCAAGCAGTTCGAAGGCAGTCCCCAGTCCCGGCGCGAGCAGCACTTCGCCCGCCTCCAGAGCCCGGAGCCACCCTGGGCCGCCGTCGTGCCTGACAGCGTCATGGCCAAGGAGACAGGCAGCCTGGTGATGGTGCCCAACCGCAAGGCCCTGATGGATCTGGTCCGGGACTGCGGCTTCGAGGATCTCCTGGAGATCGTCCCGCACCGCTTCTCGGAGGTGCGCTACTTGAGGCGCTACCGCCTGGGGATGTTCGGCTTCA
>NZ_DASPHO010000760.1:0-5171 GCF_035629615.1 Hyalangium sp. | reverse complement strand
GATCAAGCTGGCGCTGTCCGACGCGCGCGCGCCACCGGGCCGAGCTGGGAGCCCTCGGCGGTGGCTCCCATCCTGGCGCGCTCCACGGGGCCCCGCTCCACCTGTCCAACGCGCGCGGGTTCCACGGGCCCAGCAGGCGAGTTGTTGAGGAGCGGAGCGCTACGGCGCGGGCCCAAGGTCGGCAAAGCCGCGATGATCTGCACGAAGAGTCTAGAGGCGCTTCTAGAGCGCGTGGACCGCGAGCCAGAAAGCCCCAGGCTCAAGCGGCGCCCCGCCCGGCGCGATACCTGGCGGGGGGAGAGTGAGAGCGCGGCGATCCTCAAGCTGATTCGGCCAGCTTGAGCGCAGCACGGCGGGCAGGCAGCAGCGTAGAATCCTCGGGGTGCTCCAGCTTGATCGGGCTCTTGATCATCGGGGGCACCTTCACGTTTTCGTAAAAGCGCTTCGTCGTGTTCGCGGAGTGGTGCCCCACCACGGCGGCAACAGCGGCCAGGGGGAGCCCTCCCGACTTGGGCCGCACTTCTTGTCCGCACTCCGAGGCCCACGTTACGAAGCTATGCCGCAGCTGAGGCATCCCCTCATATGAGGCCGAAGGTTTGGCAGAAAATGGGTTGGTCCCTGACGAGTTGAGCGAAGCGAGCCATGAGAGGGAGGAGGCGGTGCTCAGGCATGTTGGGGATGGATTGGTAGTACATGCAGCCTTGGCGAAAGAGCGAGTAGGTGCGGCGCTTGGAGGTGTTGGCCTTGAGGTAGCGCTCCATCCCCAGGCTCTCGCCTGCGGCGCCCAGCAGCGTCAGCAGCGCACCGGCCAGGGCGCCCAACAGCAAGAGCCTGTCGCGCCGCTCCGGCTCGGCGAGGTGCATGGCAGACAGACCCATGCCGAAGCGCAGGTCCTTGATATCCCGGAACTTCTCTTCAATGGTGAATCTGCGGCCATAGAGCCGAATCACCTTGGCGGCCGAAGCGTTCTGCAGGCTGGTGGCAAGGCACCAGGGCTCCTTCATGCCCTTCTTCTTCACACACACCACTGCGCCCACCTGGTAACGGTCCGCAGTGACGCGAGCCTGGGGCAGCTTGCGGGCACGGCCCGCCTCGGGCACCCACTGGGCTGCCGTGCGGCGCTCGCCCTGGGCGTCAGTCACGCGGATGCACTGGCGGAAGCGCACCACGTAGTCGAAGCCCAGGTGCCTCAGCAGCGGTGTGGTCATCGGCGTCAAAGTCCGTCCAGTCCAGGGACACCACAGCCTCGGTGCGCCGGCCCAGCACGTAGAGCACCCACAAACTGAACAGGTGCCACACGTTGATACCGTCGTTGGACAGCATCCGGTCCACCTGCTTCACCCCGTGCTTGCCCTGGGTGCCTCGGGCCATCGCCAGCCCTCGTCCGCTGGCGTACACCGACAGGCTCGCCGCATGGATGGCTCCCAGCGTCGCCAGGGCCAGCGACAGCACTCGCTTGGCGTGAAGGTCGTCCCCGAAAAGCTGGGAGAGGTACTCGTGAACCTGCTGCTCGTTGATGGCCGGGGGTCTCACCCTTCAAGTAGTGCAAGCCACACCCTACCCATTGCATCAGACGAGCCAGCCAGCCCTTACCCGCCTGCCCGCAAAAATGAGGGGATGCTTCAGTCGAGACACGGCAACCCCGTGCTGGCGCGTGAGAAATGACGCGCCAGCACGTGTCTCAGGTCTGGGACAGGAAGGCCTGCTTCGAGGCCTACTTCCGCGGGGAGCTGCGAGTCGGCGCGGGGGGCTGTGGCTGCTCGGAGCCCTTCTGCTGCACGAGCGGCACCCACTTGTCCTGGGTGAGGTAGACGCCGGTGGCGGTGGCCAGGCTCAACAGCACCACGGCGGCCACCCACTTCAGCTTGCCTCGGGACGAGCGGGAGCGCTGCTCGGCGGCGTGCGCCTCGAGCACCCCCAGCTCCGCGTGCGTCAGGTGCGCCAGGGCCTCTGTCTCCGTGAGCTTCTGGCGCTGGCGCAGGAAGCCCACCAGCAGCGCCGGGTGGGAGACTTGCACCTCGCGCGCGAGGTACAGGTCCAGCTCACGCCGCATGGCCGCCGCGTCCGGGAAGCGCTTCTCCGGCTTCACCTCGAGCGCCCGCTTGACGACGTTGGCCAGCGGCGCGGGCACCTGGGGTGCACCCTTGTGGAGCGGCGTGTACTTCCCATCGCGGATCTTCGCGAAGATCTCTCCCGCCGTCTTCCCCTGGAAGGGGCGTGCGCCAGTGAGCGCCTCGTAGAGCAGCACCCCGAGCGAGAAGATGTCCGTGCGCGGATCCAGCTGCGCGCCCGTCACCTGCTCCGGGGACATGTACGCGGGCGTGCCCACCGCCATGCCCTGCTGGGTGAGCGCCACCAGGTCCACGTCCTTGGCGATGCCGAAGTCCATCAGCTTCACCTCACCGGCCTTGGTGAGCATGACGTTGCCGGGCTTGAGGTCGCGGTGGATGATGTGACGGAAGTGCGCGTGGTCCAGCGCGCTGGCGATGCGGGCGCCGATGACGGCGGCCACGTCCGGGGGCAGCGGCCCGTCCTTGATGAGATCATGGAGCGTGGGCCCGTCCACGTACTCCATGACCATGAAGAGGCTCTCGTTCTTCTCCACCAAATCGTACAGGGTGACGATGTTCTGGTGCCGGAACGCGGCCAGGGCGAGCGCCTCGCGGTGGAAGCGGGACAGGGACTCCTTGTCCTTCTGGGCGTCCGGGAGCAGCTCCTTGAGGGCGACCTCGCGCTGGAGCTGCTCGTGGAGGCCCTTGTACACCTGGGCCATGCCTCCACGGCCCAGTTCTCCGAGCACGCGGTAGGCACCAATCTTGCGATGACGAAGCGGCGTCTTTTCCAACTTGTCCTTCTCGGGAGCAGCCACGGCCCGTACGGTAGCGAGTTGCGCGCGGACCGTCGACAGCTGTGGTTGCCTTCCTGCTGGAGAAGCGGGCAGGCCCTCACATCCCGCCTGACTCCAGGTAGGCTGCGCCTTCCATGAACCTCCGACTTCTCCTGCCTCTCATCGCCCTCTTCTCGCTGGGGGGCTGCATCGTCATCCGGGACAGAACGACCGTGGTGAAGCCGGCCAAGAGCAAGAGGGACTGCCACCCCAGCCAGTACTGGGATGGCAGCGAGTGCCGCCACAAGGGCCAGGGCAAGGGTGCGCGAAAGCACGACGGGTGACGTGGCTCCCGCGTTCTACCCCGAGAGAAAAGTTCCAGGTTCAACAGTCTTGAGCCCTGAAAGCACACTTGCAGCCGCGCCTGTGCCTGCGCCGATGAAGGAGGCTGCTGGCGCGCAGGTGACGCTGCTGGACGGCGGCGCCGAGGCCTATCCCCGCATGCTGGCGGCCATCGCGTCCGCCACGCGGCGGGTGCACCTGGAGGTCTACACCTTCGAGCGGGAGGGCGTGGGCTCGCGCTTCGTGGCGGAGCTGACGGCGGCGGCGCAGCGGGGTGTGGAGGTGAAGGTGATCGTCGATGGCTGGGGGAGCATGGGCGAGAGCGGACCGCTGAAGGCGACGCTGCAGGCCGCGGGGGCGAAGGTCCAGATCTACAACCCACTCACCTCGCTCTTCACGGGGCGAGCGTGGCGCAACCACCGGAAGATCCTCCTGGTGGATGACCGGGTGGCGTTCATCGGCGGCGTCAACATCGGCGACGAGTACATGGGGGCGGAGGGAGAGCCCGGGTGGGCGGACCTGGTGCTGGAGCTGCGAGGGGACATCTGCGTGCAGCTGGGCGCGAAGCTGCAGGCCGGGAGGGTGGAGCTCGTCTCAGGGCCCGTGCGGGTGCTGCTGTCGGGCTTCAGCGGGGGACGGCGGCTGAAGAACCGGTATCTGATGGCGCTCAAGCATGCGGAGCAGCAGGTGGTGCTGGCCCACGCGTACTTCCTGCCGGATCGAGGCTTCATGCGCGCGCTGACTCGGGCGGCGAGGCGGGGTGTGTCGGTGCACCTGCTGCTGGCGGGGCGCAGCGACGTGCCGTTCGCGCGAGCAGCGACCATGCGGCTGTACCGGTACTTCCTGCGAGGCGGCGTCCACATCCACGAGTGGACCGCCTCCACGCTGCACGCGAAGGCGGCGGTGGTGGATGGGAAGCGGCTGCTGGTGGGCAGCTTCAACCTGGATCCGCTGTCCATGGTGAACCTGGAGACGCTGGTAGACGTGGAGGACGAGGGGGTCGCGGCGCAGGCCACCGCGTGGCTGGACAAGCACCTGAAGGCCTCCCGGCCCATCGTCCTGGCGGACTGCTCGCGCACGGGGCTGCAGGCCTGGCTGTTGGACATCCTGGGGCTGGCCGGCGCGCGCTTCGCCGAGGCCTTCGCCAACTTCATGGGGCGGAGGCGTCGGCGGTAGGGCGCGAGTTCAGCTCGCTGGAGGTGCCGGTGCCACAGGCGAGCGCAGCGACTCGGCAGGCAGATCTGGCGCCGCGACGTGCCGGATGAGCGACTCGATGGGCTTCGGGTCCGCCACGCGCCGCGCCAGCTCCAGCAACACCATCTGGCTGCGCACCGGCGCACCCTCCTGCCCCACGGGCACGTACGAGCCGTCCCGCTGCAGCCGCCGCGCCTTCACGTTGTCCTTGAGCCCCACCCCCAACACCTCGTCCAGCAGGCGCTGGCGCAAGGCCGGATCCTCCACGGGGAACATCGTCTCGATGCGTCGCAGGAAGTTGCGTGGCATCCAATCCGCGCTCGACGCCCACACCTCGGTCTGCGCCCCCTCGCCAAAGGCGAACACCCGGCTGTGCTCCAGGAACCGATCCACCACGCTGGTCACGCGGATGTTCTCACTCACCCCTGGGACTGCCGGCCGCAGGCAGCAGATGCCTCGCACCAGCAGCTCGATCTTCACCCCGGCCTGGCTCGCCGCGTACAGCGCCTTGATGACGCTGGCGTCCACCAGTGAGTTCATCTTCGCCACGATCCGAGCCGGCTCGCCCTTCTTCGCCTTCTCCGTCTCACGGTGGATGAGCCCCAGCACCTTCTCCTGCAAGCCCATGGGCGCCACTGCCAGCCGCTTCCACTGTGGCGCTGTGGAGTACCCCGTCAGCAGGTTGAAGAGCGCCGTCACGTCCTCGGCGATCTCCTGCCGCGCCGTGAAGAGCGACAGGTCCGTGTACTGCCGCGCCGTCGTCGGGTTGTAGTTGCCCGTCCCCAGGTGCACGTAGCGACGAATGCCG
>NZ_DASPHO010000759.1:0-7296 GCF_035629615.1 Hyalangium sp. | reverse complement strand
CGGGGAGAGGACCGTCCCGGCCTGGGAGCGCACGAACGAGAAGCGCCTGCGCGAAGTCATCGTCCGCAGCTTGCCGCCGACTTCAAGCGATCCCGAAGCGCTGGCCAGGATGCGCGCACGGCTGAGGGAAGAGGCGCGCCTTGCCACCTACTTGCAACACCCGAAGATCGCCCCCCTCATCGGGTGCTATGAAGTTCAGGGGGTTCTCTACGTCGTGTCCGAGCGTGTCGAGGGCACCTCGTTCAACAGCCTGATCAGCTATTCGATGATGCGCGAGGCGTTCCTGTCCCCCGCGTTCTGCCTCTACGTGGGCGCTGAGGTTGCCAGCGCCCTGCACTCCGCGCACACCTGCAAGGACGAGCGCGGCACCCCGCTGGGCATCGTTCATCGAGACGTGAACCCCGCCCGCATCGTTCTGGGGCCAGAGGGCGAGGTGGTGCTGACGGGCTTCGCCCGCGCGCGCTCCCTGCTCCCGGGCCGAGTGGCAACGACGTTCCCGCGCCCGCAAGGTGACGTGTTCTATTGCTCCCCCGAGGCGCTGCTCGGCGAAGAGATGGATCCGCGCTCGGATCTGTTCTCGCTCGGGCTGGTGCTGCTGGAGCTGGCCACCTGGAGCCACCTCTACAGCACGGCCAACGTGCGGCCCAGCGACTTGGCGAAGGCGCTCACGTCGAAGGCGAAGGAGCAGGTTCTCGACGCCTCCATGACGGCCATGGAGGCAGACCTTCCGGACCATGCGGAAGACTGCATCCTGCGGGCTGCCACGTTCACTGCGCAGGACGTGGAGGCGATTACCCAGCCGATCGCGCAGCCGCTCCGTTCCATCATCCGCAGGTTGATCCAGCGGAAGCCGGACGAGCGCTACCCGTCGGCTGCTGCACTGGAGAAGGATCTGCGGGCCGGCCTTGCTGCGCTTGGCGCCCCTTACGGAGCGCCTGATGCACTCGAGGAAGTCCTTCATTCACTGACGGGGGCCAGCATGAACCGGCGCGTACTCGGCCCTACGAGCGAGGACCAGTTACCCCCCGACATGGTGACGGAAGAGGACATCATCGCCGAGCGGGGCGGGACCCAATAGTCACCGGTCGTGCTCTGTTCGCGCGCTCCCCGCAGACCCCGCTTTGGGGCGAGTGGCTACTTCCAACTGGTTGGAAGTGACGATCTGGGCCCGGCGCCAAATGGGGGAGGTGGCGAGTGGCTACTTCCAACTGGTTGGAAGTGACGATCCGCGCCCGACTCCAACTGGCGGAGGCGGCGAGTGGCCACTTCCAACTGGTTGGAAGTGACGATCTGCGCCCAGCTCCAACTGGGGGGGCGGCGAGTGGCCACTTCTAACTGGTTAGAAGTGACGATCCGGCATGGGTCTTGGCTGCACCGTCCGCGTTCACGGACGGTCTCTCCCATGAGCGGCTGGAGCACCTCCCCGTCAATTCGCTGGGTTACAGAAACACCCCCGCCCTCTGCCTGCAGCCCTCCCTGCGCAAGCCATCGGCATTCCAAAGCTTTTTCGGACCGTCTCTCAACACGGACGGGTCGTCCGCGCGCACGGACGGTCCCTGGGGAGGCTGCTCTCGCAAGCGGGGGAGGGCCGCGTCTCTCTGGGGTCAGCTCACCCCACATGACCCACGTCTTTCGCCAGGTCACGGGCCTCACCCCCACCGCCTATCGCAAGCTCTCACGGTGCCTGGGCTGCCGCACCTCCACGCACCTTGTCGACCAGCACGAAGAGCACCGGGGTGAAGAACAGGTTCAGCACGGTGGAGACGAGCATGCCGCCGAACACCGCCGTCCCCAGCGAGCTGCGGGCCCCCGAGCCAGCGCCCTCGGAGAACATGAGCGGCATCACCCCCAGCAGGAACGCAATCGACGTCATCAGGATCGGCCGGAGCCGCAGCTCGCAGGCCTGGAGTGCGGCCTCGATCGCGGTGGCTCCTTCGGAGCGAAGGCGCCGCGCGAGCTCGACGATGAGGATCGCGTTCTTGCTGGAGAGGCCCACCAGCATCACCATGCCCACCTGGCAGAAGACGTCGTTGGGCAGCCCGCGCAACGCCTGTCCGCCCAGTGCCCCCAGGATCGCCAGCGGCACCGAGAGCACCACCACGAATGGCAGCGCGAAGCTCTCGTACTGCGCGGCGAGCACGAGGAAGACGAAGACCAGGCCGAGCAGGAAGATGAAGCCCGTCTGTCCTCCCGACTCGAGCTCTTCCTGCGACAGGCCCGACCACTCGTAACCGAAGCCCTGCGGCAGTGCCTCCCGGGCCACCTTCTCCATCGCCGCGAGCGCCTGCCCCGAGCTGTAGCCCGGAGCCGCCGAGCCCGCGACCTCCACCGAGCGGAAGAGGTTGAAGTGGCTGATGACCTGCGCCGAGGTCGCCGGCGTCACCCGCACCATGCTGTCCAGCGGCACCATCGCTCCCTGGGTGTTGCGAACGTAGAGCGCGCCGATGTCCGAGGGGTTGTCGCGGTCGGCCGCCTCGTTCTGCACCAGCACCCGGTATGCCCGGTTCGCGAAGTCGAAGTCGTTCACGTACTGTGAGCTCAACGACACCTGGAGCGTGCCGAACACCTGGGAGATGTCGATGTCCAGCGCGCGGGCGCGCTCGCGGTCGACCTCCACCCGGATCTGCGGGTCATCGGCGGTGAAGGTGCTGAAGACGCCGCCGATCTCCGGGGTGCCCGCCGCCTTCTCGAGTACCGCGCGCGTCGCATCGGCGAGCTCCTGCAGGTTGGCCTGCAGGGCGCGGTCCTCGATCTGGAGCTGAAACCCGCCGAGCGAGCCGACGCCTTCCACCGGTGGCGGAGGAAACGGCATCACCATCGCATCGGTGATCTGGGAGAACGGCCCGCGCAGCCGCTCGACGACAGCAGCGACCGAGTGCTCTTCACCCGGGCGCTCACCCCATGGCTTCATGTTGACGAACATGACGCCGCGGTTGGGGCCGCTGCCACCGAACGTGAAGCCTCCCACAGCGAACGCGCCGAGGATCTCGGGCTGGTCGAGCAGGATCTTCTGGGCTCGCTCCAGCACGTGCCCCGTCTGCTCGAGCGAGCTGCCGTCAGGCGCGTTGATCGCGACGATGAACCAGCCCTGGTCCTCGTCGGGAATGAAGCCCGAAGGAACACGGGTGTAGAGCAGCGCGGTGGCGCCCACGAAGCCGAGAAAGAGGGCAAGCCCGAGGAGCGGACGCCGGATGAGTGGCCGAAGCGCCTTCGCGTACCCCCGGTGCACCGCCTCGAGCGCCCGGTCGACGCCGCGGAAGAAGACCCACTTGTTCTCACCCGTGTGCTTGAGCATCAGCCCCGACAGCGCGGGCGTCAGCGTCACCGAGATGAAGGTCGAGATGGCGACCGAGAACGCGATGGTGAGCGCGAACTGCTGGTAGATGATGCCTGTGCTGCCGGGAAAGAAGCTGACCGGCACGAACACCGCCACCAGCACCAGCGAGATGGCGATGACGGGCGCCACCACCTCGTTCATTCCCGCAACGGCCGCCTCCATGGGCGTCTTGTCCTTCGACATCTCGAGATGGCGGCTGATGTTCTCGATGACCACGATGGCGTCGTCGACCACGAGACCCGTGGCGAGGGTGAGCCCGAAGAGCGTCAGCGTGTTGATGGAGAAGCCCATCAGCTTCACGAACGCGAAGGTGCCGATGAGCGAGATGGGAATGACGATCGCGGGAATGAGGGTGGCGCGCAGCCCCTGCAGGAAGAGGAGGATCACCAGCACCACCAGCACGATGGCCTCGGCCAGCGTGATGAGCACCTCCCGGATCGACTGCTCGACGGCGAGCGTGCTGTCGAAGGCGATCTCGTACTTGAGACCCTTGGGAAACTGCTTCGAGAGCCGGGCGAGCTCCTCCTTCATCCGGGATGCGACATCGAGCGCGTTGGCGTTGGGCAGCTGGGTGATGCCCAGGCCCGAGGTGGTGCGCCCGTTGAATTGAAGCAGCTGCGCGTAGTCCTCCGCGCCCAGCTCGACGCGCGCGACGTCTCGGAGCCGCACCAGCGCCCCCTTCGTGCCCCCGCCCTTGAGCACCACATCCTCGAACTCTTTTGGGTCGGAGAGCCGGCCCTTCGCCACCACGTTGAGCTGGAACTGCTGCCCTCTTGGCGCGGGCGGCCGCCCGATCTGGCCAGCGGCGACCTGGAGGTTCTGCTCGCGCAGCGCGGCGACGACGTCCAGGGGTGTCAGGTTGCGGCTGGCGAGCTTCGCGGGATCGAGCCACACTCGCATCGAGAACCGCCGCGCGCCGAACACCTCGACGCTGCCCACGCCCTTGAGGCGCTTGAGGGCGTCGCGCATGTAGATCTCGGCATAGTTCGAGACGAACTGCGCGTCGTACTGCCCGCTCTCGTCATACAACGCGATCGCGGCAATGAAGCTGCCCGCGGTCTTGGTGATGGCGATGCCGTTCTGGCGCACGTCCGCGGGAAGCTGTCCCGAGGCCGTCTGGACCCGGTTCTGCACGTCGACCGCGGCGACATCCACGTTGCGGCCAGGGTCGAAGACGACGGAGATGTTCGAGACACCATCGCTGCCGCTGCTCGAGGTGATGTACTTCATGCCCTCGACGCCGTTGATCTGTTGCTCGAGCGGCGTGGTGACCGCCGACTCGACGACCTCGGCGCTGGCGCCCGTGTACACGCTGAAGACGTTGACCTGCGGGAGCGCAAGGCTCGGGTACTGGGCGACCGGGAGGCGAGGAATCGCCAGCGCTCCCACGAGCGCGATGATGAGCGCGCAGACGCTCGAGAAGACAGGGCGATGGATGAAGAACGAGACGAACATGATCAGTCCTGCCGCTGCTCGGTCAGCTGAACGGGGGCTCCGTCAGCGAGCATCTGGAGCCCCGACACCACCACCTTCTGCCCGCTGTCGAGGCCTGCCTTGACGACGTAGCTGTTGCCTTGGATCGCCCCCAGCGTGACCGAGAGCCGCCGCGCCACGTTGTTCGGGTCGACGACGAACGCGAACGTCTGACCCGCCTGGCGGGTGATGGCCCGGGTCGGGATGGCCAGACCCGGCGCGGTGCTGAACACCACGCGGGCTCGCACCATCTGATCCGCGCGCAGCCCCTGCAGCGAATCGAAGGCTGCCTTGATCAGCACGAGCTGCGTGCCTGGATCGGTGCTCGGGGAGATGAAGACGACGGGGCTCTCAGCGAGGGTCGTGCCGTCCTGACGCAGGAGCCGAACCTTGCTGTTGGGCCCCAGCGCCGCGGCGCGCTCGACCGGCACCTGCACCTCGGCCTCCAGCCCGCTGTCCTGCGTGACGGAGGTGAGCGGTGTGGCTGGCGTCACGAAGTCGCCCACCTTCACCGGCACGTTGCCCACCACGCCGTCGATGGGGGCCACGATGTTGAAGAACGACAGCCGCGCCTTCTGCGAGGCGATGAGCGCGTCGGCGGCTCTCAGGCTTGCTTCCGCCTGCTCGGTTTGTGAACGGGCCTGGCTGGCGTCCTGCTGGCTGACGATGCCTTCCCGCTGCAGCGTCTGTGTGCGCTCATGCTGATCCTTCGCGAAGGCGGCTGAAGCGACCAGCGAATCGCGTGTGGCGATCAGGTTCTGCAGCGATGCAGTCTCGGCCTCGCTGTCGATCTGGAGCAGCAGCGCGCCTGCCTTCACGGGCGTGCCAGGCTTCGTCGCGATGGAGCGCACGTAGCCGGAGACCTGCGGGTGGAGCACCACCGCACGGCGTGAGGTGAGCGTGGCGAGGTAGTCCGAGGCCTCTTCGATGGGTTGCTGCTCGATCGTCACCACCGAGACGCTCGCGGGGGGAGGCGCGCCGCCCGGTGCCTCCGCCGCAGGAGTCTGCGAGCAGGAGGCTGTCACCAGGAGGAGTGCGAAGACGAGGGGCTTCGCCGCCGCACGGCTCCGCTCGGCATGAGGGAGGAGGATGTTTTCACATGTCATGGAGAACAATCCGCGAGGGCGAGGTGGCGCGCTGATGGCAACGCGCGCGGCCAGAAACGGAGTCAGCCTCCTCTTTAACGGAGCGTTCCTCCGCTTGTCAACACAGCTTGTGTGCTGGGATCTGCTCTGAGGGGTCAGTTCGCCCTTGCAAGTGGGAGGCGACCCCGGGGGTGGCTCGCGTCGCATGGACGCCGCGGTTAGAATGGAAGCGGAGATGACCTCCGATTGCCCGCGAGCAACCCATGTCTGAGCTCCATCGCGCCACCCGTGCGGATGCGCGCCGCAACCATGAGCAGCTGCTCGCGGCCGCCAACCAGGTCTTCACCGAGCACGGAGCCGACGCCTCACTCGGTCAGATCGCGAAGCGCGCTGGCGTGGGGATTGGCACTTTGTACCGGCACTTCCCAACCCGCGACTCGCTGCTGGTTGCCACGCTGCAGGGCAGCCTTCTGGCCCTGGTGGATTACGCGCGCGCGCTGCTCGACGCGAAGTCCCCCGGTGAAGCGCTCAAGGTGTGGCTCAAGGCGTACATCAAACACGCGACCACCTACCGAGGCCTGGCGGTATGTCTGCCGCCCCTCACGAACAGCGCCAGCATCTGTGAGCTGGTGAAGAACGCCGGCACGGCCCTGCTCGAGCGTGCGCAGGCGGCCGGTGAGGCTCGCGCCGACATCGACTTCGATGACGTGGCGGTGATGTCCGCCGGCGTTGCGTTCGCCACGCAGGAAGTGAAGGAGGCGGCGCGCCGGAAGCGGGTGCTGGCGCTGTTTCTCGACAGCCTCGATTTGCGGTGAGCGTGGGCGGGTAGACAGGAATCGTCTCGTGTGGGCAGGTCTTCTGGCTGCCATGGTCGGAGTCCTGAGTGCTCTTCCCTGGGTGACCTTCGCCTCGACCTCACGTGGCCGTGCCGTGGATCGTGACCCGCTTTGGCTGAATCTCGGCACTTCCATCACTTCGAGCCGGTGAACTAGAGGAAGCACCGAAACCGCTCAACCGAGGGAAGCCATGCCCGTCACATCCCACCTGCTGGAGCCTGGCACACCAGCTCCTGACTTCGCGTTGCTCAACCCCGTGGACGGTCGCATCGTCCGGCGTGAGGAGTTCCGGGGGAGGCCCGGCCTGCTGGTGATGTTCCTCTCGAACGAGTGCCCGTTCGTGAGGCACGTGCTGGCCGAGGTCTCCGCCCTTACCCGTGACTACGAAAAACGGGGCGTGGGCATCGTGGCGATCAACTCCAATGACGCGGCGATGTACCCCCACGAAGCCCCGTCCTTCATGAAGGTGCTCGCCGAGCGGGAGGGGTGGGCCTTCCCGTATCTCGTCGACTCCACGCAGGAGGTCGCCATCGCGTTCGGCGCCGTGTGCACGCCGGAGTTCTTC
>NZ_DASPHO010000758.1:0-11993 GCF_035629615.1 Hyalangium sp. | reverse complement strand
CCCGGTGCGACCACCAGCGGGACATGAGGCCCGGCGATCTCGGCGGCGAAGGCGCGGGCCAGCGGGAGGAGATCCTCGGGGCGCTCGCGCAGGGGGGGCACCGCGAGCGGCATGACGTTGAGCCGGAAGAAGAGGTCCTGCCGGAAGCGCCCTTCCTTCACCGCGCGGGCGAGATCCTGGTGCGTGGCCGCGAGGATGCGGGCATCCACGGCGATGGGCCCCGTGCCGCCCAGCCGCTCTACCTCCTTGGTCTCCAGGGCGCGCAGCAGCTTGGCCTGCAGCTCCAGCGGCATGTCCCCCATCTCATCGAGGAAGAGGGTGCCTCCATGGGCCTGCTCGAAGCGGCCAGCCCTGCGCGCGGCGGCTCCGGAGAAGGCGCCCTTCTCGTGGCCGAACAGCTCGCTCTCCAGGAGGGTTGCGGGGATCGCTGCACAGTTGATGGCCACGAAGCGTCCCTTGCGTCCCGAGGCCAGGTGGAGGGCGCGGGCCACGCGCTCCTTGCCGGTGCCCGTCTCGCCGGTGATGAGGACAGCAGCGTCGCTCGGGCCTACGCGGGCGATGAGGCGACGCAGGTTCTCCATGGCAGGGCTCTCGCCCACGAGGTGGCCGGGGCGAGCCAGTTCCTCCAGAAGCCGCTGGCGCTCCTCCTGCAACGCACCCAGCGCGAGCGCATTGCGCAGGGCTGTGAGGAGGCGCTCGGGAGAGGGAGGCTTCTCCACGAAGTCCGTGGCGCCCAGCTTCAGTGCCTGCACGGCCTCAGCGGGGGAGGCCTCGCCGGACAGCACCACCACGGGAGCGGGCAGGGGACGGGGCAGCCGCGCGAGCAGCTCCAGGCCCGTCTCACCGGGCATCCGCAGATCCAGGAGCACCAGATCCGGCGGGCCCTCGGGAGCCTCGAGCAGGCGCACGGCCTCGGCGGCGGAGCGGGCCTCCACGGGTTGAAAGCCCTCATCGGACAGCAGCCCGCGCAGGCCCTTGAGGACCCCGGGATCATCGTCGACGAGGAGGATGCGAGGGCCAGGCTTCATGTCACGGGCGGGGCGAGGGGGAGATCCACGAGCGCCAGCGTACCGCCGCCGGGCGCGGGTTCGAGGCGCAAGGTGCCGCCGTGCTCATGGGCGATCTTCTGAGCAATGGGCAGGCCGAGTCCGCTGCCTTCCGGCTTGGTGCTGAAGAGGCCCCGGGTGAGTGCGGCCCCCTCCAGCACTGCAGGGATGCCCGCGCCTCCGTCCCGCAGGGTGACACGGACGGAGTCCGGCCGGGGCTCCACGGCGATGTGGACTGGAGAAGAGCCAGGAGCGGAGGCCTCGGTTGCGTTCTTCACCAGGTTGCCGAAGAGGCGGCGCAGGCCGTCCGGATCTGCGTGGAGGGTGAGCTCCGGGCCGGGCGCCAACTGGACGGGGACGGGCGAGGTGCCTTGGTAGAGCGCACAGACCTCGGAGAGCAGGGGCTGCAGGGCCACGGGCTGGAAGCGCGGCGCGGGCAGGCGGGCGAAGGCGGAGAAGCTCTGGGTCATGCGCATCAGCAGCTCCACCTCCTCCTGGAGGAGCGCGACGGCCTCGGAGATTCGGACGGCGTCTGGAGGAGCGGAGGCCTCCGTCCGGGAGAGACGGGCGAGCGAGAGCTTCATTGCGGTGAGAGGGTTCTTCAGCTCGTGGGCGAGGGCGCGGGCAATGTCCTGCCACGCGGCGATCTGCTCGGCGGCCTTGAGGCGCTCGCGCTGGGCGAGCAGCTCCTGGCCCATGCGGTTGAAGCCGGCGAAGAGGAACTGGAACTCGTCCCGTGGGTGCTCGGGGGCGGGCAGGCGCACGGAGAGATCGCCGCGCGCATAGGCCGTCATGCCCTGGGTGAGCGTGGTGACGGGCCGCGAGAGCCCACGGCCGAGAAGCACCGCGGCCAGGGCGAGCACCGCAGCTGAGCCAAGCACCAGCGCGGCGATGAACATGGGCACGCGGCGCACGAGCGCCTGGCGGGCCAGCTCCGCCTGGGCGAGGTTGAGCCGGGCCTCATCGAGCGGAGCCTGGGAGAGGCCCTGCCGCCCCAGCTCGGCGGACACGTCCTCGAGGACGCGCTCGACGGGAGCCACGGACACGGAGAGGAGCCGCTCCAGGGCACTCTGGGCGAGCAGTCCCATGAGCACGAGCGGCACGAGCCCCGCTGCCAGCATCACGGCGAGCAGCCGGCGGCGGAAGCGGGCGGGAGGAGAGGAGAGGGACAGGGCGTGGGCCATCGGCCTGCCCACGTGACTGCATGGGGGAGACCGCTGTCAAAGGTCCTCCATGCCGAAGCGCGTCACATCTTCCGCATCGGGGAGAATTTCACGGAAACCCATCATTTCCTGGGAGCTGCCCAGACACGGTGCAGTCGCTGCACGGGCCCACGCCCATCTCTCAGGAGCACCGCAGGGTGGGCGGCAGGCCCTACTCCTGGGCGTTCTTCCCCTCGCAACGAGCCAGGGCTCTATCGACTTCATCGCGAAGCCAGTCGCGCTTGCCCCAGTGGTCCCGCAGCGCGCGCAGCATGGGCACCAGGCTTGGGTCCGCCAGCTCCGCAGCGGCCTCGAGGTACAGCGGGCCGGCGTAGCCCCGCAACAGCTCCCTCGCCACGAGTTCCACCGCGCGTGGATCATGCCGCAGCGCCAGCCCGAGGATTGCCTCACCTCGCGTGTCGTCGTGCGGATCCTCCGTGCGGCGAAAGAGCGCCTCGCGGAGCTCCGGGGTGTCGGTGTCAGTCTGCGAGCCGAGCCCGAACGCCGCCCAGTCTCGTACCTCCTCGTCCTCGTCTGCCGACAGCTCGATGAGAGCGGAGAGTGCGTCCGGGTGCTTCAGCCCGAGCAGTCCGAACGCCACGCCGTACCGCACACCTGCATCGGAGTGAGCCTTGTGCCTCACCAGCGCTGGAACGGCGCGGACATCGCCTACGTGTCCCAGCGCCACCGTGGCGGAGTGGAGCACCGAGGGCACTTGCTCGGTTGCCAGCAACTCAAGGAGTGAGGTGAGCCGCTCCTCGACGAAGAGATGCTGTGCCGCCCCCAGCTGCGCCAGGATGTCCGCGCCGCGTGAGCGCTCGCGAGGCTCGGAGGACAGGCAGAGTCTCCGGGCTGCATCCAAGACCTCGAGCGTGGGTCGACCTTGCAGGGCTCGCACGGCCTCCCAGGCGGGCTCATCCTCTAGATCCCCGCGCAAAGCCGCCTGGATCAGTTCCTCCGTTGAGCGCGGATCTCCGACCAGGTTGGACGAGCGAGGGAGTTGCATCTTGGGGGACATGGTGGAGACCTCGCTTGGCGACGGTAGCACGGGGCCTTGCCTGGTCCGTTCGGAGGCGCCAGGTGGAAGAGGCGTGCGGGGGCGGCGGACTCCTGCGAGACCTGTATGGCTGTCTGACAGGTTGGACTGGCGCACCGCCAGCCGAGGCGGCTTGAGGGGGGCCAGCTCCATGGTCTGGGTGACAGCAGGCAGGCTGCCAGCGGACCGGAGCAGGGCGGCCTCGGGCCTGATAGCCTCCGGGGCGGATGGCTCGCCTCCTTGCCCCGTCCCAGAGCTGGCTGTTCGGCCGCGGAGTGGACCTCACGGTCTTCGCGGGGGCCACGCTTCTGTCCGTGGCCTTGGTGCTCGCCGCGCCGTGGCTCGGCGCCGTGGGGGACACGCCCCTGTGGGCCTGGGTGCTGCTCGTCGTCTGCGTGGACGTGGCCCACGTCTGGTCCACGGTGTTCCGGACCTACCTGGACAGCGAGGAGCTGCATCGGCGGACCGCGCTCTACGTCACCGCCCCGCTCGCCGCCTATGTCATCGGCGTCCTCGCCCACCTGGTCTCGCCCGGGATGTTCTGGCGGCTGTTCGCCTACGTGGCCCTCCTCCACTTCGTGCGCCAGCAGTACGGCTGGGTGGCCCTCTACGATCGAAAGGCCCGCGTCTCGGAGCTCGAGCGGCGCGTGGATGCTGCCGCCGTCTACGCGGCCACCCTGGGCCCCGTCATCTGGTGGCACGCCCACCTCCCGCGCGCCTTCTGGTGGTTCGTGGAGAACGACTTCCTCTCCGGGCTGCCCGAGTGGGCGGGGACGGTGGCGCTCGCCCTCCACGGGCTGGTGCTGGCCGCGTGGGTGGGTTTCCAGGCCGCACGCGTGGTCCGCGGCGAGGGGCTCCAGGTGGGCAAGGTGCTGCTCGTGCTCGCCACGTGGGTGACGTGGTTCGGTGGCATCGTCCTGGCCCAGGATGACTTCACCTTCACGGTGATGAACGTCGTCCTGCACGGTGTGCCGTACTTCGCGCTCCTGTTCCGCTACGCGCGCGGGCGGTACGCAGAGGGCGGGTACGGGCCGTTCGCCCCGCTGGTGCGCGCGGGCCTGCCGGGTTTCCTCCTGTTCCTGGTGGCGCTGGCCTTCGGGGAGGAGCTCCTGTGGGACCGGCTGGTGTGGCACGACCGCCCCGCCCTCTTCGGCACGAGTGGCTTCACCCTGCCCCCGGATCTGCTGGCGCTGGTGGTGCCGCTGCTCGCGCTGCCGCAGACCACGCACTACCTGCTGGACGCCTTCATCTGGAAGCCGAGCCAGGAGCCGGCGCTGCTGGCGCGGCTGGGGTGGGGGCCCGGGGCGAGAGAAGGTTTGCCAAGTGGCACGGCGACTCCATCTCCTGTAGCCATGGCGCGCTCCACTGACTAAGTGGAGAGTCGCCTATGTCACGACTCCTGCTCGTCTCCAACCGCCTCCCCGTCACCGTCAAAGCCGAGAAGGACCATGTCACCGTGGTGCGCAGCGCGGGTGGGCTGGCCACGGGCCTGAGCGGTCCGCACGAGCGCTCAGGGGGGCTGTGGATCGGCTGGCCGGGGGACGTCTCGCGCCTGTCGAGCGCGCAGCGGGCCCAGGTGGAGTCCAAGCTCGCGTCGCTGCGCTGCGTTCCGCTGTACCTCAGCTCCAGTGAGGTCAGCCGCTACTATGAGGGCTACTCCAACCGCGCCCTCTGGCCGCTCTGCCACTACCTGCTGGACCGGATTCCGCGGCAGGACCGGGACTGGGATGCGTACGCCAAGGTCAACGAGCGCTTCGCGGAGCTGGTCGCGCGCCACTACCAGCCGGGCGACACCATCTGGGTGCACGACTACCAGCTCATGCTGGTGCCGGGGCTGCTGCGCGAGCGGCTGCCCGAGGCGCGCATCGGCTACTTCCACCACATCCCCTTCCCGTCGAGCGAGATCTTCCGCACGCTGCCCCACCGCTCGGAGCTGCTGCGCGGCCTGCTGGGCGCGGACGTGGTGGGCTTCCACACGCCGGGCTACGTGCACCACTTCTCCAGCACGTTGCTGCGGGTCCTGGGGCTGGAGACGGACATGGACCACGTCACCCATGAGGGGCGCACCGTGCGTCTGGGCTCCTTCCCCATGGGCATCGACGCGGCGTCCTTCGAGCGGCTGGCGCATGACCCGGGGGTGCTCGGAGAGGTGAGCGTCATCCGGGAGAGCAGCGCGGGGCAGCGGCTGCTGGTGGGGATCGACCGGCTGGACTACACCAAGGGCATCCCCCGGCGGCTGCTGGCGGTGCAGCGCCTGCTGGAGCGCGAGCCTGCGTGGCGCGGGCGCCTGAGGCTCGTCCAGGTGGCCGTGCCCAGCCGCACCCAGGTGGAAGACTATGCCGCCTACCGGGACAAGGTGGACGAGCTGGTGGGCCGCATCAACGGCCTGTATGGCACGGTCCAGAACACCCCCATCCACTACCTCTACCGTTCCTTCAACGAGCGGCAGCTCGCAGGCCTGTACCGCGCGGCGGATGTGATGCTCGTCACGCCCACCCGGGACGGGATGAACCTGGTGGCCAAGGAGTTCTGCGCATCGCGGCCGGATGAGGAGGGCGTGCTCGTCCTGAGCGAGTTCGCCGGGGCCGCCGCCGAGCTGCGCGAGGCCGTCATCGTCAACCCATACGACGTCGAGGGCATGGCGGACGCCATCGAGCGGGCGCTGGAGATGCCGGTGGAGGAGCGCCGCAAGCGGATGCGGGCCCTGCGTGTCCAGGTGAAGGCCCGAGACGTGCACTGGTGGGCGAGCCACTTCCTGGACACGCTCCAGTCCGTGCCCGCTCCCAAGCCGAGAGCCCCGGCCGTGGCGGAGGTGGTGGCGCGGCTCAAGGGCGCCGGGCAGCGGGTGCTGCTGCTGGACTATGACGGGACGCTGGTGGGCAGTGCTCCGAGGCCGGAGCTGGCCGTGCCGGATCCGGAGCTGCTTGTACTGCTGGCGCGCGTGGCGGCCCTGCCAGGCACGCGGGTGCACATCGTCAGCGGACGGATGAAGGAGACGCTGGAGGAGTGGCTGGGAGCGCTGCCGGTGGGCCTCCACGCCGAGCACGGCCTCTGGTCCCGCTCCGGGCCTGGGGAAGCGTGGCGCATGCTGGAGGGGGTGGCCTCCGAGGGGAAGGAGCTGGCAAGGCCGCTGCTGGAGGTGTTCACCGCGCGCGTGCCGGGCTCGTTCATCGAGGAGAAGACGGCGTCGCTGGCGTGGCACTACCGGCAGGTGGATCCGGGCTTCGGCGCGTGGCAGTCCCGCGAGCTGCGCCTGAAGCTGTGCGAGGTGCTGGCCCGGGGCCCGATGGAGATCCTCCCCGGGGACAAGGTGGTGGAGGTGCGCGCTCGCGGGGTGAACAAGGGGCGCGTGGTGGCGGAGGTGCTGGAGGGCGTGGAGCCCGGGGCGCTCAT
Organism: Hyalangium sp.; assembly: GCF_035629615.1. Taxonomy (GTDB): domain Bacteria; phylum Myxococcota; class Myxococcia; order Myxococcales; family Myxococcaceae; genus Hyalangium. Next base: position 5,316 of record NZ_DASPHO010000758.1, on the reverse strand, counting down.
GGCGGCCTTTGGAGACGACCGCACGGATGAGGATCTGTTCGCCGCGCTGCCGGAGGGGGCCATCTCCGTCCACTCGGACGGCAAGGCCTCGCGCGCTGTGTACCGGGTGGACGGCCCGGCCGAGGTGCGCAAGGTGCTTGCCGCGCTGCTGGAGGGGACTGCGGAGGGGGCAGCTCAGCCGATCTTGTAGCGCTTGAGCTTCTCGTAGAGCGTGCGCAGGCCGATGCCCAGCCGCTCGGAGGCCTCGCGCCGGTTGCCGCCCACCTCCAGCAGCACGCGCTCGATGGTGCGCCGCTCCATCTCCTCGAGCGTCATCGCCCCGCCTTCGGAGCTGGGCCCGGCACCCGACTCGGCTGTGCGGGCGGGCTCGGGAGAGCGGGCAGGCTCCACCAGCAGGTGCCAGGGCTCGAGGATGTCACCGTCGGCGAGGATGGCCGCGCGCTCGAGCGCATTGGCAAGCTCGCGGATGTTGCCCGTCCACCGTCCCCCGAGGAGTGCCTTCCGGGAGTCCTCGGACAGCTTCAGCACCGGCCGCTTCAGCTCGTGGCAGGCGCGGGCCAGCAGCACATCGGCCAGCGGGAGAATATCGCCGGTGCGCTCGCGCAGCGGGGGCAGCCGCACCGGGAACACCGAAAGGCGGTGGTAGAGGTCCTCGCGGAACGTCCCATCGGAGATCTGCCCGCGCAGATCGCGGTGCGTCGCAGCGATCCACCGCACGTCCACCTCGAGCGTTCGTGTTCCACCCACACGCTCGAAGGCGCGCTCTTGCAGCACGCGCAGGAGCCGGGCCTGGATCGTCGGCTTCAGCTCGCCCACCTCGTCGAGGAAGAACGTCCCGCCATGGGCCAGCTCGATGCGCCCGCGCTTGCGATCGGTGGCACCCGTGAAGGCGCCCTTCTCGTGGCCGAAGAGCTCGCTCTCGAGGAGGTTCTCGGAGAGGGTGGCGCAGTTGATGGCCACGAAGGGCCCCTTGGCGCGATCGCTCATGCGGTGGATGGCGCGGGCCGCCACCTCCTTGCCCGTGCCGCTCTCGCCCAGCAGCAGCACCGTGGCCTGGGTGCGCGCCACCTTCTTCAGCGCCTCCACCACCGGCGCCATGGCCGGGTCTCCATAGCTCAGCACCGGGTCATCCGCGGAGGCTCGAGCCACCTCGGCGTGGTCGCGCAGCCTGCGCCGCTCCAGAGCCCGTGTCGCCAGGAGCCGCAGCTGGGCCGGGCCGCTCACGGGCTTCTGGATGAAGTCGAACGCCCCCAGCTTCATGGCCTGGACAGCGCTCTCCACGTTGCCGTGCGCCGTCAGGACGATGAACTCCACCTCGGGCTGCTCCGCCTGGGCTTTCTCCAGCAGCTGCATCCCTCCCATGCCCGGCATGCGCAGGTCCGTGAGCACCAGATCGAAGCTCTTGACCCGCATGCGCTCGAGCCCCTCCTCGCCGCTGGCTGCCTCTTCGATCTGATGGCCATCGAGCTCGAGGCTCTCGGCCAGGAAGCTCCGGACACCCTCTTCATCGTCCACAACCAGGATGCGACCCATGAGACGAACCTCCGGTCTGGCGTCGCGCGCTCAGGCCGTCAAGGGAATGCATACGCGGAACAGGGCCCCACCCGCGGGGTGGTTGCTGGCCCGGATGCTGCCGCCGTGGAGTTCCACCACTCGTCGGGCCACGGCCAGCCCGAGCCCGTTTCCCAGGGGACGCCCGGTGTGGAAGGGCTCGAAGATGACGTTCTCCTGGCCGGGCGCGATGCCCGTGCCAGCGTCCCTCACCTCATAGAGCAGGGTCTTCTCCTCCGTGGCGATGCGCGCGAACACCGGGCTGCCCGGAGGAGAGGCCTGGATCGCGTTGCGCAGCAGGTTGCTCAGCACCTGCTGCATGCGGGCGGCGTCCAGGGGCCAGGAAGGAGGAGCGGCCTGCGCATCCAGCTCGATGAGCCTCGGATCCACCTCCTCGGCCGCGGCGCGGACGATGGCCACTGGATCCGTCTCCTGGCGCTGGATGGTGCCCGTGCGCACGAAGGCGAGCAGGCTGCTGGTGAGATCCTCCAGCCGCAGGGCCTCTTTCACCACGCGCTCGGCCTTGGTGCGGGAGCGGCCCTCGGGCAGCGCCTCGGTGAGCAGCTGGGCGTGGCCCTTGAGCGAGGCCAGTGGGTTGCGCAGCTCGTGCGCGAGCACCGCGGACATCTCCCCCAGCACCGCCAGGTGCCGCTCACGGGCCAGCTTGTGCTCCAGCGCCTCGCGCGCCTTCAGCCAGCGGAACGCGATGGCAGCGCCCAACAGCATCGCCAGCGCAACCACACTGCTGATGACCAGCGAGCGCTGGGAGCTGGACACGAGCTCACGGGCCAGGAGGGGTTCGAACTCGATGATCGTGGGAGGCAGATCTCTCCGACGGGGGGCGGGCGGTGCCTCGGGAGGGTCAGGGCGCTCAGGGCCGCCATGGGGCGGAGGGCCGCCATGGGGCGGAGGTTGCTGCTGGAACTCCCGGGGACCGCGCGGAGGAGGTGCGGAAGGGGGGGACGGAGCCGGGGGCCGCTGCCCTGGCGGGGGAGGAGGCACACGCACCTCCATGCGGATGCGCGAGCCCAGCTCCGTCAAGTGGACCTCGAGCTCCGAGCCTCGAGGGAGGAGCTCTACCCTCGGCGGGCCACCCAAGGCCATCCCCGCTTCGACGATCCTCTCAGGGGGGACCAGGGCCAGGTAGCGCACGCCCTGGCTCTCGAGGCTCGCGAGCAGCTTCGCCATCCCTTCGGGAGTGGGCGGCTGGCCGACGTCACGCAGCCCCTGGCGGACGCCGTTGATCAGGAGCTGCCCCTGGCCGTCGATGAGGCTCGAGGCGATGTGGTGCACCCGTGAGTGGCTCATCGCCGCGGAGATCACCATGCCGCTGCCCATGAGGATCGCGGTGATGAGGATCCCCCAGCGCGACCACCTCATGAGGCGGACGGGATCGCCGGCACGCATGCGGGAGAGCCTATCATGCTCCGGCTCTCCGCTCCGTGACCATGCCTTCTGGGGCAGCTTGCTCTCGACACGCAAGGGGGGCTCGTCCTCACCAGGTGAAGCGCTCGAGCGCTCCCTCCAGCAAGGGACGGTCCAACGTGACACCCCGTTACGAAGTCATGTCGTTCTCAGGGGTTCCGAGCAGGGCTCGGCCGCGCGCCCCAAGGAGCGCTGCGAAATCCGCAGCCTGGGATGCGGAATGTGCAGCGCGCGCCCTCGGGGGACAGAGCGAGAGGGCTCAGCGCTCGGCGGTCTTCCCCACCGGTGGGCCCTTGAGCACCACCTTGCGGTTGAAGGCCTGATCCACCCGGCCGAGGAACTCGCGGAACGCCGTGTAGTACTCCACCTTGACGCGCGCGGAGGTCATCGCCACCTCGCCCTCGGAGATGAGCTTGCCGCCCTCCTGGCGGTAAGTGAGGCGCACGCGGCCCCAGGGGTGCTGCTCCTCCAGCGGCGGTGGCAGCTCCGCCACCGTGTAGCCCGCGGGCAGCGTGTAGCTCAGGGTGAACTGGTTCATCCATGGGCCCTGCATCACCAGATCGAACCGGCGCTCCACCAGCGTGGCGTAGGCCTGCTGGTACGTGCGGCCGGTGCCGAAGGGCAGGAAGCGCAGCGCCGCGCCCGGGAGGACCTCCGAGTAGCGCGGAATGGTCATCTGGAAGTCCACCTCCACATCGTTGTCCAGGAGGGTGGTGTCATTGAGCTTCACCTCGTTCACCGTGAGCCCGGGGAAGCTCTGCGCCCAGGCGCGCTCGAAGGTGGAGCGGCGCGTGGACACCGTCCGGTAGGCCCGCCGGTAGTCCGACGCCTGCTGGCCGCTCACCGTGCTGGCCCCCTTCACCTCCGCGCCGCCGTCCGGCTTGAGCATCACGTCCATGCTCAGCTTCGTGACGTTCTCGTCGAACTTCGCCTCGGGCGTGACGTGGAAGGAGCTGGTGCCGTCCGGCTCGACGATGAGGACGGTGGCCCGCCGATCCGCGCTGGGCAGCTCCTTGGCGCCGTGGAACTCGGCCGTCCCGTCCAGGTAGAGCTGGTGCTTGGGCACGTAGACGATGGCGTGGTTGAAGGCCGCCAGGCTCGCCGGCTCCTCGCCGATGTAGCCCAGGTTGCGCATGCGCAGCAGCACCATGCGGCTGTCCACCCCGGCCAGCTTCAGCATGGCGTGGATGAGGCTCGCCTTGTCCTTGCAGTCACCGAAGCGCCGCGCCAGCACCCGGTCCACCCGGTAGGGCTTGTAGCCGTGGATGCCGAACTCCAGCGCCACGTAGCGCGTGTTCGTCACCACGAAGTTGTAGACGGCCTGGATCACCGCCATGTCGTTCTTCCGGTCCACCCCCGTCAGCACCCGCTCCACCGTCTGCCGCAGCTCGTCGTTGGGCGTGAGCTGATCCCTCACCAGGCCCCACCAGTAGCGGCTCACCTGCTCCCAGCTCTTGTACGTGGAGATGTGCAGCGGCGGGGCGACCTCGGCCCAGCCCGGCATGCCCGGCTCCGGCACCACCTTGGGCACGCCCTTCGCCTTCCACTGGTAGAGCATGCGCCCGCCCTCCTGCTCCTCGCGCGTGTTCGCCACCCCCGGCAGCTTCGCGGAGTTGGAGTACAGGGTGCGCTCCTTGGGCATGTCCACCTGGTACTGGAAGCGCAGCTTGGGGTAGACGCCCTGGATGTTCTCCACCTCGCCAAAGTAGTCGGAGAGCAGGTTGTCCTGGGACGTGTCCTCGATGCGGTACTGCAGCTCCAGCACGTCTCCCGGCGCCAGCGCGGGGAAGTTGAGCATCTTCGCGCGGGCGTCGTAGTACATGCCCGTCCACGGCTCGTTGATGTTGCGCTCGGTGTCACCGTAGCTGTCCACCACGGAGCCGTCTGGCTTGGTGACGCGGGCGCGCAGCACGCGCACCTCCTGCCGATCCGGCGAGTACGCCACCGGCTGGGTGCGGAAGTCCTCCACGCCGCGCTGGTTGAGCACCTTCACCACCAGCTGGTGCAGCCGGCTGGTGAGCCCGTTCTTCTGCACGCGCACGTAGGTGTTCTCCACCAGGTACACCGCATCCTCGTTGGGATAGGCGTCCGCCTCCGCGATGAGGGGCGCGGGGTCCACCAGGTACCGAGTGCCGTAGCCACCGGACTCACCCTTGAGGGTGCGCAGGGCCTCCTTGAGGGAGGGGTTCTGCGGCCTCAGCGCCAGCGAGCGCTCCATGGCGGCCAGCGCCTCGTCCTGGCGCCCGGCGGCCAGCAGCGCGCGGCCCTCTCGCTCGTACACCTCGGGCTCGTCCGGGGCGAGCGCGCGGGCCTCGGCGAAGTTCGCCACCGCCGCTTCGA
>NZ_DASPHO010000757.1:0-10485 GCF_035629615.1 Hyalangium sp. | reverse complement strand
AGCGTCTCCAGTTCCTCCTCCCGACCGATGATGTCCCCCGCCTCCTCGGGAAGGTTGCCGCGCCGCTCCTCGCGCACTCGCAGGGACTCGAACCGCCGGTCCGACAACGACAGCGGCAGGATCTCCAGCAGCGGGACGGGCTCCGAGATCCCCTTGAGCCGGAAGCTCCCGAGCATGCGCACCGCGGGCCTTCCCAGGCGCTCCTGCATGCCGGCCAGCTGCGCCCACGCCGCACCGCTCAGCAGCACCTGGCCGCCATGCCCCGCATCCGCCACGCGGGCCGCCACGTTCACCATGCGCCCCACGTAGTCGACCTGCCCCGTCCGCGGGTCCACGCGCAGCTCGGGCTCGCCCACATGCACGCCCATCCGCACGCGCAGGCCGCGGTACAGCACACCTCGGGGGCCTCGCTCCTGCGCCGCATCAGGCCAGGCCAGCAGTTCCTCCGGCCATGGCGCATCCAGCAGGGCCTCTTGCACCTCGAGGCACCAGCGCACAGCCTCCACCACCGTAGGGAAGGCGACCATGAAGGAGTCGCCCTGCGTCTTCACCTCGTAGCCGGACGAAGCCACCAGCAAGGTGCGCAGGATCCGATCATGGAGCTCCAGCGCCACCCGCATGCTGGCGCTGCAACGCTCCCACAGCAAGGTGGAGCCCTGGATGTCGGTGAAGACCAGGGCCACCGTGCCGGACGGGACTTCCATAGGCATGGAGAGCGCGTTCATGACCTCCTATGAAGAGAGCCATCCCTGGCCCGAAGGCATCCCCTCGTATTGAGAACTGGACGGATCATCTGCGCGCTGTCGACCAGCTCACACCGCGCACGTCCGGAAACGAAAACCGGATCACCCTGAAAAAGCGGTCCAGTTTCCTCTTCCGGCACAGTTGCCAACCTTACTGGCGGAAAGGGGAGCCTGATGACGACCACAACGAAGGCAGTGGGCCGCATGGGTGGACAGAAGCGCGCAGAGACGAGGGCCTGGGTCTCTCTCATCGCAATGCTCCTGGGGATGGGAGCGACAGGATGTGGGCCCACAGGCCCCATGGAGGACCTGACGCTGAAGAGCCAGAGCCAGGAGCTCGACTCCCTGAACGGGCTGTCCGCCAATGGCCTGTCCGCCAACGGCCTGTCCGCCAACGGCCTGTCCGCCAACGGCCTGTCCGCCAACGGCTTGTCCGCCACCGCCTTCACCGCATGGTTCGCGCAGGATCCGGCGCTGGCCGACATGGTGATGCGCTACGTCGTCCGGTGCGCCGTCCCTTCCGGGGAGACGCGCTCCTTCACGGACCTCACGGGTCAGCGCTACACCTGGAGCGGTGGACTGGGCCTCACTCCGAGCTTTGCCGACGGCGCCGCCCCCAGCCGGGCTGAGCAGCAGGTCATCACTGCCTGCCTGATGGCTCACGTGAATCGGTATGGGCTGAGCATCCCCATCTCTGTTCTGGGGAAGGACGCGCGAGGAAAGAATATCCCCTTCACCTCCAGCGAGCTCGCGACCTATGCGGTGCGCGAGGCCTGCTTCTTCGGCAACCTCTTCACCCAGGAGGGACTCTTCTTCGGCGTGGACCGGCCTGTCACGAACGAAGCGCAGTACCTGACCCGGGCTTGCGCAGGAATGGAGGACGCCTCCGGCAACCCATCCACGAGCTGTGCGCCGCTGACCTATGTCGGCGCGTGCACGCAGGCCTGCACGCTTGACCACAAGGGCCCGTTCTACAAGAGCTGCGCGCGCAACGGTGTGAGCTACCTGCCCCTCACGACACGGATGCGGCAGTCGGACTACGACCTGCTCTTCCCGGACTCCGGCGGCACAGGGAACACGTCGGAAGAAGAAGACGACGACGACGACGACGACTTCGCTCCGCAGCCCCCCATGCCCGAAGAGGAGTGAGGGTTGGCAACGCAGGAAGTGGCGGGACCGCCCCGAGGGACGGACTCACCGCTTCCGGCGCCCTGGCTTGAACTTGCCTCGTGACTTCGGCGGCTTGCCCCCTCCCGGCGCGCTCTTGCGCTTGCCGGCGGGTGCCGCTCTGCTCGTCCTCTTGTGACTGGGAGCGTCCTCGCGCGGGGGCCGCAGCTCCCGAGGCTCGCGAGACTGCCGCTCCCGCATGGGCCCTGGAACCTCCGCCTGAAGGCGTTCCCCACTCCTGCGCCCGCTCCTGGCCGCAAGCGCGCGGAGGCGATCGACCGCGGGAGGCGGTGCCAGCGGCGGAGCATCCGCCATGAAGGCCGCCAGCGGATCGTCCTCGGCCAGCGGAGGCTGCTCGGGACGCCAGGGCTTCGCCGAGAGCTCAGCCCGAGACTCGTGCTCGGCCCGCGCCGCTGGACGTACGACGAAGCGCTTCCCCCGCGCGCCCCCTGCCTGCTCAGGAGCCTCCTCCCGCGACGAGGGCCGACGAAGCGCCTCGGACTTCTCAGAGCCAGGCTGCTCCTTCCAGCTCCTGCGATCCGCCTTGCTCGGCGCCGCCTCCTCTCGCTGCCCCTCACGAATGAAGCGCCGGCGCTTCTCCTCGCCCCTCGGCGCCTCCTGCCGAGACTCCGGACCGCGTCCCACGGACCGGGGCGCATCCTGGCGTGTCTCCTCTCGGCGCCCGCGCCGAGCTCCCGACTCCCGCTGCACGGCGCCGAGCTGCGGCTCCGCCTCATCCGGCCGCCACTGCCCGAGCCGCCGTCCCGGCCGCTTGGAGCGCTCTCGTCCAGGTGGCTCCTGGGAGCGCAGCGAGGGCTGCCACCCCGCACGCCCTGGGCCCAGAGGCCGCTCGCCGCGCACCACCGCCTTGCCTTCGATCTCCAGCGGCTCGAAGTCGATCTGCCGCCGCTCCGGGCTCACCGAGGCCAACCGCACGCGGCATTTCAGCCCCACGCGGATGCGCCGCCCGTCTGGGAACACCAGCGCATGCAGCGTCTTGTCCAGCTTGCCGCCGAACCCGATCGACTCGAGCTTGACGAGCCCCTCCACGTGCTCGGTGTCCAGCTCCGCGAAGAAGCCGAACTCGGCCAGGCCGGACACGGTGGCGTCGAACTCCTCGCCCACGCGATCCTTCATCAGCAGCGTGGCGTAGAAGGCGACCACCTCGCGCTCCACCTGCATGGCGGCGCGCTCGCGCTCGGAGCTCTGCTCGGCCATCTCCTCCAGCTGGGCCTCCTCGCGCTCCAGCAGCGCCTGCGAGGGCTTCTTGCCCCGCCGCGCCCAATGCGCCTTCAGCAGCCGGTGCACCAGCAGATCCGGGTACCGGCGGATGGGCGAGGTGAAGTGCAGGTAGTGCTCCGCCGCCAGCCCGTAGTGCCCCACCTGCGAGGCCGAGTACACCGCCTGCATCATCGAGCGCAGCAGCAGCTGGTTCAGCGCGCGCTGCTCCGGGTGGCCCTCGAGCTGGCTGATGAAGGCGTCCAGCTCCTTGGAGGACACCCCGTCCTCGAAGCGCAGCTTGAAGCCGTACGCCTGCGCCAGCGTGGCGAAGGCGGCCAGCTTCTGCTCATCCGGCTCGCCGTGGAAGCGGTAGACGGTGGGCAGCCCCTCGTCCTGGAAGAACTTCGCCACCGCCTCGTTGGCGGCCAGCATGCACTCCTCGATGAGGCGGTGGCTCTCCTTGCGCTCGCGCTGCTCCATGCGTTCGGGGAAGCCCTCCTCGCCCATCACCACCTTGTGCTCGGGCAGATCGAAGTCGATGGCGCCCCGCTCCTTGCGCATCTTCCGCAGCGCACGGGACACCTCCAGCAGCCGCTCGAAGAGGGGGCGCAGTCCATTGCGGTGGGGCACGTCCTTGCCGTCCAGGACGTCCTGCACCTCGTTGTACGTGCACCGGGCCACGCTGCGCATCACCCCCGGGTAGAGCTCGTAGGAGCGCAGGTGGGCGCGCGCGTCGAACACCATGTCCGCCACCATGCACAGCCGATCCTCCTCGGGCCGCAGCGAGCAGATGCCGTTGCTCAGCCGCTCCGGGAGCATGGGCAGCACGCGATCCGGCAGGTACACCGAGGTAGCTCGGCGCAGGGCCTCGACGTCCAGCGCGATGCCCTCGCGCACGTACTGCGTCACGTCCGCGATGGCCACCACCAGCCGCCAACCGCTCCCCTGAGGCTCGACGTACACCGCGTCGTCGAAGTCCCGCGCGTCCTCACCATCAATGGTGATCAGCGGCATGGAGCGCAGATCCCGCCGCTCCTCCCCTCGCGCCTCCTCGTCAGAGACTTGCGGGCTGACGCGATCCGCCTCGTCCATCACCTCGGGAGGAAACTCGTCGTTGAAGCCCTGGCCGTAGGCGATGGAGAGCACCTCCACGCTCGGGTCTCCAGGCCGCCCCAGCGAGCCCGCCACCTCGCCGAAGAGCCCCTCGCCCGGCCCCAGCATCCGGCTGCCCACGCCCAGGCGGACCTTTACCATGTCCCCGTCCCGCGCCATCTGGGTGGGCGGGACGCGGATGGAACCTTGCAGGCTCGGATCACTCGGCTGCACGAAGGCGTGCCGCCCGCCCTGCTCCACGTACGTGCCCACCACCAGCTCGCGGCGCCGCTGCACCACGCGCACCAGGCGCCCCTCCAGGCGCCCGGGCCGCCCCATCACCTCGACGATGACCCGATCATTGTCCAGCGCGCGCGAGGCGTCCGCTGGCGGCAGGAAGACGTTCTCCCCCAAGCCTGACAGCGGGTGGACGAACCCGTAGCCGTCTCGGTGGATGTGGAGGATCCCCTCCAGCTGGACGCTCTCGGGCCGTGTGGACATGGGGCCCTTGCGCCGTACGGGCTCGGCGTCCTCGGTCCGCTCGCCATGCCTCTCCTGGAGCAGGAAGCGCTTGCCTTCCTTGAGGATGTGCCCCTGGCGAACCAGCTCCCGGAGGGCGCGCTTGAGTGCGGTCTGCTGCCCGGCGTGCAGGCCAGCGAGCCGCAGGAGCTCTTTGACCCCCAGGGGGTGATCGGCGTCGGCGAGGAACTGCTTCAGCTGTTCAGGTGAGAGGTTCACGAAGGGTCCACGCGGGCCTGCCCGCTCTAGAAACGGGTAGACCCTGGCGCGCTGGACGGGAACCCCCCAGGCGGCCAGGATTTGCTCCCTGGCCTGCTCTGGGTTCAACCCTGCCTCTCAAGGCTTGACCGTGACGTTGATCTTGAACGAGCGCTCCACGACGCCCGGGGTGAAGGCCTTGGCCAGGAAGAACTCCAGCTCGGAGCTCCCAGGGTTTCGCGGGGTGAAGAAGAACTCCCGGGTGCCGGCGTTGCCCTCGCCCGGCTCGAAGCGCGCCTCGCGCAGGCCCACACGCTTGGCCGCGGTCGGCTCGATGGCCCAGGTGTAGCCGGGCTGCTCTGCCAGCCGCACGGTGAGGCCGTTGTTGAGCTTGACCTCTACCGAGGTGGGCACCTCGCCCTCCACGTGGACGATCTCCATGTCCTCGCGGGAGACGCGCGCCTCGGCCGGCCGGGGCTCGAAGGTCTCCACGACGACCCTGCCACCCCATCCGGAAGCCTTCTCCACCACGCCCGTGATGAAGAGCTGCTGGCCCACGGACTTGCGCATGCCCTTGGTGCCCTTGCCCTCGAGGATGAAGGACACCTGCTGGCGCGTGCCGCCGTTGGAGACCACCAGCACGAACTCGTCGCCGGTCATCTCCAGGCTGCCGCGCAGGGAGGCGAAGCCCTTGATGCCCGCGCCCATGCCGGCGCTCGTCACCATGGACGTCTCGCCCGGGGACAGGAAGCGCAGCTTGGTCTCCATCTCGACCGGCGCGACCACCACGGCCTCGGCCTCCGGCTTCTTCGCCGAGTACTTCCGCACGTCTACCGTGCCGCCATAGTTCGTCGTCTTACGGATCAGCCCGCTCACGGAGACCTTGTGGTCCATGTACGCGGGGAGTACCTCCTGATCCGGGCCCTGGAGCAGGAACGTGAGCTCACGCTTGTCGCGGCCCACCACCACCAGGTATGGCATCCCGTCAGTCACCGCGAGCCGGCCCTTGAGGCTGCCCTCGCCCGTCACGCCTCGGCCCTCACCCGCCGACAGCAGCTGCTCCATCTCACGCTTCGTCAGCGAGCTGCCCACCGGAGGAAGTTTCGTGGCGCGCGGCCGAGGCTTCTCCAGGGCCGGAACCGCCGGAGCCGCAGCTGCAGCCGCGGCCGCCTTGCCCTTGGTGCCCTTGCCCTCAGCGGCCGAGGCCGCCTTCGCCTTGGCGGGCTCGGCCTTCTCACTCTTGGCCGCTGCCTTCTCGCCCTTGACGGCAGCCTCACCCTTGGTGGAGGCCTCTGCCTTGCTGGAAGCCTCTGCCTTGGTGGCAGCCTTACCCTTGGCCTCCGCGGCCTTGGGCGCGGCGCTCTTGCCCGCCTTGGCAGCAGACTTCGCCGAGGGCGCCTTCCCCTTGGTCACCTCCGCCACCTTGTCCTTGACGGCCTTGGCCACCTTCGTTGCTGCTTTTGCCACCCGCTCGCTCGCGTTCTTCAGCAACTCCAGCCGTGCCGCCTTGTCCTTCTTGGCAGCGGGGGTCGCCTTCTTGGCCCCGGACTTGGGCTTGGCCATCGACGCTGTCTCCTTAGGAAACCCGGGTAATTTCAACGGGTTGGCGGATCTCTCCACATGGGGAGCATGTCTCGCGACTCTCACCGCTTGTAACGGTGATCAGCAGGACTGTCAAACAAACTCTTGAAATTCCTAGAGACTTCGATCTCAGTGGATCCATGAGCGCTGAATCAGAGCTGCTACCGGTAGAGGACGCGCGAGCCCGAGCGCTCGCCCTCGCCTCCCCCCTGCCAACGGAGTGGGCGCGACTGGAGGAAGCCCTCGGGCGGACGCTGGGTGCGGAGGTGCTGGCGCAGCGCACGCTGCCCCCATGGGACAACTCGGCCATGGATGGATATGCGGTGCGCAGCGCCGATCTCTCGGGCCCCCTGCCCATCCGTCTCTCCATTGGAGAGACGATCCACGCCGGGAGTACGCCTCGGGTCGAGCTGCGCCCCGGCACGTGTGCTCGGATCATGACCGGGGCGCCCCTACCCACAGGGGCGGATGCGATAGTCATGCAGGAGCGCACCCGGCCCGCGCAGGGCGCCGACGGTCCAGCCGTGGAGATCCTCGAGGCCGTGCCACCGGGGAACTTTGTCCGCCCTCGAGGAGAGGATGCCAGGGCGGGAGAGCCGCTGCTGGCGCGAGGCACGCCGCTGGGCATCCCGGAGCTGGGGCTGATCACCGCCCAGGGGATGTTCACGGTCCCGGTGCCTCGCCGCCCCCGGGTGGCCATCCTGTCCACGGGCGACGAGCTGTGCCGGGCCGACGAGGCCCCCGATGGACGGATCGTCGACACCAACGCCCCTTCGCTGGCGCTGGCGGTGGCACGCGCCGGAGGCCTGCCCACGCTGCTGGGCATTGCCCGGGACACCCAGGAGGAGGTGTCCACGCGCCTGGCGGACGCGCAGGGCTTCGACGTGGTGCTCACCAGCGCGGGCGTCTCCGTGGGCGAGCGCGACTTCGTCAAGGCGGCCCTCCAGGAGCAGGGCGTGGAGCTGAACTTCTGGCGCGTGGCCATCAAGCCCGGCAAGCCGCTGGTGGTGGGCCGGCGAGGCGCCACCGTCTACTTCGGGCTGCCGGGAAACCCCGCCTCCTCCCTGGTCACCTTCGAGCTCTTTGTCCGCCCAGTGCTCCGGCGGCTGCTGGGCCACACGGACGTGGAGCCTCCCCGGGTGCCAGGGCGCCTGGACGGCGAGCTGCGCAAGGCGCCAGGGCTGGCGCACTACATCCGGGTAGTGGCCTCCTGGCGGGATGGCGAGCTCTGGGCCCGCCCGCTCGCCACGCAGACGTCCGGAGCCCTGCGCTCCACTGCTTCTGCCACGCATCTGCTCCACTTCCCTCGGGAGGCGAGCAGCCTGGCTCATGGGGGGCATGTCGTCCTCTTGCCCGTCTCCTGGGGGACTTGAGGAACGCCTCCGGTTGTATGGCATCGATACTTTCGAGGCTGGCAGCCCTAACTTGACTTGAGCCCCAAGGAACCTCGAAAAAGGGGGTTCCCTTCATGCATGGGAGAACCGTTCACCATGTCCGACACGCGTCCACCCCAGGTGCTCCCCTCGCGTAAGCCGACCCAGAACCTGGAGATCTACTCCGAGGCGGACATCCCCACGGAGCGGGGGATGATGAAGACGGTCGTCTTCCGGGACCGGCGCAACGGCCGAGAGCACGTGGCGCTGGTGGTGGGGGAGGTGGCCGACAAGGAGGGCGTGCCGGTCCGGGTTCACTCCGAGTGCCTGACGTCCGAAGTCTTTGGCAGCCTCAAGTGCGACTGCCGGCAGCAGCTGGACCGGGCCTTGGACTTCGTCAGCCAGGCGGGGTGTGGGGTGGTGCTGTACCTGCGCCAGGAGGGCCGGGGGATCGGCCTGGGCAACAAGATCAAGGCCTATGCGCTCCAGGCCAAGGGGTACGACACCTACGAGGCCAATCGGCAATTGGGTTTTGCGGACGATCTTCGAAGCTATGATATCGCTGCGGAGATGCTCCGGTCCCTGGATGTGCGGTCCGTGGACCTGATCACGAACAATCCGTTGAAGATCGCGGGGCTGGTGGAGGAAGGCATCCCCGTGCGGCGTCGAATCCCTTCCCGGACCGAGCACAATCCGCATAACGTCGGATACCTGAAGACCAAGCGCGAGCGCACGGGGCACCTGATTGAGCTCTTCGCCGAGGAAGAAGACAGCGAAGCAAAAGCCGGCTGAGGGCAAGCCGCTGCGGAAGTTCCGTGCGGGCGAGGCGGCGCGTCGGCTGCAGTCCGTGGGCAAGGTGTCCAAGAGCTCGGACGCGAAGACGCACTTCCACGTCCGCTTCTGGGGCGTGCGCGGCTCCATTCCCTCGCCGGGTCCCCAGACGAAGCGCTACGGGGGCAACACCCCGTGCGTGGAGATGCAGGTCGGCGAGTCGCTGCTGATCTTCGATCTGGGCACGGGCGTGCGGCCGCTGGGCGATTCGCTGGTAGCGAAGGGCGCGCCGGTGAACGCCTCCATCTTCCTGTCGCACTACCACTACGATCACCTGCAGGGCCTGCCGTTCTTCACGCCGATCTTCATCCCCCACAACGCGTTCACGTTCTACGGCGCCACGCGCAACGGGCAGTCGGTGAAGCAGATCCTGTCAGGGCAGATGACGCAGCCGTACTTCCCGGTGACGGCCGAGGGCGTGTTCCGGGCGAAGCTGAGCTACCACGACATCCAGGCGGGCGAGACGGTGATGGTGGGCCCGGCGAAGGTGAGCACGCTGGAGCTGAACCACCCCGGCGGCAACCTGGGCTACCGCGTGGAGTGCGAGGGCCGCTCGGTGGTGTACGCCACGGACATCGAGCACGGCGGCCAGGATGAGCGCTTCTTCGAGTTCGCCCGGGGCGCGGACCTGCTCATCTACGACTCGATGTACACGGAGGACGAGTACTGCGGGCGCCAGGGGCCGCCGCGCACGGGCTGGGGCCACTCGACGTGGCAGGCCGCGGTGCGCGCCGCGAACGAGTCCCAGGCGAAGACGCTGGTGCTCTTCCACCATGATCCAACCCGAGACGACGCGGCGATGGATCGGCTGGTGCGCACGGTGCAGAAGCACCGCCCCGAGGCCATCGGGGCGCGAGAGGACATGCTCCTCCAGTTCTAGTCAGCGCCCGGCCAGGGCGACCGCGCGCTTCACGCCCTCGCGCAGCCCGCGGTACTCCAGCCGCTTCACCGCGCTGGGCAGATCCAACCACTCGTGAGCGTCGTGCTCGGGGCTGAGCCGCACCTCATGGCCCTCCGGACACCAGGCGGCAAAGGCCGTCTCCTCCACCAGCATGGGCGGCAGGAGCTCTCCCAGGACGAAGGCGTGCCGGTAGTCCAGCGCGCGCACGGGGACGCTCAGCCCGGTCTCCTCCTGCAGCTCTCGGGCGGCGGTGTGCTCGGGGGACTCGCCCGGCTCCACGCGGCCGGTGATCGTCTGCCAGAAGCCGCCGCGCGCGGGGATGCGGCGCACCAGGAGTACCTGCGCCCGAGCCCCGTGCCCGCGCACCACGGTGATGCTCACCGTGCGCACGGAGACTCCAGCCGAGCGGTGCTCGCACTCGAAGACCGAGCTGTAGTGGCGGGCCAGTGCCTCCTCCACGTCCGGCACGGAGACGACGTGGCCCAGCTCGCGCTGCATGGAGGTGACTCCCGCCTCGCGAATGCCGCACGGGACAATGAGCTGGAAGTGCGGCAGGTGCGTGTTGACGTTGAGCGCGAAGCCGTGCGTCGTGAGCCAGCGGGAGATGTGGATGCCGACCGCGGCGATCTTGCGAGCGTCCGGCGAGCCCTCTCCGCCCAGCCACACGCCAGGCCACTTGGGGATGGGGCCCGCCTCGAGCCCGTACTCCGCCAGCGTCTGGATGATGCCGCGCTCCACATCGCGCACGTAGCGGCGCACGTCCTGGCGAGCCTTGGGGAGCAGGAAGATGGGGTAGCCCACCACCTGGCCAGGCCCGTGGTAGGTGACGTCGCCGCCGCGGTTGGTCTCGAAGATCTCG
>NZ_DASPHO010000756.1:0-4762 GCF_035629615.1 Hyalangium sp. | reverse complement strand
CGTGTCCCGGGACTGCCCTCCGAGGGGCGCGACTACGCGGGGAGCTTCACGTGGTCGTCTCCGCCGCCATACCGGCCACCGCCGGGAGTGCCCACCACGGAGCGTGAGCGCAGCGCGAGGCGAGGCTCGGACTTCCTCTTCCACACCACGCGCCTGCAGTACACCGCGGGCGTGGTGGCTGCGGAGGACGCGGCGTCGAAGGGAGAGGCACGCATCGCGCTGGCGCGTGTCGCGGCGCACAACGAGCGGCATGCCGAGAGCCGGCACGGGGGCCGTCCCATCTGCGACACGACGCACTGCCAAGCGTTCCTCGGCACGGTACGCGTGAAGCCCGAGGAAGAGAAGGCGCTGGCCCTGCCGCCGCTGAAGTGGAAGCAGTGGCTGCTCTTCTCTCAGGGGGGCCAGGAGCCGTGGCGCGAGTCGCGTCCCCGGGGACGGGTAGAGGCGCTGCTGGGCCAGGGCGTGGCGGCGCTTCGCTTCGAGGCGGGGCGCGTCTCCTTCATCCGTGCGCAGCAGGAAGGCGGGGCGACCTTCGACACCACAGAGTCCATGTCCTGCGAGGTGCTGCGCTCCGCACTCAAGCTGCCCTCCTGCCCGCGCACCGCCTCCTTCGATGGCGCGAGCATCGTCTTCGAGGGCCAGGGACGAGGCCACGGTGAGGGGTTGGACGTGGAGGCCGCCAAGGCGAGCAGCCTGCGCAGCGACGAGATCCTCGAGCGCGCCTACGGGGCGGGAGGCTCGCGCGGCAGCTCCACAGTGAAGCAGGCGCCCTGATCGGGCTCGCTCTGGACGCGGATGGTGCCGCCCAGGGCCTCGACGATGGTGCGGGTGATGTAGAGCCCCAGGCCCAGGCCGCCGTAGTTCCGCCCGGACACGGCGCGCTCGAACCGCTCGAAGATGCGCGCCTGGTGCTCGGGCTCGATGCCGATGCCCTGGTCCTGGACGGTGAGGGTGATGCGCTCGGGGCTCGCCACCAGTAGGACGTGGATGGGCTTGCCCGCGCCATACTTGATGGCGTTCGTCAGTAGATTCTCCGTCACCTGCTCGAGCCGCATCCGGTCCGATTGGCCCGGCAGCGCCTCCGGGCCCTCCACGGTGAGGCGCGACTCTGCCCGGTGGGCCTCGGGCTCCAGCCGCGCGGCCACCTCGCGGACCACGGCGATGAAGTCCACCGGCTCCCAGTGGAGCTTCATCTGCCCGGAGGTGATCCGCGACACATCCAGCAGGTCTCCAATGAGATCCGACAGCCGCTTGAGCTGCCTGCGCCCTGCCTCCACGTGCGTCCGGACTTTCTGCACGAACGGCGAGTCCGGCTGGGCCTCCGCCTCGCGCGCGAGCGCCTGGAGCTTCAGGCTCAAGGGCGTCAGCGGCGTCTTCAGCTCGTGGCTGGCGACGGAGAGGAACTCATCGCGCAGCCGCACGGCGCTCCGGACGGCCTCCTCCGCCTGTTTGCGCTCGGTGATGTCGAACGCGAGCACCACAAAGCCGAGCACCTGCCCGTGAGCATCCCGCTCTGGGATGTAGCTGGACTGCATGTACAGGTTCTGCCCGTCCTTCCGCGTCAGCGCGCCCTCGAAGCGGACGACCTCTCCGGCAAGGGCCCTGGCGATCGGCTCCCGGAACTCCGCGTAGAACTCCTCGCCAATGAACTCCCTCACCGTCTTTCCCAAGAGGTCCTCGGGCTTCACGCCGAACCAGGGCTCATAGGTGTGGTTCGCGAAGCGGTAGCGCTCCTCGGAGTCGATATAGGCCACGAGCGCCGGCAGCGTATCGGTGATGGTCTTCAGCTGCTCCGCGCTCCGTCGCGCCTCCTCGCGGCTGGCCTCCACCAGTCGGCGCGCCAGGACCTGCTCCGTCACTTCGAAGGCGAAGAGCAGCACTCCGTCGACCTGCCCCCCCGGACTCCGGCGGGGCTGCCAGACGAGGTTCCAGTACTTCTCCTCGAGCTGGCCGTGGGTGTAGGCGATGGGAATGAGTACCTCCTGCTCGAAGGAAGGCTGCCCGGTTCGGTAGACGGTGTCCGCGACCGACAGGACCTCCGGCCCCAGATCCGGAACGGCCTCGCGGAGGGGCTTGCCGAGCAGATCCCGGTGCCCCAGCGCTCGCTGAAAGTTGGCATTGGCGAACTCGAAGACGTGCTGGGGACTCCCCAGAATGACGATGAGGGCTGGGGCCTGCATGAAGAGATCATGCAGGTAGGTGCGCTGGGCCTCGGCCTCGGCGTGGGCCGCCTGCTCGCGCGCCAGGAGCCGGGCGCGCTCGGCCCCGTTGGCCTCGGCGCGTTGCCGGGCGGTGAGCTGGGAGCGTGCGACGGCGAACACCATCAAGCTGAGCAGCAGGCCCACTCCTCCCACGGTGGACACCCAGGAGCTCAGCAGCCCCCGCTCGAAGGTGGGCGAGGAGGTGAAGACGAGGGTCCACGGCCGCCCCGCTATCTCGCAGTGCGTGGTGCGGACGAAGCGCGGGGAGCCAGGCGGGGGCTCCGCCTGGAGGGAGGCCGAGTCATACAGGAGCTGCTCGGGCCGCGCCTCTGGACCGTCGTAGATGCGGAAGTAGAGCCGCGGATGACGTGTAGCGGGGAAGATGCCGCTGAACAGCTCCCTCGCGCGGAAAGGGCTGTAGACGAACCCCTGCAGCCGCTCTCGGCGCTCGGCCTCGGAGGAAGGGACGGCCTCGCCCTGGTACACGGGCACATACAGCAGGAAGCCCGCCTGCTTGTCGGCTTCGAGCTCCTGCTTGAGGAGGACCTTGCCTGACAGCGCGGGCTCTCCGGACAGCCAGGCCCGCTCCATCGCGGCCCGGCGCTCGGGCTCCGTGAACATGTCAAAGCCCAGCGCTGCCTGGTTCCGGGCGTCCAGGGGCTCCAGGTAGATGACCGCGTGGTATTCCGCGCGAGGCCCTTCAGGCCAGAGGTGGAAGGAGGGCTGGCCAGTGGCGCGCACCTGCTCGACCCAGGCCTCCTTCTCGCTCGCGGGGATGCGCCGGCTGAAGCCCAGGCCCTGGACGCCCGGGTCATACCGCTTCAGGTCGAGCCGCTTGACGTAGATGCGGAACTCCTCGGGGGTGACGGTGTCGCTGGCGGCGAAGAAGCCCGCGGCCCCGCGCAGCAGCGTGATGTCCGAGTCCAGGTGGGCGAAGATCCGGTCCTGGATCACCTGCACCAGGCTCTCGAAGCGGGCGGTGTCCCGGCTCAGCGCCGTCACGAAGAACAGCGCCGTGCTGGCGGTCGTCAGCACGAGCGAGCACACCAGGACGGCGAGCGGTGCCAGGGTCGAGCGTCTGGAGGGAGAGAGAGAGGCGGCGTTCACAGGGACTCGAGACTCGAGGGCCAGATACCATCGAACCCGCGAAGGCATGCAGACCGTGTCGACCTGAAGCCAGGATTCAAGACAGAGGCCTGCGGAGCGTCACTGCGCCTGGCGTCCCCCCCAGAGGCCCTGCGAGGCCGCGAAAAACCGCAGCGGGCCCCCTCTGCACCATCCCCCGAGGATGCAGAAGGGCATGCCCGCTGCGCACTACCCACCCCACTCGGGAGCGGACTGCAGTGACGGCAGACAGCCCATCACCTGCCCCCGGGTGTCCGCGTGCGGGTGGCTCTGAGCCCACCCCAATGTCTGGGATTGGCTCATGTATTTCGGATACTAATGTACGTCGTAAGGAGGCAGCAACTTCAAACACCCTGTTGAGGCGGGTTACAGCGGCGATTTTCCCTCTGAGGAGATGTAACGGAAGTTTTCAATAACACCGTTGCTCACACAGGTCGGATTTCCGGCAACCATGGATTTATGAGCAGTGTTTGAAAGAAAAGGTGGTGGATGTACCAGGGGGTGCGATACGCCCGGAGCGCTCCGGGTCGAGGTGCGGGGGCACTCAGCAGGTGGTGTCGAGGGCGCGAGGAAGCGTGCCATCATCTGGTCGCCTGGCCCGTGTCGAGAGGATCCTCCACGCGATGATTCCGTTCAGCGAGTTCAAGGGCATCGAGGTCTCGGGACGCAACGTGCTGGGGCTGGTGCAGGCCTTCGGCCAGTTCAAGTCGATCGCCAGCCAGATCCTTCTGGCGGAGGGGCTCGGGCAGAAGGGGCCGGACGGGATGGTCGTGGTGGAGCCCGAGTCCTGGTACCCCTTCGACGCGTTCCTGCGAGCGTTTGCGCGAGCGAGCCAGCACATGGGGGACGCGGTGCTGCACCAGATCGGCGTGTCAGTGATGAAGACGGTGGAGTGGCTGCCCAGCGTCAAGGACGTCAAGACGATGATGGAGTCCATGGACGCGGGCTACCACCTGCACCACCGCAAGAACGGGCGTCCGATGTGGGATCCGCTGACGAAGAAGATCAAGGAGGGCATCGGGCACTACCGGTGGAAGCTGCGGCCGGACGGGGCCATGGAGGTGGAGAGCGACAACCCGTACCCGTGCGCCTTCGACAAGGGGATGCTGTTCGGAGGCCTGCGGCGGCTCCACGCGGTGGGCACCGTCATCCATGACGAGACCCAGCCGTGCCGCAAGCGCGGCCACCCCTCCTGCGTCTACCTCGTCAAGAGCTAGGACGCGTCCCATTGTTTGAGCTGGAGGGAGTCTCCAAGCGGTTCGGCGCCACGCAGGCCCTGCAGCCGATGGAGCTGCGGCTGCCGCCTGGCCGCACCACCGTGCTCCTCGGTCCGAGCGGTTGCGGCAAGTCGACCCTGCTGCGGCTGATGAACGGCCTGCTCCGTCCGGACACCGGCCGTGTCCTCTTCGATGGAAGGCCGCTGCCGTTGGAAGAGG
>NZ_DASPHO010000755.1:0-24747 GCF_035629615.1 Hyalangium sp. | reverse complement strand
AACCCAGCGGTAGTAGGCCAAGTCGTCGCGGCCGTCGCCGTTGAGGTCGACGAAGCGGGCACCCAGGTCGCCCTCGGTGTCGGCGGAGAGGTGGAAGGG
The DNA here is from genome assembly GCF_035629615.1 of Hyalangium sp. GTDB lineage: Bacteria > Myxococcota > Myxococcia > Myxococcales > Myxococcaceae > Hyalangium. The sequence goes on along the minus strand of NZ_DASPHO010000755.1, from coordinate 24,648 downwards.
CGGAGTGAACTGGGGCGCCCATTGCCAGGAGCTATCCTGCGTGGGAATGTACAACGTCCTCAGCGCGGTGATGTCGCCGGGGGCGAACTCGCCCGTCTCGCTCGAGCGGAAGCAGGAGTTCATGAGCGAGCCGCCGATGGTCGCCGTGGTTGGCGTGCCCGGGATGTGAATCGCGCCGATCCCGGCGTCGCCCTCGTCGCCGCCGCTGCCGCAGCTGATGCTGCGGTTGTAGTAATCCGAGTGGCGGAACCCGATGGTGTGACCGATCTCGTGCGTGATGACGTGCTCGATGACGTCGACACCGTACGGGGCGAGCCCGTCGCCGATGTTGATCGTCGAGTACGGCAGCCCGCCCGACGGGAATCCGGCTGAGCCTCCGACCATGCCCGGTTGGAGCACCGCGTTGATGGTGAAGTTGCAGCCGCTGCTCGGCGTCCGTGCCATGGCGAAGGTGAGCGGCAGCTCGTCGTAGTTCTGGATCGCCAGATCGAGCGCCGTGCTGAACGCGCCGGTGAACGTCGAGCCGTTGATGCAGATCTTCGACAGCGACTTGCTGACGAGGTTGTTGGTGCGGTATTGCTCCTCGGTGGTGTCGCCGGTCCCGAGCATCTCGCGCGACGCGGCCAGAGGCACCTCGGCGTCCCGCCCAACGTAGACCTTCCCGTCGACGACCATGATGTCGCTGGCCGGGAACCCGGCCTTGACTAGGTTGTCGACGATCTCCTGCGTCTCATCGGGTTGCCCGGCGCATCCGAACATCAGCGCAATGCATCCCGCCGTAAGTACGAGACTTCTCGCAAACATGGATACTCCTTTCGGTTGGATTTGTATCTCCTGGGCTGCCGCCTCGCGACGAGCCTCCCGGCGACACGTGCCCAACGTAGACGGATGAGTGAAGCCGCCTCAAGCGAGGGCGCCCAGGCGCTCTATTTTAGTGTTCACCTAGGCGCATTACGGGAGTCGATGCCGGCTGGCGCCGAGGGGGAAAAGCGGGCGAGAAGCACTTGCCGTTGTAGATGTAACCGTTCTCCTCGCAACCCTGACCTTCTAGATCGAGTGGAACCCAGCAGCCCCCGTTGATGACGACCTGTCCCGTGCGTGGGCACTGGCCGTTGACATCCGGCTTGTACTGCCCTGGGAATGGCTTCGGGGGCACTTGCTCGACAATCACCTTCCAGCCAGAAGGAGCGTTCACGACACCCCTTGGCGCCGTCAGGACAGCGTCCCCGACACCTGCGCTTCCACCATCGCGCTCTTCCTCAGCCTCGTCCGACTCGTCCTGCACCATGACCGGCGCCTCCTCCGTCATGTCCCGAGGCGAGGAATGCACTCCCAGTTGTGACCACAAGAGCAAGCCCACCACCACACTCGCCGCCGCGAGCAGGGGCTTTCGCGGCAAGGTGTGTCCTCGGGCCTCGATACGGGCGGGACGCTTGTGAAAGTGAGGCCCCCGGCTCTCCGACACCTGGACCCGGCGCTTGCGGGGACGTCTCGCTGGCCGGAGCCGTGCTTTGTTCCCCAGCAACTCCGCGCGCAGGGAGTCACTCAAGAAGGCGACGAGGGCGGCCTCCCTCTCCATGCTCACGGAAGGCGCCTGCTGCTCCCCTGAGAAGAGAGGCTGATCCGCCACCGCACCTGCGCGCTCTGCGGCCTGCTCCAAGGCTTCGGCCAGTTCTACCGCCGAGCCCCGCACCTCAGGTTGCGCGGACAGCATGCGAAGGATCAGGTCATTGAGCTGTAAGTCCACGCGGGGATTCAATGTGTTCGGAGGCTGAGCGTTTGCACCCTTCACATACCAGGCCCCCGCCTCATCCTTCCAGGGATCCTCAAGCGGCGGGTACTCGCCCGTGACGAGCCGGTAAGCGGTAACGCCCAACGCGAAGAGATCATCCGCAGGGCCGGCCTTGTAGTGCTCTCCGTACTCGTGGCGGGAACGAAGGACGAACTGCCACGCCTCTGGCGCGCGATAGGCCGGCGTGCCCGGAGGTGGCGGGTGCGGCGTCAGGATGCGAGCACCTTCGTAGTACCCAGCGCCGAAGTCCATGAGGATGGCGCGGACGTCCACGCGTCGCACCAGGACGTTGTCCCCCTTCACGTCTCGGTGCACGCCACCCACGGCGTGAGTGGCGACCAGCGCGCGCGCTATCTGGGCAAGGAGCTGCATCCCCTGCCGAGAGGACAGATGGTGCTCCCGAGCCCAGTCGTACAGCAACAACCCCTCCACCCACTCCATCACGAGGTAGGGATGGATGGCACCCGAAGGGTGCACCCAGTATCCATGGCCCAGGAGGCGCGGAACGCTCGGGTGGTCGATGCGCGAGAGCAGCTCCCCCTCACGGACGAAGCGCGGATCCTGGGCGTGGACGGCCAGCTTGAGCGCCACGGGGCCTGCTTCCTCCTTTCCTACCTTCACAGCGCGATAGACGACTCCGTAGGTGCCCTGGCCTCGCAAGCTCACCACACACCACGACCCAATCACCGTCCCCGCTGGAAGACAGGCCGGATGCAGCTTGGAGACATGCTCCCTCTCCATGAGGCTCCTCGTAGGCAGGACAACAGCACACCGCTATTTACCCCATCCTACCTCATGAGTAGCCCGCCGTCAGGGCAATCTCCTGGGTCCCGGGGTGCCTATCCGCAGGAGAAGCCATGAACCTGATCGTCGAGACAGACCTCGGACGCGACCCCGGTGGGCTCACGCGCGTGTCCGGGTCGCTATCCCGCTCGGACTGTTGAGGCAGGCGGCGGGTGCTGGCGTACGTGACGGCCGCTGCTCCTGCATGGGAGGGCAGCCTGGGCAGGCGTGTGCCCAGAGGGGCTGCACGGCCTGTCCACCGGCCCGACGAACAGCTCGGGGGGCACTCTTCGAATAAGCTGGCTAAAATGCTATTAACAGTTATTCTGGTATTCATCGAATAGACGTTCTTACGTATTGTGCGGCTCCAGGCATTTGGAGAATCTCTGGAGCTGGTTCACCCCATCCAACCTGCGCGGTGGCCCCCATCGGGCAGGGAGAGGTCTGCTTTGAATCGACTCCGGATGTTCACCAGGCTCGCAGTGCTTGCATCCTCCGGGCTGCTGCCCGGCGCGGCGGTTGCCGCTGAGGCCGTCGCAAACGAGGTTGTCTGTAGCATTCCCATCGGCCCGGAAGGTGTCAGCTATTGGGGCGAGAGAATGCCCGAGGTACAACCCTGGGGCCCTGCGGCGTTGGCAGTGGCGCCGGACGGTACCTTCTGGGTGGCGGACACCGCCAAGGATAGGCTGCTGCACTACAGCCAGAGCTGCCAGCGGCTCGGCATCATCGAGCTCCAGGACGTCAGAGGCATCTCCGACCTGGAGGTTGGCGGCGCCGGCATCTTCGCCTTCGATCGGACGGCCCAGGAGCCCACAGTGCTGCACCTGAGCCTGAGCGGCGCCGAGTACGCCCGTTACCAGGTGGGCCAGGACGCTACCGGCCTGAGGCTTGGAGAGGGCGGCGAGCTGCTGGTGGAGCGCCATCTCGGCACCACCTTCGATCAGCTCCTGGATCGCGAGGGCAAGCGAGCCCATGTCTCGTTACCCGGCCTCCTGCACCAGGGCACCGTGTACACGTCGAGCCCGGCGGACCTGTCCCAGGCGAAGGCGCACACCGGCGCTCTGGCCATGGGCGATAGGACGGTCGAGGTGACGGTCCCCAATGCCCTGGGCGGCCTGCGCATCCTGAACATCCAGCCGGACGGCAGTGCCTTCATGGTGCTGGAGGAGGTCGTCCTGGACAGTGCATTCATGGTGGACCAGACGGTGCGGCTCTATGCCGCGGACGGCACCCTCAAGGGCCAGGCGCGCGTGCCGCTGGCAGCGCAGTACACCTACGTGGAGAATGGAGTGGTGGCCAGCCGCACCGGTGAGGCCTACGCCCTCATCACCCGCCAGGATCGGCTGGAAATCCAGAGACTGGTCCTCACCCGTGAGCTGCCGGCCATCATGCCCTTGATCGTCGAGAATGCGGCCGCGGACGTTGCGCCCCCGACGATCAACGCGTGCCGCTCCATTAGTGACATGGCGTATTCGGGCAACCACTTCGCCGATTTCATCCGGCAGTATAGTGATGCGAATGTCTGGGGCTATTGCCCGGGTCGAGTCCGTCCTCGCTGGCTGAACGCCTCCTACACGCCCTACACGGGCGTGGCCTACGACTGGGGCGGGTTCGACACTGTCACCAGCTACGACGACCTGCTGTACCAGGGCTACCAGGCGGGTGACATCAACACCACCGTGGAGAGCTGTTCGCGCGGTGTGGACTGCTCCGGCTTCGTGAGCCGGGCCTGGGGGCTGACCACCAAGTACAGCACCTACACTCTGCCCAACATCTCCTGGCAGCTCGGGGCTCGGACCAGCATGGTCAAGGGCGACATCCTCAACTGCGCTGACTCACACGTGGTGATGTTCGACTTCTTTACCAGCCAGGGCATCTTCGTGTGGGAGGCCACCACTTACAACGGGGCTGACAGGGTGAAGCACTGGGACCAGCCCTGGTCCCGCTTCGGAAGCTGCTACGTGCCCCGCCGCTACAACAACAAGTGCTAATCGGAGCAGCACAGGTGTGTCAGGTTTCACTCGAGCTCTGGCATTAGCGTGTGAAGGCCACGACGAAGGATCGCCGGTGCACCGGGAACGGCCCACACGTGCCTGTTCCGGCCTGCTCGTCGCCCCGAACTCCCGCCCCCCGCACACCGTGGGGGGGTGTGCGGCCACGGAGGTGACGGAGAGCTCGCAGCCTTCGGAGACCCGCTGCCTGAGGGTCTGCATCCACCGTGTCTGCCCTTCCCACGGAGGTGGGGACCTGGATCGACGGCGAGCTCTTCCGCGCGAAGGGAGGCTGGGGGACGCGGCCCGGCGGCAGGGATCAGATGCTCGTCGAGCTCCACCGCGAGGCCCTCTGGGCTCACCTCTTCACTGGCACGTGACCCCAGCCCGTTCCGGATTCAGTGCAGGCGCACCGTGGGACGGTGGAAGACCCAGGTCCTCCGCTTGCGCCCGTCCGTCGGAGTCCACTCCTTCTCGGAGACCTCCACGTTCGCCGCCACGTCCTGGAGGGTCACCCCCCATGCTCTGGCGATGTACACCCCCATCAGCGCGGGCAGGTGCACCAGCAGCCGGCCTGCCGCGGTGTGCCCCGCCTCGTGGCAGGGGATGACGATCAGCTCGGGGAACTTGCGCACCGGCCGCTCCGAGCCGTCCACCAGCGTCACCTCCTCCCGCTCCCCCACGAACTCCTGGAGCATCGCCAGGGTGATAGGCGTCCCTCCCCGGTAGCCGATGGGCAGCCCGCCCGGCTCTCCCCCGCACGAGAGCACCGCCAGCCCGATGTCCAGCCGCTTGTGCAGCTCGTAGCCCTCGAAGCTGAGCTGATACCGCTCCCACAGCCGCGCCTGCTCCGTCGCCCACCGCGCCAGGTCCTCGCGCAGCGCCAGTGGCTCCGCGTCATCCCGCGTGGCCACATCCGTGGAGCCCAGCAGCGTGCCCGTGAACTCGCGCGAGTACCGCGCGCGCAGCCCACCCGCGGTGATGACCGACAGCCCCGCCCACCGCTGCATCGCCCCCGAGGCAATGCAGATGCGCCCGATGCACTGCCCGTTCGCATCCAGCACCGGCCGCACCATGGGCGCCAGGAACTCCATCAGCGCCGTGTTGATCCCCCGGGCCGTGTTGCCAATCCGCCGCAGCAGCTTCGTCGCCTCCAGCGTCCGCCAGTCGTTGGCCTCGACGACCGTCTGCACCTGCCCGGGCTTCTCCTCCAGCTTCAGCGTCACGTCCAGCGTGGGCGCGATCCGCCCCAGCAGCTCGCTGAACGAGATGCGCTCCTCCGACTCGGACCAGTGGTCCCACTGATCGCTCCGGTCCAGCAGCATCTGCTCCCAGTCCCGCTCGCGCGACAGCCACACGCGGACCTGGGTGCCGCCCTCCGAGAGCAGCTCGTCCGGGTCCGCGGGCCGCAGGATGGGGTGCGCTCCCAGGCCGTTGTCGAACTCCAGGGCATGCGTGGCCTTCTCCTGGAACGGCCGAGAGACGACCCGCAGCCGCTCGCCCCACATGAACACGGAGAAGAAGCCGATCCCGAACCGGCCCGCCGGGACGAAGCCGCTGGCTGCCAGCCCCGGGTATTCCCGGCGCATGTCCTCCGTCATCCAGTAGCTCGTCCCAAAGTCCAGCAGGTGCCGCGTCAGCACCCGCTCCGTCATGCCGATGCCCGTGTCCCCCACCTCGATCCAGCGGCCGTTCGAGTCCCGCCCCACGCGCACGGTGATGGTGCCCCAGTCCTCCTTCAGCCCCTCCAACGCCCGCCGGGCCCGGATCGCATCCGCCGCGTTCTGGATGAGCTCCCGCAACGGAACGGAGGGATCCTTCCGGTAGAGCTGAGCCCCACCGATCTGCGCGATCAAGCTCGGCACGTCGGACACGTGCACGCGAGCGTCCACCGGCATCCACCCCTGCGTCCTCACGTGGGTGGCGAGCCTCGTCGCGTCGTCCGCGTCCACCACGCCCCGCGCCAGGAAGCGCGGCCGGCCGCTCGCCGAGAGCAGCGCGTCCACGTCATGCAGATCCCGATCGATCTTCCGCAGCGCCTCGAAGCAGGCCCAGAACATCTCCGCCTCGCCCCGCGCGAAGGGCTCCCCCGCCGTATAGAGGAGGCGATCATGCACGAGCGTTGGCCGGCTGAGCTTGCGGCGGCGCTCCTCCACCACCAGCGTGTCCGCCGCCCGCAGCGCCGCAGCCACCTTCAGCGTGTCCACCGTCCAGTCCGCCGGAGCCGGCGCCGGGGCCTCGAGCCTCCGCGCCGCGAAGACTCGCCCCACCTCGGCCACGTCCCACCCGTGGCTGTAGGCCAGCTCCCCGAGGATCTCGCCGAACTGCTGGCGCAGCGCCGGATCCTCGACGAGGTGCAGCTCCTCGCCCTCAGGGCCCTTCCACTGCATCAGCGCCAGGCTCCGCGCGTGCTTGACGGCCAGCAGCTGGAGCGCATCCTCCGTGGCCAGCTGCACGTACTCCTCCGAGGGGTACGTCATCTCGTTCGGCGTGGGTGCGCGATCCGTCTCCCGGCGGATGCTCGTGGCCAGCGCATCCCTCCACTCCTGCGTCTTGCGCAGCTCCGCCTCTCCCCCCCGCAGTCCCGCGAGCCCAGCCCCGATGTCATAGAGGATGAGCGCACCGCCCAGCACGAAGGCCTCGGCGGCGTTGAGCGGGTACTCCGGCCCCAGCAGGAGATCGACGCGCTCCCACAGGGCGTCGAAGCGGCTGCCTCCATGGGACTTCAGTGCGGGATAGGCGCTCCGGACCTGCTCGGTGAGCTGACCCGCGCGCTGCCACGCCAGGCGGAGCTGCTCACGCAGATGGGCACGCGCGGACTGCGCCGCATCCCCGCCCCGCTCCCCCAATGTCCGCTTCCAGAGTTCCGTTCGCTCGTAATCGAACATGACCCCAGAATACGGGCGGCCAGCCTTCGTGAGCTACTTTCAGGACACCGCCTTGCCGCCCGGCACGGAGAGGGGGTCTCTCAGGGAGCGGAAGGTGCCGCTGATCGGCCCCGCGCCCGCGCCCTCGACGCTCCCGAAGTACGGGGCCAGCGCCTGCGCCCGCGCCCACACGTCGTTGGAGTAGTCATCCCCGGTGGTGCCGCGATCCATGTCCTTGATCGTCCGCACGCAGCACACACCCGAGTCGTACGCCGCCAGCGCGCCCCGAAGCTGCTGCTCCGGCGGCCAGCCGGGGTGCTTCACCTTCACTTCCTCGAGCAGCCGCTCGAGGACACGCGCCGCCTGGTCGATGTGCTCGGTGCTGTAGGGGCCGCCGCGCGGGGGGTGGTAGCGGGAGTCGAGCTGCATCATCCCGAAACAATCCCCGCCGCAGCCCAGCCCGTTCACATCGAGCGCCCCACCCGCCCGAGACTCGCGGCTGGCGATGGCGGCCAGCAGCGCTGGGGGCAGCGCGTACTTCACTCCGGTGGCCTCGAAGGCGGACTGGAACCTGCGCAGCCGGGGCAGATCCGTGTGCGCCAGCCGGTACGAGGCGCTGATGCCCGCAGAGAGCCCCTCCTGGCGCGCGGTGACGGCCGAGGCTCCTGTGGGCAGGAACTTCGCGAGGAGGGCGTTCAGGTTCAGCGCCGAAGCGGTGGCCTCCCTCATCTGGACCGCTCTGTCATGGGTACGAGCAGTGCTGGTCGACATGATCTCTTCCCTGTGGACGCCCCATCACTTCCGGCCAGGGGCGTCAGCTCTGCTTGCAATTGTCCAGGGAGCCACGAAAAAGTTTCTGCGCACTGCGTCATTTCACGGAGACCCTTGATTTCGCAGCCCTAGCACGCCCGGAGGCCTGCTCGACGATGAAGGCTCGGAGGTGATTAGCCGCGATTTTGGGCGGCATTTGTGCGTGTGGCTCGCCGCGAGGCTCAGGGCGTGAAGAGCTTGTCGGGCAGGGACGCCCGGGTGTCCGACTTGATGGCGGTGAAGCGCAGGGCGCGCTGGCCATCGCGCCACACCTCGATGCTGCGAGGCATCCACTCGCCGGTGGCCGGGGAGGAGTAGTCGATGAAGCGCACATCCCACGCTGGCCCGGTCTTCTCCTTCCACCGCACACGGGCCGGGCGGAAGCCGGTCTTGTAGATCCAGAACTGAGGCTTGCCCTCCTCCGGCTCGCCGAGCACGTACGCCACCTCGCCCCCGAAGCGCGCCAGCGAGGTGGTGCGCGTGGCGATGCCCAGGCTTTGGAGGTGCTGCTCCACCGTGTCCCGCGTGTCGGTGTTGTGGCCCGAGGAGCTGCGCACCGCGAGCAGCGGGCAGAGCTGGCTCAGGGCCGCCGAGAGGGCGGGGATCTCCGTGCCCTCCACACGCTTGCGCCCGCTCACCTGCACCACCGCCAGCTTGTTGCCCTCCGGCACGGCCAGCTCGAGGCGGCAGCGCCCCGGCGCCTTGATGAGGACGGCGCCGTCCACGATCAGCTCGGGGCGCTCGGAGGGAACCTTCAGCGCGGCTGTGGCCTCCTTCGCCGCCGGCCCGGAGAAGACGTACGTGCCCTCCACCCGGAGCGAGGAGGGCATGGTCTCGTCCTGCTCCCCGACCATCCGGCGCAGGATGGAGCCACCGGGCAGCACATAGGCCCCCGCGGCCAGCGCGGTCAGCGTCCCGATCAGGAAGACGGCGCGCTTCATGGCTTCTCCACCTTGACGAGCTCGGCCATCCACTCGAGCAGCGGGCCGCGCAGCTCCGGCCGCTTGAGGGCATAGGCGATGTTCGCCTTGAGGTACCCCACCTTGTCGCCCGCGTCGTAGCGCTGGCCCTTGAACTTGTAGCCCAGCAGCCCCTTGCGCTGCTGCAGCGTGGCCAGGCCATCGGTGAGCTGGATCTCCCCGCCCACGCCCGGCGGTTGGTTCTCCAGGATGTCGAAGATCTCCGGCGGCAGCACGTAGCGGCCAATCACCGCCAGGTTGGACGGGGCGGTGCCGCGCTTGGGCTTCTCGACGATGCGCTCGATCTGGATGACGCCGTCGCCGAGATCCTTCCCCGCGGCGATGCCGTAGAGGTGCGTCTCGCTGTCGGGCACCTCCATCAGCGCCACCACACCCTGGTTGAACTGGCGGAAGACGCGCGCGAGCTGGCGGATGCCGGGCTCCTCCGCGTCGATGATGTCGTCGCCGAGGATGACGCCGAAGGGCTCGTTGCCCACCAGGCCCCGGGCGCACAGCACCGCGTGGCCCAGCCCCAGCGGCTCCTTCTGGCGCAGGCTGGCGATGTTGGCCATGTCCGAGATGGCGCGCAGCTTGCGGAGCTCCTCCTCCTTGCCGCGCGCCTTGAGCACCCCCTCCAGCTCCACCGCGATGTCGAAGTGATCGACCATGGACTCCTTGCCACGGCCGCTGATGAGGATGACGTCGGAGATGCCGGCGGAGACCGCCTCCTGGACGATGTACTGAAGCGTTGGCGTGTCGACGATGGGCAGCATCTCCTTGGGCACCGCCTTGGTGGCCGGCAGGAAACGCGTCCCCAGGCCCGCGGCCGGAACGACGCACTTGCGGATGAGGGGCTCTGGCTTCGGTGTAGGAGCGGACATGGGGGGCCGAATCTAGTGATGCCCCCCCGAGGCATCAAGGCGGATAGGATGCGCCCCCCATGCCTCGCCGATTGATGCTCCTGCTGGTGCTGTGTCTGTCCCCCACCGTTTACGCCCAGTCCGACGTCGAGGATCTGCGCGACATCCAGAGCGCCCGGGCCTACGCCATGGGCGGGGCCTACCGGGGGCTCGGACTGGGCACCGAGGCCGTGGTGGGCAACCCCGCCGCCATCGCCCTGTGGAAGATGTACCGGATGGAGCTGCACGGCTCCTGGGACACCACAGGCAAGGATGCCCTCGGCGGAGTGAGCATCATGGACGCCAAGACGAGCGACCTGGCCGCCGGCCTGGACTACCACATCCTCACCCTGCGCAGCGGCGAGGGCCGGACCACCGGCCACTACAGCACGCTGGCCTTCGCCCTGCCCCTCACCCCGGGGATCCTCATCGGCACGTCGATACACTACCTGAGGCTGAGCGGCCCTCGGCAGGCCAACGCCACCACCGTGACGGCGGGCCTCCTGCTGCGCCTGTCCGATGGCTTCACCACGGGCTTCTCGGCCCACAACCTCATCGACACCCAGAACGTGGAGCTGACGCGGTACTACTCGCTCCATGCGGGCTATCTGACGGGGCTGCTCACCGTGGGGGTGGACGTGCGCGCCGACTTCGAGTCGCGGGAGAAGAAGGTCCTCACCTACAGCGGCGGCCTCGAGTACCTCCTCGGCCAGGCCTTCCCCGTGCGCGTGGGGTACACCTATGACGGCTTCCAGAAGGCCTCTCAGCTGGGCGTGGGGCTGGGCTTCATGACGGAGGCCGGCGGCGGCATTGACCTCGGCTACCGGCACGATCTGGGCGGAGAGAAGGGCCGGCTGCTGGCCCTCACCATCAAGCTGCAGGTGGGCTGAGCCGCCTCAGCGGGAGGTGCGGAGCTGGAAGTAGCGCTCCGAGGCGGCGAAGCGCACCAGCTCCACCACCTCGCGCTCCAGGGCCCGCTTCATCCTCAGCGCCGTGAGCGCCGGCCCTACCGCGCCGCAGGCGACGAGCCCCGCGCGATTGGAGGAGTCTCGCGCCCCGTCCGCCATCGCCGACACGTCGAACTGGCGCGTCGCGGGGCCATACAGCGCCGCGGCCCGCTCGAGCTGCTTGGCCGTCAGCGTCTCCCGCACCACCCGGGCCTCGAGACCGGAGGCGTTGGGGTCCTTGAGCACCGAGGAGAGCAGGGCCAGGCCCCGCAGCACCTGGTCCTTCTTCAGGCTGCGCAGGGCCAGCAGGTCTGGCCCCAGGCAGAGCAGCGCGCGCCCGGCGTAGAAGCGCAGCTCCGGGGCCGGGAGCACCTGCCGCACGGCCTGCTTGCCCACCAGCAGCCGCGGGGAGGTCGTGAAGACGAGCGAGAAGGGCGGGCCGTTGTCCTCGGAGAGCACCACCTCCGGCGCCTCCATGCCGAGCAGGCGCTCGGTGCTCTTGAGGGCATCAATGGCCCCCGGCGCCCCGGGCCCCAGGCTCGCGCGCAACCGCTCGGAGGAACCAGCGGCCCGGCCATGCGTGGGGAAGAGGCGGCAGAGCGCCACGCCCACCCATGTGAGCAGTTCGCCCGAGGGCGAGCGAAGGATCGGGTGGCGCAGCCCAGAGCGCTCGTCCGGGGAGAGTGGGGGGCGCGAGAGACGAGGCACAGGGCCTTCCCTGCCTTCGAGTGCGTCGGCGATCTCCCGCATCAGCTCGGCGCGCTGCGGGTCATCCCGGCTGTCGAAGTACTCGGCGATCTCGGCATAGAGCGAGCCCTCGAGCGGGCGCGCGCGCACCTGCTTGAACACCGCGGGCTCGGAGCCAGACTCTGGCGGCGGGACCTTCGGCGAGGGAGGACCGGCACGCACGCGCGCCACCCGGCGCACGGGCTCCATCTTCCCAGGCGGCGCCTCCCAGGAGATGAACGCCGTGTTCTGGACGGGCGTGCTGCTGCTGTTGTTGTTGTTGTTGTACGCGGGGGAGCTCTCCGGCTCCCGAGGCGAGACCTGGGCGAAGGCCGAGTCGGCGGACTCACGACGCTGCCCGCGCGGCGCTCCCGAGCTGCCAGCAGCCTGCGGGGGCGCCCCTGCCGCCGGGCGGCTCCCGGTGGCGACCGGGCGGCCCCCGGTGGCGACCGCTGGGCGGCTTCCGCTCGAGGAGGGGGCCTCTGCACGGGCTCCCGGCGCTTCCCGAGGCGGAGGTGGCTTCGTCGAACCCCGGCGTCCAGGCGCTGTGTCCTCACGGGAGGAAGCCGCGCGAGTCGGCGCCCCCGGATCGGGCATGAACTGCTGGGGAACCTCCTCTGTCACCTGGGGGCGAAGCTTCTTCAGCCGGACAGTGGACTTCTCCGCGGGAGGCCGCTCCGCTGGGGACTTCCCCCTGAGGGGCGGCTCCGGAGCGTCGGACTTCTGGGCTTTGGGAGGAAGCGCAGGCCTCCTCATGGACCAGGCCGACAGGGACGGACTGGTGTGGCCAGCCTCTTCTTCATCCTCTCCGAGGAGGGAGTCGAGCTCGCGGGAGGGGTCCAGCACCTCGATCTCGAGCTTCTTGCCCAGGTTCTTCTTGGACGAAGCCGCGGCCTTCTTGGGCGGAGCCGCCTTCTCGGGCGAAGGCGCAGGCGGGGAGGAGCCAGGAGGGATGAACCCCTCTGGGGCCTCGGTCGCCGTCGGCTCCTCCTCGGAGAAGGGCATCTTGTCCCCGGGGAAGGTCACCGCGGAGAACTCGATGGTCGGCCGGGCGTGATCGGGGAGGTTCGGGGCCGGATCGGTGAGGTCGGTCGAGGGCTCAGCCACCTTGGCAGGGAAGGACTGGCCCGAGGGGGTGAGATCCACGTTCCCCGGCGGAGGAATCAGGAGCTGGGTGCGGGTGCCCCCCTCGCGGTAGGGCGCGGCGCCTCGCGGCAGGTCCGGTACCGGGGGTGCGCTCTTCTCCTGCAGGGAGAGCCGCAGGTTCTCCGCGCGCCGGGAGTACATCTCCGCGCGAGCAGGATCCTTGAGCACGTTGTGGCAGAAGCTGGCCAGGCGGACCCAGGCGCGCTGGCGCTCGGTCTCGTCCTCCATCGCGGTGGCGGCGTGCTCCATCGCCCAGGCCGCCTCGCCGATCTGCCCGCGCTCGGTGAGACGATCCGCCAGCAGCAGCCAGGCCTCCTTGTGGCCGGGCTCGAAGCGCACGGCATGGCGCAGCTCGGTGAGCGCACCGTCCGAGTCTCCTGCGTCCTCCAGCGAGGCCACCAGCTCCATCCGAGCCAGCCGGGCGTCGGGGCCTCGGGGCTCGCGGGAGAGCTGCTCGCGCAGGAGCTGGCTGAGGGCGGCCCGATCTCCCAGCGTCCGCGCAAGCTCCAGGAGCCGCGCACGCGCCTGGCTCTCACCGGGCTCCTCGGCGAGCACCTCGGTCCACGCCCACTGTGCCAGCTTCGCGTCCTTCAGCGAGTCCTCGGCAACGGAGGCGAGCACGCGGAGCGCATCCTGCCGATCCGGCGAGCGGCGCGGGGCCGCCGAGAGGGCGGACCGCAGGCGGTGGGCCATGATGTGCCGCTCGGTGTCGGGCACGCAGCGCACCAGCCCCGCGAGCACCAGGAGCATCCCAGGAGTGAGCGCCTCTGCCGTCTCGAAGTCTGCCTTCGCCTGGGACTGCTCTCCCACCTCGAGCGCGCGCTCGGCGCGAGTGAGGTAGGCGGCAGCCCGCGCCTTGGGCGAGCGCGCGCTCTGCACCGCCTCGTCGAGCGCCCGGCGGACCAGGGACGAATCTCCCCGTGTTCCCAGCAGCCGCACCTGCTGCTTGAGGGCGTCACGATCGCCCGTCAGCGTAACGATCTCCCGGTAGATCCGCGCGGCACCTGAGGGATCGCCCAGCTCGTCCTCCATCAGCTCCGCGAGCCGAGTGAGCGCCTCGGCGCGGAGCAGCGGGTCCTTCGCCTGATCGGCCCGGGTCAGGTAGAACTGCGCGAGCTCGCGCCAGGACTTGCGCGAGATGAGGTGCGCCTCCAGCCGCTGCTGGGCCGCGGGATCCTCCCACGGTCCCGAGACAGGGGGTGGAGCCTCCTCAGGCTCGGAGTCCTGGGCCTGCTCCTCCTCGGCGGGGATCTCCAGCAGCTCGGTCATCGGCGGGCCATCCTCGGCCTTGACCTCGACATCCTCCGTACGGTCCACGGGGGGCTCGAAGGCGTCGCTGGCCTCGTCTGCCTGGGGAGCGGCGAAGGCGCTCCTGTCCTCGGCTTCCTGAGGCTCCTCGTGCGTGCTCTCGGGAGGCGCGGCTTCCTGGGGCGCGGCTTCCGGAGGCGCGGCTTCCTGAGACTCTGCTTCCTGGGGCGCGGCTTCCGGAGGCGCGGCTTCCGGAGACTCAGCTTCCTGTGGATCCTCCTGAGTGTTCTCGGGATGCGTAGATACGGGTTCGGCAGCCTCGACCTGGGGTGGAGGAGCTCGTGCGGGCTCGAGGCTGGGTGGGGAGACGGCTTCGTCCTGTGCCGCGGCGGAGCGGAGCGGCTCGGGGCTAGGCGTCGCAGCGGCCTCAGCCGGAGGTGCCACGGGCGAAGCGGGCGCGGGAAACGACGTTACAGCCACCTCTTGCGGAGGGGCCACGGCTTGAACCTTCGCGGGGACTGGCGGGGTGACGGCCTGGGCAGGAGGAGCCGCGGGCTCGCCCTGCGCAGGGCTCGGCTGAGCACTCACGCCCTGTCCGGAAGACGAGGCCGCAAGCATCGCCTTAAGCAACGGCAGGGACATCTCGACCGTCGCAGCGGGCCTGACAGGCCGAGCCTCGGGCCTGGCGGGGGAACCCCCGGGTGAGGACGGTGCCTGCTCCTTCGGAGCCTCAGCGCCAACAGCCTCGGCCCGGGGAATCAGCCGCAGCTCTTCCAGCACCTGCCGCGCCTGCGCATCCCGTCCCAGCCGGGCCGCCGCGCTCATGCACACCGAAGCAGCCGCTGTGAGCACGGTCTCGGAGGCGCCCGCTGCGTGCAGCACCCGGAGCCCGTCCAGCCGCACGGCGAAGGCGCCGTCCGCATCCTCCATCTGCTCCAGGTAGTTGGCGGCCTGCCCATAGCTCTCCGCCGCCCGCGCCAGGTTGCGCATCTGCTGGGCCTGCACACGAGCACGCCAGCGGGTCGCCTGGGCCGCGCGGGCATACTCTCCGCGGTGGAAGGCCTCCTGCTCCTCGGCCTCCAGGGACGCGACGAGCGCCTCCCACTTCCCGGTGCGCTCCAGGAGATGCTGAAGGACCCGGCGCGAGCCGTGGTCGTAGGGGAACGAGGACAGCAGCCTCTCCAGGGTCTCAATGGCGCGGGGGAGCTGATCCACCCGGCGCAGGATGCGCGCAAGCTGCCGGAGCACATCCTCGCGCACCGCCCCGTCCACCCTGCCGAGCGCGGAGGTGAGGATCGTGATGGCGGCGGCCTCGGTGCCCGCCCGGAGCGAGACAGCGACGAGCGCCCCCGCGAGCCGCCGCGTCATGGGCAGGCTTCGGCTGGCGCGGACCAGCTCACCAAACGCCTTGGGAGCCTGCCGCTCGCTCAGCAGGCGCGAGGCCACCTGGAGGTGCTGCTCCATCGGGCCAACGGCATGCGTCTCCTGCCGAGCGCCGGGATCACCGGGCTCGAGGTCGCCCTTGCCATTTCTCACGCCACCCATCGACGGGCAGTCTACACACGATTGCCCCGGCTCCAACGCCTCTGGGGCTGGCCCGAGCGGACTGGGGGCTGGGGCCATGCTCCCCCTGGCGCTCTCCCAAGCCACATCCTCCTACCCTCCGACCTGGGGGGCCCCTGGGTGAGCGGGCGGCCATGCACCCTCCGGGCTGAGGGGCCGATCAAATGGCACCCTCGGGCACAGACACCTGGGCCAGGGCGAAGAAGCGCCGCAGATCCTCAGGCACGGGCGCCTCGATGCGCAGGGGCTGGCGGGTGCTCGGATGTGTCAGCTCCAGGGACTGGGCGTGCAGCAGACACCTTGGCGCGGAGAGCCCCGCGGCCTGTGCTGCGCCCCCATAACGCGCGTCCCCCAGGATGGGCGCCCCGAGCGCCGTGAGGTGAGCGCGGAGCTGATGCGTGCGCCCCGTGTGCGGCAGCAGCTCCACGAGGCAGAACTCCTCACCCGCGTAGAGGGTGCGGAAGTCGGTGAGCGCGGGCACACCGTTGGCCGCGCGGCTCGCACGCCACCGCCCGGGACGAGAGGGATCCTTCGAGAGCGGGAGATCCACCGTGCCGGACGTGGGAAGCCCTGGCCCCGTGGCCGCCACGTAGCGCTTGCGCGCGTGGCCCTCTCGGAACGCGGCCGCCAGCGCGCGGGTGGCCTGCGCCGTCTTCCCGAAGACCGTGACGCCCGAGGTCTCCCGATCCAGGCGGTGCACGAGCCCCGCGGGCCCCCCCAGCCGCTCGCTCATGAGATCCACCAGGCTCTCGCCGACTCGCCCCTCCGTGGGCTGCGCGGTGATGCCCACCGGCTTGTCCACGGCGATGAGCGCCGCGTCCTCGAACAGGATGCTCAGCGGTGGTGGCGGAGCCGGCGCCTCGAGCGGGCTGCGTCCCCCCTCCTCCAGCACCACCGCCACCACCTGCCCGGCGCGAAGGAGGGCCTCGGGCTCCCGGCAGCGGCGCCCCGCGAGGTACACGGCGCCCGCCTCCACCAAGGCCCGCGCCTGCTCCACGGCCATCCCGAGCTCGGCTGCCACGGCCTCCACCACCGGGCGGCCCACCCGCGCGCCCTCGGCCTGGAAGGTCCGCCGCTTCATGTCTGGAGCCCACGCGCGGGTGTCATGTAGCGGCACTCTATGTCCGGCAGCCCCTTCCCTGGCGCCCACTTCCTGTTAGCGTGCCCTCCCCATGGACCGTCCCGTGCACTCCGTTCGTGCGAGGTTGGACGATTTCCTCGCCGAGCTGTCCACCCTCCAATATCGCCACGGCGCGGGACTCTCCGCGGACCTCCCCGTGGAAGCACTCCACGCCAGCTTCCCCGAGTTCTCCTCTCCGGACACCTTCGCCGCCGCCACCGAGGCCCTGGAGAAGGCACGCGCCAAGAACGACACGCTCGCCGTGCGCCGCCTCCAGCTCCTGCGCGAGCGGGTGGCCGGACAGGTAGAGGAGGCCCTCGCCGCGCGCGACATCGAGGCCATCGCGAAGCTGGAGGCCCAGGCCCGCCTGCCCTTGGACGATCAGGCCCTCACCTTTGGCGATGCGCTGGTCCAGATCCCCCATGAGACGCACCGCGGCCGCCGGGCCTTGCTGGAGCGCGCCGTGGGCAATTTCCTCTGGAGCGAGCGTGGCCGCTACGGCACCCGGCGCGAGGCGGCACTCCGGACCGCCGAGCGCCTGGGGGCGAAGGACTACCCCCGCCTGTACCAGGACATCTCCGGGATGGCCCTGGACAAGCTCACCGAGGCGGCCGAGGAGACGCTCCGGCGCACGGAGGACGCATACCGGGACGTGCTCGGCTATGTGCTGCGCAAGGTGGAGCCCACCCTGCGCGCGTTGCCTGGAGGGGAAGCGCGGAGACACGATCTCCAGGCCGCGCTGCAGGCGCCGTGGATGGACGTCTTCTTCCGGCGCGAGGATCTGATGCCCGCGGTGACGCGCTGGCTCAACGACTGGAACCTCCCACCCTCGGCCAACGGGCGCATCCGCGTGGACGATGAGCCCCGGCCAGGCAAGGCGCGCCGTCCCTTCGTCGCCGCGGTGCGCGTCCCGGACGAGATTCGCCTCGTAGTCCACCTGGAGGGAGGGATGGATGCGCTGAGCGGCCTGCTCCACGAGTACGGCCATGCCCAGCACCTGGCCCACGTGTCGGACACAGCCCCCATGGAGCTGCGCCGCCTGGGGGACGCCTCGGTGACAGAGGCCTATGCCGCGCTCACCGAGCGCCTCCTGCTCTCGACCGGGTGGCTCAAGCGCTACCTGCACCTGCCGAGCGCCACGGCCGGAGATGTGGCGCGGCTCGCTGCCTTCCAGGCCCTGGCCGTCCTGCGCCGGCACTGCGCGAAGCTGCCCTATGAGCTGTCCCTCTTCACGCGCGGCCCCTCGGAGGAGCGCGCCGAGGAGTACGCCTCGGGCCAGCGGCGGGCGCTCGCCGTGGAGCCGCACCCGGGCTTCTTCCTCTTCGACGTGGACGCCCAGCTGTACTCGGCGCGCTATCTCAGGGCGTGGGCGCTGGAGGCGCGCCTCACGGCCCGGCTCATGGAGCGCTTCAACGAGGACTTCTGGCGCAACCCCTCCGCCAGCGGCTGGCTCAAGGGGCTGTTTGCCCGCGGAGGCACTGACGACGCGGAGGCGCTCTCCACGGAGGTGAGCGGCTCGGGGCTCTCCCTGCCCGAGGCGGGAGCCCGCCTCGTGGCCATACTCAACGGGTAGGGAGCCCCTCGGCCGGCTACTTCTTCTTGCGCAGGGCGCGGACGATCTTGTCCTTCGCGGGGTTGCCGGAGGACTCGCTGGCGCGAGCGGCCGCCACCTGGGGCTTGCTGCCCGTCTTCGTCTGGCCGGTGCGCGCGCGCATCGCCTTCATCAGCTGCATCTCGATGAGGAGCAGCTCGTCGCCCAGCTCTTCATTGTTGCCCGCGGCGCGGGGGAGCGGAGCCTGGGTGCTCGGAGCGCCGGCACCGTGGCGCATCCGCAACACCTTCTCCTCCTCGGACGTCAGGGTGCGCGCCTTCTCCAGCGCCGCCTTGACCTCCTTCGCCGTCACCGTGGTACTTCCAGCCTTGCGCTCCATCTCCGCTCCCTTGAAGTGGCGCTATCTGAACACATGAGCATGTCAGATGCGTCTGGGCCGCAACTGGTGGGGATTGTAGAAGACGCAAGAGGTCGGTCAAATTTTCTTCCAACAGGCTGATCCCCGGATGTAGCGGGCGAACGCTTCCGCTACAGGGTGAGTCCTCCCCCCCGTCCCGGGAAGGCCGGGCCCAAGCCCCCTCAGGCGCCCCAATATCGCCCGAATTCCAGGCACTTGCAGCTCCTTGAGCCGCCAGGACCACCCGGGTCGGCCCACGTAGGGCAGAGCAACCCCTCGAGCCGCCCTATCAGGTAGGGCCAGGCTCTACGCACCCCGCCCTACACTCCTCTCTCGCAGCCTGCTACTGCTTGCTCGGGGCGTCACCCTCGTCTTCTTCGAGGTCCGGCTCAGGAGGCACCCCTGCATCCGCGCCGCTCTTGTTGGCGCGCGGAATGCCGAAGCGGTCGAGGGCGTCCGCGATGCCCTCGGGCTTGTCGGCGTCGGGGAGGAACTTCTCGGGTGGCTGGAGCTTGGGGTCCTGGCCGATCTCGGAGAGGGCGGACTCCAGGGACATGCGCAGCTCGGCGGACTCGGGCGTCTTCTCCGCGGGCACCGTGAGGTGGCCATCGAGCCGGACCTTGAGGACAACGGAGGTCGAGGCATCCACGAGCACCTCGCCGTCCAGGCTCTTGGGGACGCGGTGCTCGAAGAAGGCCAGGCGGCGGCGGGTGGTCTCGTCGCGGCCGTTCCGGGGCTCCAGCAGGGCGGGCAGGTTCTTGGGCGCGAGCTCGTTGGCCTTCGGGCCGAGCTTCACCTGGTAGCGCCACGCGGTGCGGCCCTCGTAGGTGACGGTGCCCTGGGGCTCGAGCTGGATGCGGCCCTGGAAGAGCGAGTCCATGTCGCGCACGGCGCCGGTGAGCTCGGCGCGGGTGCGCTCGCCCATGCCGCGGTCGCGGAGGCGCTGGCGGAAGGTGCCATAGCGGTTGCGGGCGAACACCTTGCCGCCTACGCGGAGGACCTCGAGCCCCTGGTCGCGACTGTTCTCCAGCAGACCATGGAAGTCCCCGCTGACGCCGCCAGGGCCTGCGCGAAAGGTGCGCGTCTCGGAGATACGCACGGGCGGGGCGTCCTGGGTGGTCCACTCGAAGTCGATCTTGGCCTTGTAGGCGTGGGGGCCCAGGCGCTCTGTCACCTCGGCGGCATCCATCCCGAGGATGCGGCGGGCGACGAGGGGGTTGTCGGCCACGTCCTCGGGAGGGAGCTTCTCGGCGGCGGAGGCCACCACCTTGGGAGGATCCTCGGGCGAGAAGATGCGCTCCTTGGCGGCTTTGTCGACGGGATCGGTGCAGGCCGTGGTGGCGGTGAGCGCCAGTGCGGCAATGAGTGTGGACCTCTTGAGACGGCTCACAGATCCTCCGACGAAAGGGCAGCGCAAGTTATGTGGCGCGTACAGAGCCGGCAAGCGCCCCTTGCGCTCGGCTGTGCAAGGGATAGAACGGCGCCCACATCATGCAGAACCTGCGCGACAAACTCCTGAAAGCAGGCCTCGTATCCGAGGATCAGGCCAAGAAGGCAGAGCCAAGCACCTCTGCCCAACGCCGCTCGCCCTCTCCCCAGGCGCAGCGCCACGAGGGCAACACGCCTCGGACGGAGGAGCATTCCCAGCGACGGGATGACCGTCCCCCGCGACGGGATGACCGTCCCCCTCCGCGTCGGGATGACCGTCCGCCCCCCCGCCGGGAGGCAGGAGGCCGTCCGCAGCACGGTCGGCCTCCGGTAGCGGCGGCTGAGCGTCCGATCCCCAAGCTGCCACCGCTCCCGGGCTCGAAGGAGTACCAGCGCATCGAGTCGAAGAAACAGATGGAGTTGGACAAGGCGCTGCGGGAGCTGGTGCTCGGCAACCAGGTGCCCGTGGATGTGGGCGCGACGACGTTCTACTTCATGACGCGCAAGGGGAAGCTGCGGCGGCTGGAGCTGACCGAGGTGCAGGCCAAGCAGCTCGAGGAGGGCGTGCTGGGGGTGGTGGAGCGGCCGGAGCCGGCGCAGATCGAGCACTCGCTGGTGCCGGCGGCGACGGCGGAGCAGATGTTCGCGCTCTCGAAGAAGTCGGTGCGATTCCTGAACCGGAAGGAGAACCCCGTCGGCTTCATGAGCGACGAGGACGTGAAGACGCAGCAGGCGGCCGAGGCCGCAGGCACGGCGCCTGAACTCTCCGACGAGCCCGAGGCCGAAGAGGGCCAGGCCGCAGCCGCCACGAGTGAGGCCGCCACGACCGAGGCCGCCGCACCTGCCGCTGAGGGTACTGCGCCCGAAGGGGGAAGCTCAGAACCGCAGGCGCAGTAGCTGTTCCCCAGCGACTCGTGACGTCAGCTGCCGCGCACCGGCAGCTCACGGAAGGCAATGTCCTGCTCGTAGCCCAGCCGCTTCACCGCCTGCACGAAGCGCTCAGTGCAGATAATCGTCGTCAGGAAGTCCTCCAAGCGGAACAGGTCCAGGTCTTGCGGCAACGTGTCCGCATCCAGGATGAGTTCTGATTCTGACGGACGCGTCCACCCTTTGCGTTCACACTTCGTGCACGGCGCGGGACGGTCTACGGGCAGGCAGTCCGGATGAACACGACCACGCGGTAACAACTCCATCTCCAACAACTCGGGTGGGTTCTTCTTACGGAAGCGCATCTCCGTGCGACAGCCCTTCAGGCCCCCAAGACCCTCGGCCTGAAAGCGCTCCAGCGGCTCACGCTGCATCAGCAGATTCCACGAGTGTGCCAGGACCAGCGGGCCGAACTGCCCTTGAGTTGAGCCCATCATGGGCCCGAATTTGGTACCCGGCCAGAGATGGACTCCCGAGGGTACTAGCGGGCGCACCTGCTCGCGCAGCCGCTCGAATTCCGCGTAGTCCTCCTGGAACCCCCCATACTTCCCCTGTTCATGAGCTGGCAGGTGGGACAAGTCCACCGAGGGGTAGGCATCTCCAGCGGTGGACCAGATCGCATTGCACACCGGGCATTGCACACCGGGCAGGCCCCATTTGCGATCGTCCGTGTGATAGCCCGAATGGCGCGGATTCGGAGCCTGCTCGCACAGGTAGAACTTCATGGCACCTCAATACCCCAAAGGCAACGGCGGTGGGCGGCGCCCATACGGCACCACTGGTCCGAACAGTTCGAACTCGTAGATGAGCTGCCCGGCATACCGGAAGATCTCTTCCATCGTCGCACCGGGCTTCTCACGGATGAACCTGTCCCACGCCGCATTCCACGGGCCCCCATTCGCTCCTCTGTGGATGCTCCGGTGCTTCTCCACCTCCAGCGGGATCACGTACTCGTCAATGTTGATTTTCTTTTCGGTGAACCATGGCCTGAAGGCCTGCGAGAAGATGTGGTGCTGCTCGTGGGGCTTTCTGCGCTCTGCCTTCGCTTCCTCCAGTGCCTGCTGCTGACTGGGCAGCAGCGGCGGCTTGTGGCGCCACGGGATGATGAACACGGGCCGCGTGTCCTGCGGTAACTCCTGCGCGATCCCCCAGTTCCTCTGCGCTCCGAACCCAACACCAGGGAGGGAGAGTCCCCCTCCCTTGGTTGGCACCACACGCCCTACCGTGAGGTGCTCCATAACCTCCCGACACCGGTACACCCCGCACTGCCCGCCAATACACAGCGCCAGCAGGCTGCTCTCGTCTGCACACGCCTCTTCGAAGGAGATGGCCTCGGCCGCCACTTCGCAGCCCGGGCTCTCGCCTTCAGAGGAAAGGGTCGTCGCACAAGCCGCCAGCACACCGCCGACCAGCAGCCATATCCAGCGCCAAGGGAATCTTCCCACGATGCCGCGAGCATAGCTCCCGTCGTACCAGGAGCTACCGCATCACGCAGGTGCCGCTGCCCTCGACCTCCCCTCAATTGAAGGCATCAATGCCGGTGATGGCCTTGCCCAGCACCAGCGTGTGCACCTCGTGCGTGCCCTCGTAGGTGAACACGCTCTCCAGGTTCAGCATGTGCCGGACCGGCGGGTACGCGTCCGTGATCCCGTTCGCCCCGTAGATGCCTCGTGCCGATCGGGCGATCTCCAGCGCCGCTTTCACGTTGTTGCGCTTGGCCAGGCTCACCATCACCGGCGTCGCCTTCCCCTCGTCCTTCAGCCGCGCCACCCGCAGCCCCAGCAGCTGCGCCTTGACGATCTCCTGGAGCATGTCCGCCAGCTTCTCCTGCGTGAGCTGGTAGCCCGCAATGGACTTGCCGTCGAACTGCACACGGGAGAGTGCGTACTCTCGCGCCCCCTCGAAGCACGCGATCGCCGCGCCCGTCACCGCGAAGGAGATCCCCAGCCGCGCGTTGTTCAGGCAGGACAGCGGCCCCTTCAGCCCCGTCACCTTTGGCAGCACGTTGCGCTCGGGCACCCGGACGTCCTGGAAGGACAGCTCGCTCGTCACCGAGGCCCGCAGCGAGAACTTCCCTGGAATCTCCCGCGCGCTGAACCCCGGCATCCCCTTCTCCACCAGGAAGCCGCGGACAGACTCGGCGCCCCCCTCCTCCGTCTTCGCCCACACCACCGCCACGTCCGCGATGGAGCCGTTGGTGATCCATGCCTTGCTGCCGTTCAGCACCCACCCATCCCCCTCCTTCCGCGCCCGCGCCCGCATGCCACCGGGGTTGGAGCCGAAGTCCGGCTCGGTCAGCCCGAAGCAGCCGATGATGCGCCCCTGCGCCATGCCCGGCAGGAAGCGCTGCTTCTGCTCCTCGCTGCCGTAGGCGTGGATCGGGAACATGCACAGCGAGCCCTGCACCGACGCAAACGAGCGCAGCCCCGAGTCCCCTCGCTCCAGCTCCTGGAGGATCAGGCCGTAGCTCACCGTGTTCATCCCCGCGCACCCGTACCCCTGGAGGTTGGCGCCCAGCACGCCCATCTCCGCCAGGCCAGGAATGAGGTGCGCGGGGAAGGTACCCTCGCGGAAGTGCTGGCCGATGATGGGCAGCACCTCCTTGTCCACGAAGCGGGCCACCGTGTCCCGGGCTGCCTTCTCCTCGTCCGTCAGCAGCTCGTCGATGAGGAGCAGATCGGTAATCTCCGCGCGCGGCATGGCTCTTCCTCGGGGTGACGGGGATGTGCGGCTTCTACCCGCCGCTCCCAGAGCAGTCAAACCGCTCCCCGCCTCGCATCAGCCCCCTCTCCCACCACCTCCCCAGGTATCCTGCCGCGCCATGACGACTCCCAGGAAGACAGCGGTGGTGACGGGCGCCAGCCGCGGCATTGGCCGCGCCGTGGCCCTGGCCTTCATTCACGCGGGCTATGACGTGTGGGCGCTGGCCCGCTCGAAGGAAGCCCTCGACACGCTGCAGCTCGAGGCGGGCGATGCCCTGCGTCCGCTGGCCGTCGATGTGGTGGACGAGGCCGCGGTGCTGGCTGCATGCCGCGCCATCCTCCTGGCCGGCGCACCCCACGTGCTGGTCAACAACGCGGGCATCTCGGTCTCCGCGCCGCTGGCGAAGACTCGCACGGAGGATCTGGCACGGGTGATGGCAATCAATGTGACGGCGCCCTACCTCTTCTGCCGCGAGCTCATGCCCGCCATGGCCACCGCCGGCGGGGGCCGCGTCATCAGCGTCGGCTCCATGGCGTCGGTTCGCGGAGCCC
Organism: Hyalangium sp.; assembly: GCF_035629615.1. Taxonomy (GTDB): domain Bacteria; phylum Myxococcota; class Myxococcia; order Myxococcales; family Myxococcaceae; genus Hyalangium. The sequence continues at coordinate 239 of NZ_DASPHO010000755.1, read as the reverse complement.
CGTACACGTCCGCCTACTGCGCCTCGAAGCACGCGCTGCTGGGAATCACCCGCTCGCTCGCGGTGGAGTATGCGCGCAAGAACGTGACGGTGAACCAGGTGAACCCAGGCTGGGTGGAGACGGACATGCTCGCCCAGGCCGTGAAGACCATCAGCAAGACCTCGGGCCGCACCGAGCAGCAGGCCCGCGAGACGCTCGTCTCCATGAATGCCACGGGCCGCGCCATCCAGCCGGAGGAG
>NZ_DASPHO010000754.1:0-24679 GCF_035629615.1 Hyalangium sp. | reverse complement strand
GCGCGAACTTCTCGCGGGTGAGCGGGAAGCGCGCGATGGACGTGCCGAACTGCTTGCGCTCCTGGGCAAACCTCAGCGCGTTCTCGAGTTGGAGCTTCATCCCCCCGAGCACCGCCGCGCCCAGCTTGAGCCGGCCGTAGTTGAGGATGTTGAAAGCGATCTTGTGCCCACGGCCAATCTCCCCCAGCACGTTCTCCACCGGGACTCGCGCGTCCTCGAAGAAGAGCGGGCACGTGGAGGAGCCGCGGATGCCCATCTTGTGCTCCTCGGGCCCCACCGTGAACCCGGGCGTGTCCCGCTCCACGATGAAGCCCGTGAATCGGTCCCCGTCCACCTTGGCGAAGACCACGTACACGTCCGCGAAGGCCGCGTTGGTGATGTAGAGCTTGGAGCCGTTGAGGATGTAGTGCAGGCCATCCGGCGACAGCACCGCCTTCGTCTTCGCACCCAGCGCGTCGCTGCCACTGCCCTGCTCCGTCAGGGCGTACGCGGCCACCCACTCACCGGTGGCCAGCTTGGGCAGGTACTTCGCCTTCTGCGCCTCGTTGCCGAACCAGACGATGGGCAGCGTGCCAATGCCCGTGTGTGCGCTGAACGTGACAGACCAGGAGGACATCAGGCTCATGGCCTCGGCGATCAACAGGGAGGTCGTCTTGTCCAGCCCGAGCCCCCCGTAGGCCTCCGGGATGTCAATCATCAGCAGGCCCAGCTCGCCCGCGCGGCGAAGCAGCTCCCGCAGCAGCGCGTTGTCCTTGGACTCGATGCGCTTGGCCTGGGGGAGCACCTGCTCACGGCTGAACTGCAGCGCTGTCTTCAAGTACAGGCGCTGCTCCTCCGTGAACAGCTCCGGGGTCATGATGCGCCGCGAGCCCACCTCCTCGAGGAGGAAGGCACCTCCCGCAGGCAGCTCGGCGGACTGCGAAGTCTCGACAACGGCATCCATCTGGTACCTCCCCAGGGCGCGCGCACCCCCGCCTGCACGCAGGGAAAACTGGCCGTGCAGGCAAGGTATGGCGCGACGCGCCATGCCGGTAGTGGGCGCCAGGCAGCAGGGCCCTCGCCCCTATTCCTGCCTCAGCGTCGGGGAGGGTTGGGGTAGATCAGACAGAGCGTGTCGAACAGGGGCTCGCCCGGCGCGGTGTACACGCCGCTCAGCGCCCGGGCCGCCTGCGCCAGCTCCGTGCCGAACGAGGGCACCAGGCAGATGTCCTCGGCCGTCTTGAAGCGCCCCTTGAGCCGCGCCAGCCCCTTGCGCAGCGTGGCGATGTCCTGCTTGCCACCTCGCACGGGGACAGAGGGCCCGTTGGGATCTCCCCCTGGCAGCTTCCCCACGCTGGTGCTCAGCTCGAAGCCATCCGAGCGCTGGATGATGCGCAGCTTGCCGGGCGCCACCTCCGCCAGCCACGCGCGGAAGCCCTCCTCGTCCCTCAGCACGAGCCGATAGGCCACCGCCGCATCCGGGTGCCTCAGCCACACCTCACTCGCCGAGTCCCTCAGCGCCTCCAGCAGCTCGGAGGTCTGCGCGAAGAAGGTGTCCGCGTCCGGCACCACCAGCACGACCTTCCCCTTCACCCCCTCGGCCAGCCGCGCGATCTCTCCGGGCCGGGCCGGCGAGAAGCGCTCCTCGCCGAACCGCACTGCCTCCCCCGCCAGCTCCAGCCTCAGCGCCAACGCCGGTACCTCCTCGCCGTACACCTGCGCGGGCGTGACGTGGAACAGGGAGTCCTCCCCTCCTCCCGCGTCCGTCGGGTCGGCGGCAAGCGGGGCCAGCGGTGGGGGCGCCAGCGACGTGAGCGGCTCGGCTGGCTTCTCCTCCCGGCACCCGGCCGCCAGCACCAGCGCCGCCAGGAGCACCCCTGGCCCCGGCCTCCTCATGGAGCCGTCTTCTCCACGGTCGGCGCAGGCGCAGGCGCGGAGAACGCCGCGGAGACACAGGCGGCGTCGGCAAGTCCGTTCTTCACGGCGTGCCCGGCGGCCTCGCTCGCCTCCTTGAAGAGGACCATGTCCGCGAAGCGGCTCGTGTCCTCGGTGCGGCCCGCGTCCCGGATGTAGATGGCCTTCACCCGCTGGGGGAACTCCTCGCGGATCTGCTCGTAGATCTCCGGATCCTTCTCTCCCGAGTCCCCCACCAGCACCACCGGATGGGGGAACTGGCCCAGCAGCCGGCGGATGGCGGGCTGCTTGTAGTTGGACAGCGTCCCCGGGCCGAGATCCCTCAGGTACATCCCGAACGACGGGAAGCCATGCCGGCTGAGGAAGGTGTGCACACGCGGCACGTACTGGACGGGCGAGCCGCTCACCAGGGCGAACGCTGGCGCCCCCGGGGTCTTCATGCACCCATAGAAGGCCGCCATGCCGGGCACCACCTCCTGCGTGTCCGAGTCCTTCAGGAGCGCGGACTCCATCAGCTTCGCCGGCTTCACCACCTGGGTGATGGCCAGCGTGTCATCGAAGTCGGAGATGACCAGGAACGGGGCGGTGTCAGGCACGACCTCCACTCGCACCCGGGCGCTCGCGCCGACCACCTTCACCTCCGCCAGGGAGAACCCTGTGGGGAACGTGGCGCCCTGGCGCGGCTGGAGATTCACCTCGAAGTTCCCATCGTCCCCGCTCGTCACGGTGGTGGTCAGGCCCTGGAAGGCGATCTCGACCTTCGCTCCCTCCCAGTTGGGCGCGGCGAGCCGGCGCAGGTTGCGCGAGAACACAGAGCTGCCGCGGGAGGGGGCCTCCTTCAGCACTCGGCCCTGGAGGAACACCCCGTCGGGCCGTCCCAAGGCTGGGAAGAGCAGGAGGGCGGGGCCCGCCAGCGCGGCAGAGGAGACGAGCAGCAGGGCTACAGCAAGGAAGCGGGCAGGCGAGTTCAAGCGAGATCTCTCAGGACAGGACGGTCAGGTTCGCATGATAGCTTCTGCCGGCTCCGCGCGAAGGCATGCAGTGAGGCGAGCGCTGAGCGGAGCCTGCCGCAAGGAGCCGAGACGAAACGTGCTGCTGCCCGCCGGGGGACAGGAGTTCGGTAAGTACCTGCTGCTCGACCGCATCGCGGTGGGCGGGATGTCGGAGATCTATCTCGCGCGCATGACGGCCGCGGCCGGGGTGACCAAGCAGGTGGTCATCAAGAAGATCCTCCCCTCCTTCGCCGGCAACCCCGCCTTCGTCTCCATGTTCATCAACGAGGCGCGCATCGCCGCGGGCCTGAGCCACGGCAACATCTCCCAGGTCTTCGACTTCGGCGAGGTGGACGGCGAGTACTACCTCGCCCTGGAGTGGGTGCACGGCCAGCCACTGTCCAAGGTGCTGCGGCGGGCCAGGGACAAGGATCTGCCGGTGCTCCCGGTGCCGCTGGCCCTGCAGGTCGCCACAGAGATGCTCCGGGGCCTGGCGTACGCCCACAACCGGCTCGACGAGAGCGGACGGCCGCTCAACATCGTCCACCGGGACGTCAGCCCCCAGAACGTCCTGCTCGGCTACGAGGGCCAGGTCAAGCTGGTGGACTTCGGCATCGCCCGGGCGCGGCTGGCCAGCAGTGGCGAGACAGAGGCCACGGCAGCCCAGGGCAAGTACCTCTACTTCGCGCCGGAGCAGGCGCTGGGCCGCGAGCTGGATGCGCGCGCGGACATCTTCGCCGCGGGCGTGGTGCTCTACGAGCTGCTCTGCGGGCAGCTTCCCTGGCAGGGGGAGCGGATGGAGGTGCTGCAGCGCATCGCCCGCGGCGACTTCTCGCCCCCGCGCGCCGTCAACCCGGGCTTGCCCCCCGAGCTGGAGCGCATCCTGCTCACCGCCATGGCGGTGGAGCGAGAGCGTCGCTACCCCTCGGCGGAGGCCTTCGGCGAGGCGCTGGAGACGTACCTGCACACCGCGGTGCCGGACTTCCCCGCCAGCGCCCTGTCCCACTTGATGGGCTACCTCTTCGAGTCGGAGCTGGTGGCGGAGGGGCGCCCGGTGCGGCTCCCTCCGGAATTCCTGGCCCAGCTCGAGCAGTGGGGCCGGCTGCTGCCGGTGGAGCCGCCTCGCCCCCGCACCACCCCTCGCTCGCTGCCGGCCCTGCCAGCTCTTCCGGAGAGCCCGGAGCCTCCGCGCAAGCGGCTGTCGCCCGCCTCCTTCGTGCTGTTCGGCACTCCCGTGGTCGCCGCGCTCCTGGCCTCCGTGCTCATCCTCACGGGAGAAGACACCAAGACGTTCTCGGTGGAGCTCACCTCCACGCCCCAGGGCGCCTCGGTCTGGGTGGACGGGCTGCTCCTCATGGATCACACCCCCACCACCATCCCCCTGCCCGCGGATCGCGAGCACCTGATCGAAGTGCACGCCATCGGCATGGAGTCCTGGAGCCAGCGCGTCCGCGCCGACGAGGGTGCCACCCTGGCCGTCCGCGCCAACCTCCGCCCCGAGAGCCCGCGAGCTGCCCGGCAGTCCCTCACGGCCGGCTCCGCTCCCGTCCCGGCCTCGCAGGTGCCCCATGAGGGGACCTTCCCCCTGCCCACCTTCGAGGTACGGGCGGCACAGCATGCCTTCCTCGTCCCTCCCTCCTCCGCGGCGCGGCTGCGCCTGGATCCCTCGCGGACCTACTCTCTGCGCACCGAGGGCACCCTGGTGCAGGGGCTGGCCTCGGGGGCCGCCCTCGACACCGTCGTCTACTACCTGGAGGGCGGCGCGGCGCTCCCGGCCCGGAAGTCCTTCGGCCTGCTGGGTCCCCAGGAGCTGCGGGTGAGCAACGCCTTCGCGCTCTACCTCTTCGTGCCGGAGACCTCCAGGCAGGGCCCCACGGGCAGCCTCCAGGTGCACGTGCGCGAGACGGCGAGCGGCACCGGCGCCACCGTGATGGTGGACGCTCGCAAGCACGCGCTGTCGCCCCGCCCCGAGGAGAGCTTCACCCTGCGCGGGCTGGATCCCTCCGCCACCTATCAGGTGCGCCTGCGCGACATGGGCCGGCCCGCGCGCACCCGGGGCATCCAGGCAGAGGCGGTGGGCCGCGTCCTCGTCCTCCAGGACGGCGGGTGCGGCGCGGAGGAGGGCCAGCCGTGGAAGCCCGGGCCCGCACGGGTGGTGGAGCTGGGCCAGGCCACCCGCTTCACCGGCGTGTCCTGGCTGCGCTTCACCTTCCCGGACGAGGATCTGGAGGACAACGCCGGTGCGCTCTCCGTGGAGGTCGTCCCCATGGCCGGCCCTCACCCCCGGGGCTGCTGACCCCTGGGAGGCGTGTGGCTCCCTGTAGCAATGTGGAGCATTCTGTAGCCGAAAAATTGATCACCCGAGCGCCTTCCCTACCCTGTCGTGCATGAGGCCCGCCTCCGGCGGGTGCGACTGGGAGGCATCACATGAAGAAGTGGCTCACGCTCATGGTGCTCGGGACGGCGGTGGCGGCAGCGGGGTGGTCCTCGCAGGCAGCCCTGCAACCGGCCCAGGAGCCGACCGATGCTGAGGTCGAGGCCCGGGTGGACGCCCGGCTGCATGAGGTGATGCAAGAAGTGCTGGCAGGCCACCGTTCGGAAGAAAGCACGGCGGCAATCGGCCGGTAATGTCGTAGCGTGCGGCGCTGCGCGGTGCTACGACCGGCGTCTGCGCTCGTTGCTCTCGCCCACGAGGGGGACATGCCAGAAGGACTCCAGCTCGCGGTTGGTAACCGGGTGGTGTACCCCAACCAAGGGGTCTGCCTCGTCACGGCCATTGACGTGAAGGAGGTCGCCGGCCAGAAGCTGACCTTCGTCACCATGCGCCGGGAAGAAGATGGCGCGGTGGTGATGGTGCCTCAGGCCAAGGTGACCGCCATTGGTGTGCGCAAGGTGGCCTCGGCCGAGGAGGTATCGGAGATCTACTCGTTCCTCCGCTCGGACAGCGACAAGGCCGACCTGGACTGGAAGCAGCGCGCCCGCACCAATGTGGACCGGATGACCCAGGGAGGGATCCTCGGGCTGGCCGAGGTGGTGAAGGGCCTGCAGGTGCTCAGCGAGCTGCGGCCGCTGCCCACCAAGGAGCGCGAGCTCTACGACAACGCGCGCCACCTGCTGGTGTCCGAGGTGGCCGCCGCGCTCAACATCCCCGAGGTCAACGCCGAGGACTCGGTGGACCTCGTCCTCTTCCCGCCGGGCCGCGAGCGGCCCAAGCGCACCGCGGCCGAGTTCAAGCCGCGGGGCGAGGGGGACGAGGAGGATCTGGGGCTGGATGGGTCCCTGCTGGGGCTCGACGGCGACCTGGAGCTGCCACCGGACGAGGAGGAGGCCCCAGCCGAGGAGGAGGAGGCTGGCGGCGAGGAGGGCTCCGAGGAAGAGGGCGACGAGGAGGCTCCCGCGGCTAGCAAGAAGGCCGCGAAGGCCGAGCCCTCTGAGGAGGGAGCGGAGGGAGAGGCCCCGAAGCGCAAGCGCGGTCGTCCTCCCAAGCCGAAGCCCGAGGGTGAGGCCGCGGCTGCTCCGGCGGTGCCGAAGAAGCGGGGCCGTCCGCCCAAGCCGAAGCCCGAGGGTGAGGCTGCGGCGCCCGCGGCTCCGAAGAAGCGCGGCCGTCCTCCGAAGAAGAAGCCCGAGGGTGAGACCGAGTAAGTAGCGCCGGCCGCATGGCGGGCACGTACCCGCCGGGCGAGGACCTTGCCGCCGAGGTGATGCTCCGTGATTCGCGTGGTGACGCTGGACTCGTACGATGACAAGCAGCTGGCCAAGTTCAGCCGGACGCTCTACACGGCGTTCGGCGTGGGCAGCGAGCACTCCGGCCAGTTCGAGCTGCCCGCGGGCCTGCCCGAGCCGTTGGACGCCGAAAAGGTGCTGGACGCGGTGAAGGGCATACGGGCCTACAAGGACGACAAGGTGCTCTACCTGACATCCCGGAAGCTGAAGGATCGGGAGCTGCCAAGCGGCACGGCGCCGACGAATGGCTTCGCGCGGTTCGGCAAGGACAAGGCGATCATCACCAGCCACGGGTACAAGGATCTGGAGGTGGGGTACAAGCCGGTGGCCCGGCACGCGCTCCACCAGCTGGGCCACCTGTGGGAGCTGCACCACTGCCTGGATCCGCGGTGCTCGATGTATCCACCGTGGACGCCCTCGTTCGCCGCGGGCGAGGCCACCTTCTGCACCTTCTGCCGCGAGAAGAGCGAGCAGAAGATCCGCCTTGCGAAGTCCTAGGTCCTTCCTCCAAGCGCTCCCCCTGATCGGGCTCGGGGTGTTCGTCCTCGTTGCTCTGCTGTGCCTGCTCTTCTACGCGCGGCTGCCAGGACGGCTCCCCTCGGCGGCGGACTATGGCGCGGTCAGCGAACGGCTGAAGGCGGAGCAGCGCCCGGGGGACGTGGTGCTCCTCTTCCCCTGGTGGACAGAGCGCGCCCGGCTGTACCTGCCGCCCGAGGTACCGGTGGTCGGCTACTTCGGCTCGGACCGTGACAACCTGACGGCTCACCCGCGCATCTGGGTGCTGGGCCAGCCGCAGCTGCCAGGGACGGGCGAGGAGGGCTTCCGCAAGGCCTTCCTCCCGGGCCGCACCACAGTCGGGCAGCCCTTCCAGGCGGGGAACCTCACGCTCACGCTCTACACGAATGGCCGCTACCGGCCGCACCGCTTCGTCGCCTCTGAAGCGTACGCCCGCGCCCGCGTCTACGTGGAGTCTCCAGACGGCACACGGCGGCCCTGCCCCTTCGATGGCCGAGCCCACCGCTGCCAGGGGCCTTCACACCTCTACGTGGCCCCGGAGTGGCATGAGCTCTACTACGAGCCACGCCGCTGCCTGTGGATGCACCCTCCCGGCGGCCCGGACCGGCTGGTCGTGGAGCTCGACGGGGTGCCGAGCGGGATGGGGCTCCGGCTCGAGGGAGGCATCACCTTCGAGAACACCTTCAACCGCTCCCACTTGAGCAACATCCACATGGGCGTGGACGATGCGAAGAGCGGTGAGCGGCTGCTGGACGTGGTGGTGCCGCAGGGCGTGCCGGGAGTGCAGAAGGCGGAGCGCTCGCTCCCGCCGGGCGAGCCGCGCACGGTGAAGATCTGGTCCCAGGCGACCAACCCGGAGCTGCGCCACCTGTGCCTGGACGTGGTCGCGCTCGGGGCTCCTGGGGAGGGTGCGTGATGGGGGGGCGGCCCGCGACCCGCGAGGAGCGGCTCATCGCCGTGGGGCTGTGGGCGCTGGCCTTCATCGCCTTCCTGCTCGTCGAGCGCGCCGTGGGCTTTGTGCGCGATGAGGGCATCTACTTCACCGCCGCGGAGAGCTACGCGGGCTGGTTCCGGCGCCTCTTCACGCAGCCCATGACGGCCCTGAAGGACGCGGCCATCGTCGGCGCGTGGGACGTCAACCACGAGCACCCAGCGCTGATGAAGGAGCTCTTCGGGCTGTCGCACCTGCTGTTCCACCAGACCCTGGGATGGCTGCGCCCGGCGACGGCCTTCCGGCTGCCCGCGCTGGCGATGGCGGCGCTGGTGCCGGCGCTCACCTTCCTGCTGGGCAGCGCCGTCTTCGGGCGCGCCGCGGGCCTCTTCGCCGCCCTCTCCTTCCTGCTCGTGCCGCGCCACCTCTTCAACGCGGAGCTGGCGTGCTTCGACATGCCGGTGGCGGCGATGTGGCTGCTCGTCGTCTACACCTTCTGGCGGGCGATGGAGTCCCGGCGCTGGGGCCTGGTGTGCGGAGTGGCCTTCGGGCTGGCCATCTGCACCAAGCACAACGCGCTCTTCCTGCCCTTCGTGCTCGTCCCCTTCGCCCTGTGGCGCGCGTGGCAGGAGAGCAAGGCCGTGCCCGCGGCGCGCGACGGGGCCTGGCGCTTCGTGGGCCTGTTCGCCGCGGTGACGGTGCTCTACCTGCTGCTCTTCGTGGCCCTGGGCCCGGCGGGCTTCCAGCGGAAGTTCATCCTCCTAAGCCCGCACACCCTGCTCTTCGTGGGGCTGGCCGTGGGCACCTTCTGGGTGCTGCGCGAGCTGTACCGCGTGCACGAGCCCACCGCGCGGGCCCTGCTCCCGGTGGCGACCATGGCGGTGCTCGGGCCGATCCTCTTCTACCTGCACTGGCCCTACCTCTGGCACCACCCGGTGGAGCGGGTGGCCTGGTACCTGACCTTCCACGCCCGGCACGATCACTACGCCTGGTTCTACCTGGGCGACCTCATGCGCAGCCCACCATTCCCGCTGGGCTACGTGGTGATGAAGACGGCGCTCACGGTGCCCACGAGCCTCTTCGTGCCCATGGTGCTCGGCTGGCTCACGGTGGTGGGCCGCGCGCTGCTGAGCCTCCCGCCGCGCACGCGCGAGTGGGTCCGCCGTCCCAGCATCACCGAGCTGCTCGTGGGGGTGAACGCGGTGGCGTCCATCGCCATCATCAGCCACCCCCGGGTGCCGCACTTCGGCGGGGTGAAGCACTGGCTGCCCTCCATGCCCTTCCTGGGCATCCTCGCGGGGATGGCGGTGGTGAGCGGCTGCGCGGCGCTGGTGGAGCAGCTGCGAGCCCGCCGCCCCACCCTGCCCTTCGCGGCGGTGGCGGTGCCCGTGTTCGCGCTGCTCATGGCGCCGGCGCTCCTCGGGCTGGTGCGCGTGTGGCCATATGGGACGGCCTTCTACTCGGAGCTGGCGGGAGGCGTTCCGGGAGCGGCCTCGCTGGGCATGCAGCGCCAGTTCTGGTCCAGCCACGTGACGGGCGTGCTGCCGTGGATCAACGAGCACGCGAAGCCCCACGCGCGCGTCTACCTGCACGAGGTGACGGGCTACTCGTTCCAGCACTACCAGGACAATGGGATGCTGCGGCGGGATCTGCAGGCGGCGTGGAGCCCGTCAGATGCCGACATCGTCGCCTACCAGTACCACCAGGAGTTCCGCGAGCACGAGCTCAACGTCTGGCAGGCGTTCGGCACGCGCACGCCGGCGACGGGGCTCTACCTGGACGAGACGCCACAGATTGTCGTCTACCAACGTCCTTGAGAGGACAGCTCCTCGGCCAACGTTCGCCAGGAGACGCAGCCAACTCCCTTGGGGGCAACGTCCAGGGTAGGCTGAACCCGGAAGTTCCACACCTCAGGGAGGGGCACATGACGCGGTGGCTATGGGCCGTGGCGGTGGTGGCGCTGGGTGCTGGCTGTACCAAGGACAGCAAGGGGCCGTCATCTCGCGCGGAGCTCCGCAAGGTGAGCGGCACCACGATGGAGATCGTCCCCAACGAGGGGCAGCTCCCTTACTGCCTGGTCTACACGGTGTCGCAGAAGGGCATCATCCGGCAGCTCACGATGACGCGGGAGAACCGCTCCCTCAAGTGCGATGCGGGCCGGCCCGTGGCCAACACGAGCTTCCGGGTGCCGGCGCAGGAAGGGCCGGTGAAGGTCTACATCATCTTCTCGGATCAGCGCGTCCAGGCAGGCTCGGTGGCGCAGCAGCTCTTCGAGCTCCAGGGCCGGGAGCGGCTGACGGGCATGGACTTCCGCCTACCCGGCCAGGCCTTCGTGGAGATGTTGGAGTTCTCCCCCGAGGCGGGTGAAGCGCCCATCACCGGCGGCGTCGTGACTCCCGCCGGTGAGGTGGCGGAAGGCGCGAACGGTGCCGCTGGAGCCGCTGACCCGGAGGGCTCCGAGGAGATGATGGGTGGCGCCCCGGAAGAGGTGGATGGCGGCACGCCTCCGGGCGACGCTGGCACCTGAGGGAGGCGCCGAGCGCCAAACAGGGCTCCAGCGCCCCTCGCCTCTCAGAAGTTACCGGGTGTGTGGGCACCGCGAGACGTGGTAGCCGTCCGCGCCATGCCCCCGAGGTGAGGCAAAGACATGAGTCGAGTCCTAGAGGACCTGCTGGCGCTGCTCGAGCTTGAGCCCATTGAAGAGAACCTGTTCCGCGGACGCAGCCAGGATCTCGGCTTCCGGCGGTTGTTCGGCGGCCAGGTGCTGGGCCAGGCGCTGTCGGCCGCCAGCAAGACGGTGGTGTCCGACCGTCATGTGCACTCGCTGCACAGCTACTTCCTGCGCACCGGGGATGTGAGCCTGCCCGTGGTCTACACGGTGGACCGCGTGCGCGACGGCGGCAGCTTCACCACCCGGCGCGTGGTGGCCGTCCAGAAGGGGCAGCCCATCTTCACGATGATGGCGTCCTTCCAGGGCGAGGAGCCTGGCGTCTCCCACCAGGCGCCGATGCCCCAGGTCCCTGGACCGGAGGGGCTGCCCACGGACATCGACCTGCTGCGCCGGCACGCCGACCGCATGCCCGAGCGGGTGCGCGAGAAGTTCCTGGGCGACAAGCCCATCGAGATGCGGCCCGTGGCGCCCAGGGATCTGTTCGCGCCCTCCCCCATCGAGCCCACCAAGTACGTGTGGTTCCGGGCCAACGGCGAGCTGCCGGAGGATCCGCAGGTGCACAGGTACGTGCTGGCCTACGCCTCGGACTTCAACCTCATCAGCACGGGGCTGTTGCCGCATGGCCTGAGCGTCATGCAGCCGGACTTGCAGATCGCCAGCCTCGATCACGCGCTCTGGTTCCACGGCAGCCTGCGCATGAACGACTGGCTCCTGTACGCCATGGAGAGCCCCTGGGCGGGCAACGCGCGCGCCCTGGCGCACGGGCGGATCTTCACCCGCGACGGCCGCCTGGTGGCCTCCGTGTCCCAGGAAGGCCTCGTCCGCCAGCGCGCGCCTGAGAAGTGACGCTCAGCTGATCCGGAAGGGCTCCTCGATGAGGGCGGGCTCGGTGGCCTTCGGATCGTCGGGCTCGTACGCGGGCGCATAGGGCCCCGCGTGCGTCTTCTTCCACTTCCGCGGCACGCGCTCGACTCCCACGGGGAAGAGGGTGAGGCTGCCGTCCGGGTCAATGCGCAGGCGCAGGAAGTTCTTCCAGTCCGGCAGCGCCAGGGATCCAAACGCCTCGTTCGAGTGGGCCAGGAAGCCGTTGACGCTGATCCAGAGGTAGGTGCCCGTCACGAAGGGCCCCACGAGGAAGCCGAGCGCGAAGGTCAGGAGCGTGTTCAGCAAGAACTTGCCGGCCAGGTGCAGCCACCCCGCCGTGCAGGTGAGCCCATTGGGCGCCAGCTCCGGGCAGAGGCCCAGCACGGTGACGGTGAAGTAGGTAGCCCCCCAGGCACAGAAGAAGGCGGCCGTGATGTGGGCCATCCCGTGCAGCCCGCCCGCGAGCAGCCGCCATCGGCCAAACGCCACATCCGCGAAGGCGGCCATGCCCCCCAGGGTGGCCACGCCCAGCACGAGCGACAGCGGCCGCAGCACCATGGCGTGCCCCACCGCGGCCAGCACCTCCAGGATCCGTGAGAGCCCCAGGTGGCCCACCTCCGAGTAGGCCGCCAGCGCCAGCAGCAGGTACAGCGTGCCGGTGATGAGCCCGAAGAGAGGGCTGTAGCGGATGAGCAGGAGGTTCTTGCGCGCCAGCTTTCGGGAGGTCTTCTCGTCCGGGAAGCTCTTCTTCTCCACGTAGCCGTCCAGCAGCTCCTTCGCTGGGGGGGCATGGGTGGGGTGCAGGAAGGCGCCCCCACCGCCCGCGGTGATCTTCTGCCGCCCCTCGGGATCCTCGTGGCGCCGGTAGTGGTGGAGATCCCCCGCGATGAACACGCTGATGCGCTTGCCGAGCACCTTCTCCTGCAGGTACTCGAGGTTGCTCTCCAGGTAGCCTCGGCTGCGCTTGCCAGCAGTGGCGCGGACCCATGCGGGCTCCGCGTTGCAGAGGATGACGCGGTCCTTCGGCCCCATGAGCGCCGCCACCGAGCGGAAGTACTCCACCTGGGGCACATCGATGTCGTTGTCGAGTTGGACGTCCGTGCCCAGCAGCCACCAGTCCTGCGGCAGCTTGAGGGCGAAGTAGCTGCGGCTCTGGCGCGTGCGCCGGCCCGCCACCCAACGGTGGGCGCAGAACAGACGGATGAAGGACGACAGTCCGTCGTACCAGTCGTGGTTGCCGGGAATGACGAACAGGTCCGGGCTTGGCGGGTGCGAGCGGCGCATGGCCGCCTCGTAGGGCTGGATCAGCCGCTCCTCATAGGTGTCCCGGCTGGCTCCGGGGTAGACCTCGTCTCCTCCGAAGATAAGGACCCGTCCCCGCTGGGTGGCGTAGCGCTTCCCGCCCGGAGTCCCTGTCTCCAGCGTCGGCAGGGCCAGCAGCCGGGCGATGCAGTAGGTGGGGTCCCAGCCGTCCCCGGTGTCCGCGACGTAGTCCAGCCAGAAGCTGCCCTCCCCGTCCTCGACCTGCGAGTAGTCGAAGTAAGGCTCCTGGGGCCGCACCACGGACTCAACGAGCCGCTGATCAGCGCGGGCCCCGAACACGGCCGCGACGATGGCGTCCATGCTGGTGCGGATGAACTGCGCGGGATGGAGCCAGCGCACCATGCCCGCGTGGCGCTGGGGGTTTGTAGCGGTACCGCTCTCCGGAGTCGTCACAGGGGTTTGAACGTCACCCAGCACCGCCCAGGGGTCAATCCCCTGACGGGTAGCCTGAGCTTGCCGACAGCAGAACCTACTGTAGGAGCATCGACGCCGCCCCTTCAGGGCGCGCAGGTGCCATCCAGCGCCGTGCCTGAAGCGCCCTCGCAGTGCTCGCTCTCACAGTCCCGGTCGGCAAAGCACGTGCTCCCGTCCTCACGACGTGGCACGCACGTCCCGTAGCGATCACCCTCGGCAAAGTGGTTGGAGCACGTGAGCGACTGCGCACACTCAGCAGCCACCGTGCAGGGCTCATCCCTCTCGCGGAGGGGGTAATCACACACCCCCGAGGCTGCAGGGCCCTCGTCCCTAACCGGCCTGGCACAGATAAACCCGCTGGCGCAGTCCGAGTCCCTGCCGCAGCGCTCGCCCAGGCTGGTACCGCAGCCAGCGAGCAGGGCCGCCAAGGCCGCCAGCCACCCCCACAGCCTGACGCGCCTCACAGCGTTGCCTCCACCGCGAGCACCACGGAGCGTCCAGCCTCTTCCACGCCGGATCCATGCGTCCGGTAGGTGGAGTCCAGGAGGTTCTGCAGCGTGCCGGACAGGCGCCAATGCGGGCTCCACTGCACTCCCGCACGCAGGTGGAACCCGACAAAACCCGGTGTGCCTTGGCACTCGGGGACTTCCGCGCAGGTACGCACGTCGAGCCGGTCCGCCGCGGACAGCTCGTGCTGCGCGAGCGCCCAGCGGGCCACCGCCTCGAAGAAAAGGGCCTCCCTCGGAGCCAGGGTGATCCGGACCAGCCCGTTGAGGGGTGGGGTCCGGGAGAGCGGCTCGAGGATGAGCGGCTCGCCTGGCACGGTGAGATCACGCCGCCTCTGGCGGGTGAGGGTCCATGTGGCGTGGCTGGCCAGGGTGAGCTCAGGGAGGGCCCGGAAGACCACGGCTCCCTCCAGCGCGTGGATCCGGGCGCTGTCCCGGTTCTGACGGGCGAGGTAGGGAACACTCTCGGGAGTCCGCGTCTCGCCGATGAGGGTCGTGGGCACGTTCCCTACCAGTCCCCGGATCACGGTGTATGCGTAGAAGAGCTCGGCGCTAAAGTCCTCGCGCCGGGCGCGCAAGCCGAGCTCCCCCGTGTAGGACTGCTCGGTCCGCAGATCCCGCCCGGGGATGAGGAAGCCAGGCCCTTCAGCTCCCAGGCGCAGGTAGTCATCGATGTTCGGCGCCCGGAACCCCGAGCCCAGGTTGGCGAGGAGCGAGAGCCCCGGAGCGAGCCGGTGCTGGACTCCGAGCTCCGCCGCCACGCCCACGGCGCTCACCGTGTCCTCTGCCAACACCGGAGGTGGCGAGACAGCGGAGGCGAACAGCTCCGCAAGCCGCGAGTCCTCTGGCAGGTGAGTGCGGTGGAGCTGCAGGCGACCGCCCAGGTGCCAGGAGAAGGGGGCCCGCTCGTCACTCGCCAGCAGGCCAAACAGCCCCGCGGAGAGCGCCGTGGGTGCCCCCGGATAGCGGGCATCCTCCGCTCGGAGGACAAAGCGCTCCTGCTCCGACAGCGGGCTGCGCGCGGCGCTGCTCGTCGCCCGATCGTGGAAGAGATCCAGGCCCATGATGAGCGAGGGCCGCAGCGGCAGAAGCTCGATGGGTGAGAGCTCGCCTTCGGCCCGCAGGCCCAGCGTCCACACATTGGCCGCGTCGCGCTCGACGCGATCGCGGGTGACGCGGAAGCGGTCAACCTGTTCACTCTGGCGGTGAGCACTCAACTCCACCGTCCAGCGCCGCAGCAGCCCGTCGGCGGCGCGGGAGCGCTCCAGCCGCCCTTGGAAGAAATCCCGCTGCTGCTGGGTGAAGCGGCGGAAGTCCCCAGGGACCGAGCGATCCAGCCGCGGCGCATCGAACTGCCGCACTCCTTGGTACTGGACGGCAAGCTGCATGCTCGGAGTCACCCGGTGGCGCAGCTTGAGCGCGACATCGCCCTCCTCGTAGGCCGTGTAGCGCTGCCGCCCCACGAGTGCTCCGCCTCGCACATCATTGAAGTCCCGCAGCGTCACCCCGACGGCCACGGCCGTGTTCATCAGCGAGAGGCCCGCCCGCACATGCCCCTGAAGGCTCTGGTCCGCGCTGCCTGCCTGGGCCCGGAGCTGTCCCACCGGCGTCGGCTCCGATGAGAAGCGGGGCCAGAACGTTCGCACGTTGACCACGCCACCGAGCGCGTCGGAGCCATGGAGCACGGAGCCTGGACCGCGCACGAGCTCAATCTGTTCAATGAGGAACGGATCCACTGTATTGAGGTACTGGTTGGGCCCGGAGCGCACCGTGGCATTGTTCAAGCGCACGCCGTCAACCAGCAGCAGGAGGTGCTGCCCATAGAGTCCCCGGACGATGGGAGCCCCCCCGGCGGGGTTCGTCTTCTGGAGGAAGACGCCTTCCTGCTCGGCGAGCGCCTCGGGAGTGGTGCGCGCCGGTCTGCGCGCGAGCTCCTCCCGGCTGACGACCGTCACCGCCCGTGGCGCCTCCTCGGCCCGGCGAGGCGTGTGTGTCGCCGTCACCACCGTCTCGGCCTGTGGGCTCTCGGCAGGAGCTTCGTCCGTGACAGGCGGAGGCGCCGGTAGAACCTGGGACGCGTGCGCAGGCGGTTGGGCGAAGAGCACGAGGAGCACGACTCGTCGGGACACTCGAAGTTTCACGCAATCGGTATAGCAACCGGAGGCGACACCGCTTCCCCTCGCCCAGGCAACGCGGTTACCTATCCACTCGAACCCCAATGAGCCCTCCCATCCGATTCCTGCTCTACCCGACCAATGGCGTCGTTCGGGAGCACGTGCGGGCCGATCTCTTTGGCAGGGTGCTCTCCCAGCGGCTGGGGCGGCCCGTCATCGTCGAGGTGGCTCGTACCTACGAGGAGGTGGTTCAGGAGCTGGCAGCGGGCCGGGTGGACATGGCCTGGGCCACCGCCGAGCAGTGCGACCAGTTCGAGCCTCAGGCGCGCGCCGTGCTTCGCGCAGTCCGGGCCGGCCGCTGGCACTACCATGCCGCCCTCGTCTGCCGGGCTGACGCGCCCCTGACCCTGGAGCGACTGAGAGGCACACGCGCCGCCTGGGTGGCGCCCCTCTCCACGGGAGGCTACCTGCTGCCCAGGCGCTACCTGGAGACGCAGGGGCTGTCTCCCTCGGAGCTCTTCTCCGAGCAGCGCTTCTACGGGAGCTATCGCAAGGCCCTGCTCGTGGTGCTCTCGGGGGAAGCGGACTTCACGGCCCAATACACGACCCACCCGGACGAGCACACCATCCGCGCCCACATGGCTGACCGCATCGGTGCCGACGAGTGCCGGCTCAAGTGCTTCGCCGTCTCCGGCCCTACCCTCTCCGATGGAATCATCCTCACCTCCCGCCTGGCGGAGGAGGACGCCGCCGTCCTGATCTCCGTGCTCACCGGGATGCTCCATGACGGCAGCGGGATGGAGCCGCTGCTCGGCCTGTTCAACATCGAGGGGTTCGCCCTCGTGCAGGGTACTGGGCAGGTGCAGTCCCAGCCCCTGCCCACCTCCCACTCCGTGGAGCACGTCGTGGTGGAGCTGGACGCTCGAGGATGTTGCCAGCACTTGTGGTCCTCGACCGGCAGGGCCTTTGGCCAGGCAGTCCATGAGGCGGGCGGGCGCACGCTGAGGGAGGTGCTCCCCACGGAAGCAGCGGAGCGTCTGGAGACGCTGGCACGAGCCGTCCAGATCAGCGGTGTGGGCGGCCGGCACGAATACCTCATGGAGCTCGAGGGCAAGACGCACCTGTACGCCGTCCAGGCCATGCCCCGTCCGGCCTCTTCCGGGGAGGTGTCGCGAGGGATCTCCCTGCTGGTGCGCGACATCACCGAGTCGAGCTCGCTGGACGGCGAGGTGTACCGGCTGGCCTCGTTCCCGCTCCTCCACCCCGATCCCATGATGGAGCTGGAGCTGGGCGGCACCCTGCGCTACGCCAACCCCACCGCGCATGCCGCCTTCCCGGACCTGCTGGCGCAGGGTCCTGGCCACCCGCTGGTGGAGACCGCGCTCGCGTCCATCCAGCGAGCCGTGCCCAACGAAGCGCCCCCGGTGGTGCACCTGGCGGGCCGCTACTGGGAGCTGGCGATCACCGCCATGCAGGACAACGAGAACCTCCGGGTCTTCGCCAAGGACGTGACGGCGCGCAAGCAGGTGGAGTCGAGCCTGATGCACGCCGATCGCATGGCCTCCCTGGGCTCGCTGGCGGCGCGAGTGGGCCACCAGATGAACAACCCTCTGGCCTGGCTGATGGCCAACCTCTCCTTCGCGCGCGAGGAGGTGGCCCGGCTCCAGGAGCACCTCACCACCGGCAAGGGAGACATGGCTCGCTCGGAGATCGATGAGATCCTCAACGCGCTGGGCGAGGCCCTGGAGGGCGCGGAGGGGCTGAAGACGATCGTCCAGGATCTGCACGTGCTCACGCGTGAGCCGGCTCGGTACCGGGCGCGGGTGAGCGTGCATGCGGTGCTGGAGAACACCCTGAAGCTGATCCGGGGCGAGCTGCGCCACCGCGCCCGGCTGGAGAAGGACTTCCAGCCCGTACCGCCCGTGGAGACGGACGAGGCGCGGCTCGGGCAGGTGTTCCTCAACCTGGTGCTCCACGCGGTGCAGGCCATGTCCGAGCAGGGCGAGGCGCGCAACGTGCTGCGCGTGGCCACCCGCACCGGTTCGGCGGGGGAGGTGGTCATCGAGATCCAGGACACCGGCGCGGGGATGACAGCCGAGGTGCTCGCGCGCCTCTTCGAGCCCTCCTTCACCGCCCTGCCCAGCAGCGTGGGCATGGGACTGTCGGTGAGCCACGCCATCGTCCTGAGCCTGGGAGGCTCCTTGAGCGCGGAGAGCCAGGCCGGCGTAGGCACCCGCTTCACCGTCACCCTCCCGCTGGCGGGAAGCCCGGACGTCAGCCGTCCGCCTCGAGAGTAAGTCCTCTCCGTGGACAAATTACGACTTCGAGAGCACTCCTGCCTCGCGTCAGCTCACTCCCTACTGGGTTGATTGCCTTCATCTGGAAGCCGGTGATCGGCCTTGCCTGCATCTGGAGTGGACGCGATGGAGGCAGGCGCGACGAGTGGCCCGACGATGACTCCCCCATCCTGTGCGAAGACTCCCCCATCCTGTGGAGATTCGTAGGGCTCCATATCCAGGATGCGCCGGAGGATCTGGCCACTGCTGCTGATGGCATAACTGGCTCCAGTATCCAAGGAAATGTATTGCATCCCGCAGAGCTCAGGGTCCTCATCAACCCTGACGAAGATGATGTTTCCTTGACGGATGATGCGATAGCGCAGTGCCTGTTGGCTGGCCCAGCAAGGCTGTTTCTCTTTGGTGGGCGGTCGAAAGTCATTAGCGACGAGCACAACAGCTCTTAAAAGCGAACCATCCAGCTCATACGGCTTTTCATCGCTCCCAATGACAACAGGCGCATGACCAAAGAATTGCGGGAAGACAATGGATCTGTCGTCTCCTCGAGGCACTGGGGGTAGGCCGGGAGCGAGTGGGCAGCCGACGAGCATGACTGTTGCTGCAAGAGAGAAAAGTCTCGCGCTCATTTTCTAGCCGCCTGGCTCAAAGTCGAACTCGGTTTCGCTCTTCCACGTCACCGTACCCACCTTCTCTCCGCTCCAGGCTCCCTGTTCATCAGGAGTCCACCTCACGACGTCAGTGCTTCCCCATGTGTATTCAAAAAAACCATCACATGAGGGAGACGTGGGCTCATACGAGTTCGCGAAAAACGCAACGACGCCGACTGGAATCCGCCCCTCATGTGTCTCCATGAATCTGCCATGGATCTTGGCCGCGGCGACGACAGCGCGGATATCCTTCAGGGAGATATGAGTAGGTGCAGCCGGATGATTGTGAAGGACGTAGAGGTGCTTGAGCGCGTGTTGTGGATAGCGCCTGTCGTGCACGAAAGCCGGGATCCTGCATCCACGCTCCCCATGGCTGTCTGGTGGCACGGCATCCGAGCTCTCCATGAGCATGCTCATCTCATAAGTTTCCTGAGGTGTATGGTAGAGCCATGCGCAGTATTCTGTTGAGACACGCCATCTCACGGCAAAATTCTGGTCGTCCCTACGGCCTGCCGTGGCGCGGGGTTGAGACAGGATCAGCGGGCATGCCTCCATGAGCGCATCCCGATAGGAAGTGAAGGGACCAAAGTCTGGCATGGGCCCCTCGATGCTCAGTGGAAAGGAGTCAGGGGTGAAGCGCACGACTCCTGGCGGGGGCTTGGCCGGGGCGCAGGCCATCAGCGCGGCAATGAGGAGTGCTGGCAGGAATCTCGCTCTAGGAGTCATGCTGGGCAGATAGCGGCGGGTTCCTCCGCCACGAGCAGTCGGTGTCGATGCACCTCTTATGACGAAGAGGCCATGCGTCCCTGGCACCTCCATGTCGTGGATGATGTCTTCGGGGAAAACCGCCAACCCTCGAGACGAATCCTTTCATTCTCCCGAGGGCAGTATCTTAGTAGTTCTCAGCCTGAGGAAAGAACCCGGATGGCACAGCACCCTAGGGCCCATCATCGCGGAAGGTTTCGCGGAGACCACCCCGGAAGCCCTCCAGGTGCTCGTGGACAAACGGCCCGGTGTGCACTCATGATCCGCCTCGCGGAAAAGTTCAGTGCGGCACGCAACCTACACGCGACTACCCACGATAACCTAGTCGTACACACCCTCACATCTGGAGTCCGCGCCATGGCCACGAGAGTTTCCGAGAGATTTCAGCCAGTTAGCTCTCGGCAGGAGCCTCTCACGGCCCAGCAGAACCGCGCGACGGGAGCGGCAGCGCAGCCGCCCAGCCCGGAGGCCCAGGCCTCCCCGTGGGCGAATGACCGGTTCGAGAGCACTCCCGCCTCCCGTCAGCACGTGGCACTCAGCGGCGCTCCGCTGCCCCAGAGCCCCCGTGCCGCCACCCCGGCCGCAGGTGCTCCCATCAGCCAGAGCGTCACCCCTCGCGCTCCCATCCAGGACAACCAGACCGTCACCTCCACCCTGTCCTTCTCCGGGGACGCGACGGTGGACTCGCTGAAGCTCGACCTGGACCTCCAGCACTCCTACCGCGGCGATCTCGTCGTCTCGCTGACCAGCCCCTCGGGCAAGAGCGCCGTCATCTCCGACAAGCAGGGCGGCAGCGCGGACGATCTCAAGGGCTCCTTCGACCTCTCCGCCTTCGCGGGCGAGCAGGCCGCCGGCACCTGGACGCTCACCGTGAAGGACACGGCCCGCCAGGACACCGGCACGCTCAACAGCTGGGGGCTGACCATCACCCCCAAGGGCGAGCAGCCGCCTCCTCCCGCCTCGGATGACTCGGATCCGATGAAGCACATCACGTACCTGGCCTCGGACGAGCTGGCAGGCCGGGACAGCCCCTCGGATGGCCTGAGCGCCGCCTCGGCCTACGTCCAGGAGTTCGCCAAGAAGTACGGCCTGAGCGGCCCCAACACCCACAACCCGAGCAACCCGTACCAGCAGCCGTTCCAGGTGTTCTCCTTCGCAGGCGAGGCTCGCGGGGGCGCGCAGGGTGCCGCGAGTGAGCACGCGGAGCACAAGGAGTTCGGCCACCAGATCTTCGACGAGGGCTTCTACCTGAACGAGGGCATGCCCACGGAGACCCGGGAGCTGCTCACCCGCAAGTACGAGGAGACGGTGAAGGCCGCCGGCGCGCCGCTGGCGCCACGGTCGGGGCCGATGAGCGTGGAGCAGCTGCGACAGGTGTCCGACGCGGGCCCCATGGCGCAGAACACCATGGCGCTGCTGCCGGGCACCGGGCCGAACAAGGACGAGGTCATCGTGGTGATGGCCCACCTGGATCACGTCGGCACGGGCCGCGGCGGGGTCGTCTTCAACGGCGCGGACGACAACGCCTCGGGGAGCGGGGTGCTGATGGCCTCCATCCCGGAGCTCGTCGAGGCACAGAAGCGCGGCGAGCTGGATCGCTCGGTGCTGTTCCTGTGGACGGGGGCCGAGGAGAAGGGGCTGGTTGGCTCGCAGTACTTCGTGGACAACCCCATTCCTGGCCTGGGGCTGAAGGAGATCACCGGCGTCATCAACATGGACATGGTGGGCCGGTGGGATGACCAGCGGCTCTCGCTCATCGACACCAACTCGCGCGGCCAGGCCACCTACTTCCGGGACGTCGTGGGCCAGGCGAACCAGCAGATGGCCGATCCGTTCGACAAGCTCAACCAGGACATCAACCAGTACCGCGACCGGCAGGACGGCGCCGTCTTCACTCGCAAGGGCGAGGACGTGCTCTTCATGTTCGAGGGGCTCTCCAACCCCAACGGCGGCGGCGGCCTGATCCCGGAGTACCACCAGCCGGAAGATGACATCGACAAGATCATCCGTGACAACGGCGGCAACAAGCCACGCCGGGTGAAGGACCTGATGATCAACGTCATCAAGCTGGCCTCCCAGCAGCAGGCGCCGGGCGCGGCCAGCTTCGAGTGGTAGGAGCGCGGTCCTCGGCCACTTCCTGAATGCCCCAGGCCGAGGGCTTCACGTCACGAACGTGGCGCTACGGCGCCACCCCGATGAGCCGTCAGACCGGTGTCACCCGAAGCCGAGGCCGCCTTCCGCCTCGACATGCCTCGCCTGCCTGCCTGCTCTGGCGCGGCCTCCACGTGCCCGGTGTCCTCCACTGATCTCGGAGACGAGCGCAAGAGGGAGGAGGTGATCCCGGTTCAACAGAGAACCGCGTGGATCTCTCCGAGCCGCCTACCTCCCAACACAGTGCGCTCGCGCGGGGTTGCGGCCTTGCACGGGGGAAACAACTTTTCCCTCCCGCTCCCGATGGGAGCGAATTCCTGGCTTGAGGACCTCCCGGAGTGCTGGCGCCTTGGGGGGCTCAAACGGGTGTGCCGAGGTCTGTTCATAGGGGGTATGCCAGATGACTCTGAGATCCGTGGGGAGAGGCTTCTTGCTGGTCGCTGCGCTGTCAGCGCTGGCCTGTGGTGACACCTCTGGGGAAGCAGCGCTCGAGCCTGCGCTGCCCGCCATGAGCGCGTCCCACCAGCCAGTGAACAGCACCAACAAGGTGCTGATCCTGGGCAGCAGCGTGAACGGCGGAGCCACCAGTCGCGAGGCCCTGGCCGTGCGGGCCAACCATCCCACCACTCAGATCGACGTGGTGACGCCAGAGCAGTGGCGAGCGATGACGGCCGCGCAGTTCAAGGCGTACCGCGCCCTCATCATCGGCGATGCGTCGTGCCAGAACGGGGCGGCGGCGTTCCAGGCGGCCGTGGACAACCGCACCATCTGGGGTGCCATCGTCGATGGCGACGTGGCTGTCCTCAGCACCGACCCGACCACCAACACCACGCCCCAGCTGGTGGAGAACGCGATCGAGTTCGTCCTCAACTCGGCGCAGCGGCGTACCGGCATGTACATCGCGCTGGGCTGTGCCTACCAGAGCGCAACTCCCAACACCCCGGTCCCGCTGCTGGAGCCGTTCGGCACCTTCAAGGTGCAGGGAGTGCCAGGCTGCGCCGACTCCGGGCACATGATCCAGATGCACAACGGTCTGCTCTCGAGCTCCATCACCGACTCGATGCTCCGAGGCGCTGGGTGCGTGGCACGCTCGGTGTTCACCACCTACCCGGAGCGTAACTTCTCGTTCGCAGCGCTGGCGATGAGCTCCACGGGAGGAAGGATCCCCGGCGAGCGTCCCTATCCGGACTTCGAAGCGAGCCGGGACTTCGTCGGCACGCCCTACGCCCTCGTGCACGGCGCCGAGCCGCTGGGGGCCGGCTGCGGCGGCGACCCCGATCGCGTCCCGTCGTTCCAGGAGTGCGACATGGGTGACAGCCTCAATGGCCAGGCCGCGTTCAAGGGTCAGCGGGCAGAGCAGACCTGCTCGTACTCATGCCGCAACCACTGGTGTGGCGATGGTGAGGTGAACAGGAACTCTGGCGAAGAGTGCGATGAGGGAGTCGACAACGGCCGCAAGACAGACGGCTCCCTCGGCACGTGCACCTCGTTCTGCAAGATCCCCAACCTCCCGCGGTCCGGCAGCCCGCCGACGGCGCTCTGTCAGGACGTGACGGTGGTGGCGGAGTACTCCTGCAGCCAGGATGCCGGCATCGACCGCGGCTCCTATGATCAGGACAACGATCTGGTGGGCTGCACGCAGAGCCCGACAGGCCCGTACGCCATCGGCAACACGACGGTGACGCTGACGTGCACGGACCGGGCAGGCCAGTCCTCCTCATGCACGGGCATTGTCACGGTGGTGGATCACGTGCCGCCGACGGTGGCCCTCAACGGTCCGGCGAGCCAGTCGCTGGAGTGCGTGGCGGGTGCCAGGTACGACGACCCGGGGGCCACCGCGAGCGACGTGTGCCAGGGCCCGCTGCCCTCCGTGACGACCGGCTCGGTGAACCTGGGCGTCCCCGCCACCTACTCGCTGAGCTACGGGGCCACGGACGCATCCGGCAACGCGGCCACGCCCGTGACGAGGACGGTGACCGTGTCCGACACCCTGGCACCTCAGCTCCAGGTGCGCCCCGGGCCGTCCGTCATCGAGTGCAACGGCGCGCCCTATATAGACCCGGGCGCCACGGCCAACGACATCTGCGCCGGTGATCTGACCGCGCGCATCACCTCCACCAGCGACCTCGACCCATCCCGCCCTGGCCAGTACACCGTCTCCTACCGCGTGGTGGACCCTGCGGGCCACGTCGCCACCGCGGTACGTCCGCTCACGGTGGGGCCCTGCGGCACCTGCCTGGATCTCCACCTGGGCGACTACAACCTGTTCCTCCTCGAGGACTACACCGGGGGCCACGATGTGGTGGGCAAGGTGGCCGCGGGCGGCAACATCACGATGACGAACTTCGCCGTGGGCACCGGGCTGGCGGACACGAACATCTCCAACACCCTGGTGGCCGGCGGCAACCTCACGCTCTCACGTGGCGCCGTCTGGGGGAACGCCTTCTACGGGGGCAGCTACAGCGCCGACCCGAGCGTCATCTACCCACGGGGCACCGTGGCGCGGGGCACGCCCATCGACTTCGCAGCCCGGTTCGCCGCGCTGCGCAGCCTGTCCTCGCAGCTGGCCAGCATGCCGGCCAACGGCTCGACGCGGCGCGAGAGCTGGGGAGGCATCATGCTGCGCGGCACGGGCGCGAGCATGAACGTCTTCGACGTGAGCGCCAGCGCCTTCACCGGTGCCAAGCTGCTGTCCATCCACGCGCCCGCTGGCGCCCTGGTGGTGGTCAACATCCGCGGCGCCTCGGCCACCTTCACCGGCTTCGGCATCCACTTCAGCGGCGGCATCGACCAGCACGGCGTGCTCTTCAACTTCGTGGACACCACCGCCATCAACGCCCAAGGCTTCGGCTTCTGGGGCACGGTGCTGGCA
>NZ_DASPHO010000753.1:0-2929 GCF_035629615.1 Hyalangium sp. | reverse complement strand
TCACCCCGGGAATCCAACCTGCCAGTACCCAAAAGTGTAACTGGCAGCTCTCACTTTCATCTTCTGCCGGGGCGTGTGCCTGGGTCCGTGGATGGGGACCCGGGCGGGGAGGGTACGCCATGGAGAGCTTGCTGAATCTTGACTCGCGCGAGCAGAAGCTCACGTTCGATTTGATGGAAGTGCTGACCAGCTCGTTGGATCTCTCGGACGTGCTCTCGCGCGCCTACGAGGTGCTGTCCAAGCTGCTGGCGGCAGACTATGCGGCGATCTGCATCTCCAAGCCGGGCCGGCTGGCAGACTATGACTGGATGGTGGCCGCCATGCCCTCGGAGTACTTCACGCGCTATCATGAGATGGCGCCAGAGGACTTTGTCCGGGAGGCGGTGATGCAGCACCCCAACCTGGTACTGCGCGACACGGAGATGCTGCCACGCGAGGAGCTGGAGCGGAGCCTGCTCTACCAGCGCTGCCGCGAGCTGGGCATGCCCCTGGAGCACGTGATGGCGGTGCTGCTGGATGTGGGGCGCGACTGGCATGGCGGCTTCATGCTGTACCGCGATCGGCGCCAGCCTTTCTCGGATCGGGAGCGGGCGTTGATGCAACAGATTACGCCCTGGCTGACGAAGACGGTGGCCAAGTGCCGGGAGGTGGGGGAGATCAAAGGGCAGAAGCGGGTGCTGGAGCACCTCTTCCAGCACCAGGGGGTGGAGAGCCTCGTGTTGACGTCCCAGGCCACGGAGTGGATGCGCACACCCGGAGCCACGGCGCTGCTGGAGGCCTGGTTCAAGCCGGAGGCGAGAGACGCCCACGGCTTGCCCAGCGCGCTGGTGGAGCGCCTCCTCGTGCTTACCTCAGGTAGGAGGGTGGGAGGCGCGGAGCGGGATACCTCGATGACGTTCGAGGGGGAGGAGAAGAAGCTCCGGGTGAGCTTCGTCCCGCTGCCAGAGCCTGGAAGCGGGCGGCTGTGGGGGCTGCTGCTTCAGGAGGTGTCGGACAGGACGCCCTTACCGCAAGCTTGGTGCAAGCTGCTCACCCAGCGCGAGGCGCAGGTGGCCGAGTGCGCGCTGCGGGGCTGGGACAACCAAACCATTGCGGAGCACCTCCACTGCTCGGTCGGCACGGTCAAGAAGCACCTGCAGCGCGTCTTCGACAAGATGGGAGTGGACACCCGGGCAGCGCTCATGAACAGGGCCACCCGGATGTGAAGGCCTCTCATCCCATTCACTCGGGCTCGGGGAAGAGGCCGGTGTAGAGCGCCCGGGTGTTGCGGGCCGAGAGAAGGATGGCGGCCTGCTCGGCTGGCTCGGTCAGCGTGCGCAGCACGGCCACCAGCTCCGCCACGTGTCCCCCGTCCGCACCTGCGTGGCCGCGCAGGAAGGTGACGGCCTTGCGGATGTTGGGAATGGCGTTGCGCTCCAGCAGCCGCTTCATCGCCTCTCCCGCCCGGTGCACGCTGAGGTACTCCAGCACGAAGGCCGTCCCGAGGAACGCCGTGGGGGAGCCGGCCTCCGACTGGAACCGGTTCCAGGCGATATAGGCCTCCACCGCGCGGCAGGGGTGGGTGCTCTCCACCTGCTTTCGCGTCCACCCGAGGTTCTTCAGGTCCGCCAGCAGCCACCGCTCGTGGCCGCGCTCCTCCGCGGCCTTCTGGAGCAGCAGCTCGGCGAGCATGACGTGCCGGCCCAGCCGCTTCATCCGCAGGCCCGCCTGCTCCAGCAGTGGCGTCGTCCACTGCACGTAGTGGTACGTCTGCACCAGCCAGGAGAGGTAGCCCTCCTTGCCGACGCTCCCGTTGAAGAGGCGCTGGGCCCCCGGGTGCATTCCCAGCTCCTCCACCAGCAGGCGCGCCTCGTCTTCCAGTGCGCTCGTCCAGTCCATCGGGTTCCAGCTCTGCGTCTGCGTCTGCATACACGTCTCCTGTGCGGGGCCGGCAACGGTCCCGTGCTTGGGTGGGGTGAGGGTGAGGGGGAGGGGGGCCCGGCTCAGGCGGCGCGGTGAGCGCCAGTGTCCAGGGCGTCAAACAGGGCCAGCGTGCTGGCCGGAATCTCATCCAGCGCGGCGATCAGCGGCATGGAGAAGCGGCGGAAGCCTGCGTCATAGAGGGGCGTGCCCATGAAGCGCGCGCCCATCTTGCGCGCAAAGAGTGCCAGCGTCCGCGGCAGGCGCAGGCCCTCGAGCTGACCTTGCCGCGCGCGGGTCCGCTCCAGGGGAGTGTAGAGCGTCGCGCTCGGTGCCTCGGGCGGAGCGTAAGAGGACAAGGTGCGGACAGACCAGCGGGGGCTCACCAGCCCCTGAAAGGCAGCGACCTGGAAGAGGAGGGCCGCGTCCTCGGCGGAGTCCGTCTCCGTGTTGGCCGAGGCAATCCAATGGCTCACCCCGAGGCGTCGGCTCTCCTGGTAGAGGCCGGCCTGCAGGCGCACGAGCACCTCGGAGTGGCGCCACTCCTTGAGGATGCAGAAGCGCGTGCTCTCCGCCAGGGAGAGCTCGGGCCCGTCCACGCTCGACAGATCGAGCTTCTGCTCGAGGGCAATGCCGAGGGGCCTCTCCGTGAGGAGCGCGACCTCCGGGTTGGGCAGCAGCAACCGCGAGGTGGCCACGGGCTTGGAGCCCGCATACACGATGAGGTGCACGGTGGTGGACAGGGTGTCGAAGCAGTCCACTTCGCGTGGCACAGGGGGCAGTGGCCCTCCGAGCAGTCTCAGCTCCTCTCCGAAGACAGCCCAGCGGACGCGGAGCGCGTCATCGAGCTGTCGCTGTGTGGTGGCAACAAGACAAGACAAGGGTGTCATGAGTCCTCCCTTCCAGAAGGCACATGGGTGAGTGCAGTGATGGGACGGCGAGAGAAGGACAGGGGGCGCGCGCAGGCACGCTCCGTCCGGAGGGCCCGGCGACGCGCCGTGGCCCTCTCTCTCCATTCGTCGCTGGAGCC